>CAIXBH010000242.1 GCA_903917615.1 uncultured Chloroflexota bacterium | reverse complement strand
TCACCGGCGCGAGCCGCGGCCTCGGCCGCGCGATCGCGGCGGGTCTCGCTGCCGAGGGCGCGCGGCTCACGATCTGCGCACGGGGAGCGGACGCCCTCGAGGCGACCGCAGCGGAGTTGCGCGCCGCAGGCGCCGAGGTCGTCGCCGTCGCGGGCGATGTCACCGACGCCGCCGACGCGGAGCGCATGGTGCGCACCGCAGTCGAAGCCTACGGCGGCGTGGACGTGCTGGTGAACAACGCGGGCGGCACCGTGCGCCAGGGCGACCTGGCCGAGCAGTTCCGTGGCTCTTTCGACCTCAACGTCACGTCGGCACTGCGCATGATGGAGCTGGCCAAGCCGCACCTGCAGGCCTCCGGACAGGGCGCCGTCGTGAACATCTCGTCCATCTACGGGCGAGAGAGCGGTGGGCCGGCCCAGTACAACGCCACGAAGTCAGCGCAGATCGCGATGTCGAAGTCCTATGCGCTCGACTGGATCCGCTCGGGCATCCGCGTGAACAACGTCGCGCCCGGCTCCATCGCCTTCGAGGGTGGCTCCTGGGGGCGGCGCCTCCGCGACGAACCCGAGGTCATGGCGCGGTTCATCGAGCAGAACCTCCCGGCGGGCCGCTTCGGCCGGGCGGACGAGCTCGCCGCTGCGGTGGTATTCCTGTGCTCGCCGCGCGCCTCGTGGATCGTCGGTGCCAGCCTGAACGTCGACGGCGGCCAATCCCGCTCCAACATCTAGCCGAGCGCGTCGAGCCCAAGTTCCGGGGGACGTGATGCGATTCAAGCGCGCAGACCTGCCCAGCATCGCGATCGCGGCCCTTGCGCCCGCGGCGCTCTTCACTGTGGTCGTGGCGGCGCTCCAACTCTGGAGGTACGAGGGCACCCCGCTCCTCAGCATCATTGCGAGCACCGTCGCGATTGGCGGCGGGCTGCTCGCCACCCTCACGCAGTACGTCCGCCACTGGCGGCGGGTGGGAATCATCGCCGTGCTGTTCGTCCTCGATGTCGCGGCGGTAATGGTGCTGCAACGCACCGGCAACGACTGGACGCTGTTTGCACTGGCGCTGAAGGCGGGCGGTGCCGTCCTGTTCCTCGCGGCGAATGGTGCGATCGGATGGGATGTGGTCGATTTCGGGCTGCTGCCGATCCTCGACCGCCGCGCCGCCGCGCGAGCAGCGCGGAACGCCGCGCGCGCGTAGCCTCGAACGATGCCGCTCACCCCGCCGCGTCGCGCCGCCCTCGACCTGCTCGCCACCTGGACGAGCGAGCGCTACTTCCGCACCTTCCGCGTGTCCGACGAGGACGCTGCCCCCTTCGACGCGATCCTGACGCAGCGCGAGCGGCGCGTGGGCGTGACCATCGGCGCGCTGTGGGAGCCGGACGCTGCACCAGCGGGCGCGGACGACCTCGCGGAGGCGCTGACGGCGGACCTGATGACCGACCGCGCGATCGAGCCCGGCGCGTACGTGGTCTGGGTGCCCCCGAAGGCAGCGCTTCCGGTCGCGGAGCCAGCGTTCTCCAGCCTCCGCGTCTCGCTCGCGAAGGGGCTCGCCGGCCTCGCTCCGGGAGATCGGCGAGAGGTGCGCATCCCGGTGACCGTGCACCTGGCGAAGATCCAGAACGACGGGGCGTACATGTCCGTGACCGGCGGCCTCGCACCGGAATGGACGACGCTCTCCGAGGGACTACCGGGCGCGTACCACCTCGACGCGCGCGACCTGTGCCGGCTCCCGGAGCAGGAGGCCGAGGTCGCGATCATCGTCTCCCTCGTGCGGGATCAGGCCGCCATGCTCCAACCCGAGCAGGTCACGACCGTCGCAGTCCACGACACGTGGGTCGTCTCACGGCTGAGCGCGAGTGCACCCGAGGGGGTCACCGTGATCGCCGCCCCACCCGACCTCGATCCGCTGGAGGGCGCGCCCGTCCGCCGGATGCTCCGGCGGCACGTCCAGCGAGGGATCGAGGCACGCGCCGCAGCCGAGGCAGCCGGCATCCCGCTCGACCTGCATGCGCTTGCGGTCATCGGCGCCGTGACGCATCTGAAGGAGGAGCTGGCGACGGCGGCGCTGCGCGGGATGAACCCGGCGGCCTATGGCGGCATCGACCTCATCGCGATCGCGGGGGACGGCGCAATGCGGCAGGTGCTCCAGCCGCGCGCGCTCCCCTGGGAGGCGACGCGCTAGCGCCGCGGCGGGCGAATCGCGGTCACGACGATCGTGCGGGCGATGCGGTCCTGCCACGTCTGACGCCGCCGGCTGAACAGCGCGACGACGAACCCGACGAAGAGTGCGGTCTCGCTCAGGAACGCACCGAAGGTGCGCAGCAGCGCCCGTCCGACACCCGGCTCGCCGCTGTCTTCGAGCCGGGCGATGCGAATGCCCAGCATCCACGCCCCCGGCGAGCGTCCCTGGATGAAGAAGATGAAGTCGTACCCGCGGCTCAGGAGTTGAGCCGGGATTAGCACCTCCGCCGGCGGGGGGAACGCGGTCGAGGTGATCCCTGCCGCGATCAGCACGATCTCGAGGATGAGCGTCTTGATCAGGTAATCGATCGTCCAGGCCGCCATCCGGCGCGGGAACGAGGCGAGTTCGATGCCCGGCGGAAGCACCATCTCCGTACGCGCGGTGGGACTCGGCTCGAATGTGCGCGCGGCAATCGCGGCGCGTTCCGCCGCCCGGGCGCGCATGTCCGCATCAAGGTTGCGACTGAACGCGCCGTCACCACCCCAGTGCGGCCCGGCCTGACCGAGCGGCGGCCGCACGATGGGCGGCAGCGCCCGAGGCTGCACGGGCGGCGGCGGCTCGATGCCGCGCGGGCGGTCGTCCTCGGGCGTCGTCATCCGCGCGCCCCGATCGTGGCACCCACGTCCACGCCTGCGGTGCCGGCCGCAACGGCAACCAGCGCGGCGCGCAGCTCCAGCGGTGCGGCCCCGTCGACGGCGATCGTGCAGACCTCGACCCCGCGCCCGCCCGCCTCAGCGGCGAGGCGCTGCGAGAGCGCGACCACGGCCGCGCGGCCAGCCGGGGAGGCCTCCGCCGGCACGACGTTCACGATGCGCCCTCGACCGCGCCTCAGCATCCGCGCGGCAGCGGCCTCGCACGCCGATGCCATGCCTGTTGCGTCCGCGTCCGCCGGCACGGCGAGCACGTTCGCGAGCAGATCGATCGGCGCGACCTCCCGCTCGAGCGCCTCGAAGGCATCCTCGACGGAAGCCGCCGAGGCAAGGTCGACGGTCTTCGCCTGGCCCTGCGACCCGGCGGACCACGTCTCGTTCAGGATCGAGTTGGCCTGCACCTCCTCGGCGAGGACGGCGGCGACCGTTGTGACGGACACCGTCGCGCCCGCCTCGGCCAGCGCGACGGCGACCACGCGCGCAAGCGGCGTGGTCGCGCCGGTGACGACGGCGTGTGTTCCGCGCAGCGCGCTCGTGTCGGCCATGGGACTACTGGTGCTGAGTCAGCCCGCCGTCGACGGCGAGCACCTGGCCGGTGATGTAGGGCGCGGACTCCTCGGCCGAGAGCAGCACCGCCAGCCCGCCGAGGTCCTCCGCGGTGCCCATGCGCCGGAGCATCGGGAAGCGTCGCGCGCGGTCGGCATTCTCGTCGCCGGGCGTGAGGCGGTCATCCATCCAGTCCATCCACCCCAGCCCAATGCCGTTCACGGTGATGTTCTCGTGGGACAGCTCGTGCCCGGCGGAGCGGATGAGGCTCGCGACCGCGCCCGCGGCCGCGGAGTACGCCGACACGTTCATCATGCCGCGCTCGTGCAGCACGCTCGTGACCAGGACGATTCGCCCGGGCGCCTTCGCGCGGCGGAACTCCTCGACCGCTGTGCGTACGACGAAGAACTGCGAAGTGAAGTTCATCTGCATGACGCGCTGGAGCTCGCTGTCGCTGATCTTCTCGATCGGCTTCGCGAGGAAGAGGTCCGGCGCTGACGCGACGGCGTCGAGGCCGCCCAGCTCCTTGGCGATCTGGCGCGTCGTGACCTGCACGTTCTTGCCGAGCGTCACGTCCATGACGTACTCGGTCGCGGTGCGGCCCATCGCCTCGATGTCACGCTTCACAGCGCGAGCCTTCAACACCGCGTCGTCCGCCGTCAGCGCGCACAGCGCGACGTCCGCGCCGGCCTCGGCGTAGGCGCGCGCGATGGCACCTCCCGCGGGCGTCTCTGCGCCGATCACCATCGTCTTCTTGCCCGCGAGGCTGAACCGGTGTTCCAGCGGCATCTCGTCGACCTTCCCTGGATCCCTGGCTAGATCTCGTGCTGCGGCGTGTAGAAGGGCGGCGCGACGCCGCCGTTGACCATCCCGCCATCCACCAGGAACTGCTGGCCGGTGACGTACTTGGAGGCGTCGGACACGAGGTAGACCGCCAGCGCACCGAAGTCGGCGCCCATGCCGACACGACCCGCCGGCGTGAACATGCCGCGCTGCTCGCGGATCGCGCGCTCCTGTTCGGTCGTGGCCTCGGAGGTCGCGATCATGCCCGGGAGCAGCACGTTCGCGCGGATCCCCTGTGGCCCGAGGCGGCCAGCGAGCACCTTGGTCATGGACAGCAGCGCGCCCTTCGAGGTCGCGTAGGCCCAGCGCTGGCTGGCCCGCACCGCGCCGGCGGTCGCCGTCATGACGAGGGAGCCGCCCGTGCCCTGCTCGACCATCGCCTTCGCGGCGGCGCGGCAGGAGTAGAAGGAGGACATCAGGTTGCCGATGACCGCGCCTTCGAACGCCTCGTCCGGGTACTCCCAGAAGGGCGCGTCGCTCTGCGGGCCGCCGCCGCTGCCGCCGGCGTGCGCGAACATCGCGTCGATCTTGCCGTATTCGCTCACGCAGGCCGCGACGAGCGCGTCCACCTGCTGGCGGTTGGTGGCGTCCGTCGGCACGCCGATGGCCTTGCCGCCCGCCGCGCGGATCTCGGCGACCACCTCGTCGATGCGCTCCTGACCGCGAGCGGCGATCACGACGCCGGCGCCCGCCTCCGCGCAGGCGAGGGCCATGCCCCG
The DNA here is from genome assembly GCA_903917615.1 of uncultured Chloroflexota bacterium. GTDB lineage: Bacteria > Chloroflexota > Dehalococcoidia > UBA2979 > UBA2979 > SHYQ01. Next base: position 12,933 of record CAIXBH010000242.1, on the reverse strand, counting down.
GCCGATGCCGTGACTTCCCCCGGTGATGACGACGGCCTTGCCGTCCAGGGCCAGGTCCTGAATCACGCTGTTCCTCGATTTCCGCGCGTCCCGCGATCGATCCGCGTCGTGCCGGGGCCCGATGCAGGCCCAACGTACGGCATGGCGCAACGAGCCGCGATCCTACACGGGACGCCTGCGTCGCAGCGTGATGAGGCCGCGCGGCCCTACCATCGCGGCATGCCACCCATGGGCCTCCCCGCGCGCCTCGACCGTCTCTTTCCCGCGATCGCGGCCCAGCCGCTCCGCGGCCCGGGCACGAGCGCCGGCCACTGCTGGATCGCGCTCGCGAAGAGCCAGGGCGAGGAGCACCACCCGCCCTTCTACTGGCTGGGCCGCGCCCTGGATGCCGTCGACGACTCGGCGGACGTCGCGCGCTTCACTACTCGCCTCGTCGCGGCGCATGGCCCCGAGCGATGCGCGGGCGACGGCGACGAGGCGGTGCAGGACGTCTGCTCGGAGGCGAGCGCGTTCGCCTGGGCTGCGGCGCACCTCGGCCCCCCGCGCTTCGAGCCCGCCGTCGAGGGCGCGAGCATCGAGGCCGGCCGGCTGCGCATCCACGTGGCGGCACACGACGCCTATGTCCTGCCGGTGCGACTCCGCCCCGCGCCGGGCGCGGAACCGCTTCGGCGCGGCGTCCATCCGCCGGACGCAGCCATCGCGCGCGCGGCGGCCGACCATGTCCGCGAGGCGGCTGCACTGCTGCCGCCGGCGCGAGGACGGATCGTCTACGTCGATACCTGGATCGTCGAGATGTACGCGCAGAACGTCGGCTACCGCCTTGAGCTGACCGAGCCCGTGGAGGAGGCGCTCCGCGAGACCGCGGCGGCGCTGCACCTCGGGCACGTGCTCACGCGGCCGTTCCAGTGGGGAAACCCGGTGATCGCGTGGTATTGATGGGCCCGAGGGAGCACGCATGACGGACGAGCCGCTGAACATCTTCGAGTACGAGCAGGCGGCCCTCGCGCAGTTGCCGCCGATGGCGCGCGACTACTACATGTCCGGCGCGCTCGACGAGATCACGCTGCGCGACAACCGCGAGGCGTACGACCGGCTCCGCGTCCGCTACCACGTGCTGGCCGACGTCGGCGATCTCGACACCTCGACCACGTTCCTCGGCCGGACGCACCCCTGGCCGCTGGTGATCGCCCCGACGGCGTTCATGCGCCTCGCGAACCCGGAAGGCGAGGTGGCCGTCGCGCGTGCCGCCCACGCCGAGGGCGTCACACAGGGGATCAGCACGCTGTCCACGTCGAGCCTCGACGAGATCGCTGCGGCGGTGCCGGACGGGTCTCGCTGGATGCAGCTGTACGTGTTCCGCGACCGCGAGCTGACGCGCGACATCGTGCAGCACGCGGAGGCGACCGGCTGCACCGCCATCGCCCTCACCGTGGACGCGCCGGTCCTCGGCCGCCGCGAACGCGACGCACGGAATGCCTTCGCGCTGCCGCCCGGGCTGTCGATGCCCAACCTCGACCGGCTGGCCGGTGGCGTGCGATCCGATCGCGCGGAGTCCGGCCTGCTGCAGTTCTTCGCCGACCAGGTCGATCCATCCTTCTCGTGGAAGGACCTCGACTGGCTCGCAGCCGTCACGAAGTTGCCGGTGCTGCTGAAGGGCATCGTGCGCGGCGACGACGCGGCGCGAGGAATGGACGCGGGCGCAGCCGGCGTCGTCGTCTCGAACCACGGCGGGCGCCAGCTCGACACGTCAATCGCCACCATCGACGCACTGCCCGAGGTCGTGGCCGCGGTGGATGGGCGCGGCGCGGTGCTCGTCGACGGCGGGGTGCGTCGAGGCACCGACATCCTGAAGGCGGTGGCGCTGGGCGCGGACGCGGTGCTCATCGGACGCCCCGTGCTGTGGTCGCTCACCGTGGGTGGCGAGGCGGGCGTGCGGCGGATGCTGCAGATCCTGCGCGAGGACTTCGAGCGTGCGATGCGCCTCGCGGGCACGCGAACGATCGCCGACGTCACGCCGGACCTGATCGCGCCGGCGATTCAGTAGATCCGGATCCCCCCACCCCAACCCTCCCCCGCAAGGGGGGAGGGGGAGGAGCCGGAAGGAGAGCAGGCGATGACGACGACGCCGATGCAGCCTCTCGGACCGCTGATGCAAATCGCGATGCCCGTACAGGACATCGAGCGCGCGGTGGAGTTCTACCGCGACACCCTTGGCGTGCCGTTCCTCTTTCAGGCCGGCAACCTCGCGTTCTTCAACCTCGACGGCGTCCGCCTGATGATCGAGGTACCCGAGGATGCCGGATTCGCTAAGCACGCCTCCGTGCTGTATTTCCGCGTGCCGAACGTCGAGGACGCGCACGCAGCGCTGCTCTCCAAGGGCGTGAACTTCGAGGCGGGGCCGCACATCGTGCATCGCGATGAGCGCATGGAGTTGTGGATGGCGTTCTTCCACGACGGCGAAGGCAACATGCACGCCCTCGCTGCTGAGGTGCCACTCGAGCGATAGCGCTAGGGTTCGACGAACGGACGCGCCTGAATCAGAATCCCGCGCGGTACGTCCTGAGCGATGAAGACAAGCGCGCATGCTCCACTTGGAAAGCCTGTCGGCCATATGAGCGCAGCATCAAATTTGCCGTCAGATCCAACGTTGACGGTCGTAAGTTGCCGCAGGTCGACCGCGCCCCCATCTATCCCGGAAGCGTAGAGAGTCGCACTCACTAGATAGGTCCCAGCGGGAAACTGGAGCGCGCTCGCGGTGGTCGGCTGCGCGACGATAGAAATACGCACCGGTTGCCCCACCATCGGCGAGTTCGGAACCATCTGAGCCTGCCAGGCGGTTGGACTCTGCTGCGCATCCGAGTCCCACCGCGCGATTCGCTCTGCGCAGGTTGGTGAAGGAGTCGGCGTGGGTGGAGGAGGCGGAGAATAGATGAGGTTCTCGGGGAGCTTATAAGCCGTTGGGGAAGCTAGGGGGACTTCCGCAGTCGCGTGTGGATCGACGCACGCGCATGCGGCAAGTGAAAGCAGCCCAAGCACGAGCAGCTCAGTTCTCACGCCGGGAGTCTACTTCGCGACAATCGCTCCGCGCGGCCCGTCGACGAACGGAAGCGGGACGACCGTGGCGGGCTGCGGGATGCCGTCCGTGTCGACCGCGACGTTGACGAGGCCCGTCGGCAGATACGCGAGCGCGATACCGGTGCCGAGGACGGGCGAGTAGACCGCGTTCACACAGGCGCCCACGTCGCGGCCGTTCGCCGTGACGCGCGAGCCGCGCTTCGCGAGGCGCTTGCCCTCGATGCGCAGTCCCTGCAGCACGCGCTCGGGCGTCGCGGGCACCTGGCGCAGCGCGTCCGCACCCGAGAAGTCGCGGGGCGAGCCGTCAGGGTTGTCGAGGTCGACGAGTGCGCCGAGGCCGGCATGCAATGGGGTCGCGGGCGGCGGGGTCTCGGTCGGCGCCTCGATCGCGCCGACCTCGATCCGCATCGTGTCGTACGCGGCGAGGCCGGCGGGCTCGATGCCCGCGGTCAGCGCGTTCTCCCAGAGGTGCTCGCCCACCTCGGGCGAGACGAGGAACTCGTAGCCGTCCTCGCCGAGCTCGCTGTGGTGCGCGACGAGCGCGCGATAGCCGCCCAGCAGGATCTCGTGCGCCTCGCCGAGCGGCACCGCGGACGGGATCGTCTGCCCGATCACCGCCTCGAGGCGCTGTGCGGCCTCAGGCCCGTGCACGGCGAGCAACACGGAGCCCGTGAGGCGGTCGCGCACCTCGACCTCGTGGCCGGGATGCGTCTCCGCCTCGATCGCCTCCATCAGCGCGGTCTGCGCGCGCGGGCCGCTGACGATGAACCAGCGCCCCTCGTCGAGGTGATAGAGCGTCGCGATGTCGAAGATCGTCCCGTCGACGCGGCACACGACGCCTCGACGGATCGCACCGACGGGGATGCGCCGCGTGTCGGTCGCGAATACGCGCGCGAGCAGCTCGGCGGCGCGCTCGCCGGTGACGTAGAACCGGCCGAGGTACGAGCGGTCGAAGATCACTGCGCGTGTGCGAGCGGCCTCCTGCTCGTCGTACGTGCCCGCGTACCAGAGCGGCAGCGTGAACGAGTGCACGGGCGCGGGGTGCCACTTCGCCTTGAGGTGCAGCGCGGCCAGAGGCAGCACGTTCGTGCGCAACTCACCACCGGAGCCATCGGGCTGGATGACGGGGAGGAAGTTCATGCGTGCGTGTGGGGGCCGGCGCCGTGGTCGTGCGGCTCGTTCCCCTGGCCGATGGGCGGCTCGACGACCCACTTGCGGAACCCCTGCGGCGTGCGGGTCATGCGGCCGGCGCCCGGGTAGTCGCCGTGGCAGAAGACGATGAGCGAACCCCTGTCGATCGCCTCGTCCATGAGCCGGCGCTTCGTGTCCATCGATACGAGCGGCATGAGGTCGAAGGCCGACACCCATGCCGTGCGCTCGAGCTGCACGCGATGCTGCGCGAGGTCGCCGAGGTACAGCGCCTCGTCCTGCCCGGAGCGAATTGCGACCGCACTGTGTCCCGCGCTGTGTCCGGGCGCCGGGACGAAGATCACCTCGTCCGTGATCGCGTGCTCGCCCTCGACCAGGGTCAGGCGATCCGCGATCGGATCGAGGTTCCGCGCGAGGTACGTCGCGCGCGTGCGCTCGTTCGGGTGCGTCGCCGCCTCCCACTCCGCGCCGTTGATGACGTAGGTGGCGTTCGGGAACGTTGGCGCCAGTGCGCCCTCGGCGCTTGCGCTCGTATTCCAGCCGCAGTGGTCCGCATGGAGGTGGGTGTTGACGACGATGTCGATGTCTTCGGGCGCGACGTCCAACGCGGCGAGCGAGGTCAGGAGCGTGCCCTGCTCGGCGGGCGTGGCCGTGTCGCGGTCGCCCGGCTTTCCGCCGATGCCCGTCTCGATCAGGATCGTCTTGCCCCTCGACCGAAGCAGCAGGCAGTTCAGGCCGAGGGGAATGCGGTAACGCACGTCCATCGGCGGCGCCTCGCGCTCCCACAGGAGCCGCGGCACGATGCCGAACGTCGCACCGGCGTCCATGGCGAACTCACCGTCGTTGACGACCGTGAGATCGACGCCGCCCACGCGAAACCGTGCGCCAGATGGAATGCTCTCGCCTGTCGTCATACAGGGAGCATGCCACGCGCGGCGCAGATGCGCCCGCCGCGCCGCGTACGCATTCGACCGGCGCGGCTGGGCGGGCTGTGCGAGTTCTGAGGCATGAAGGTCATCCCTACGTAACGTGCGCTGCCTACGGTTCGAGGACGGTGCTCAAGATGCGGTCACCGATCAGGAGGGCGGAGCACCGGTGACCAGCTACGCCACCGCTCGACGGATCGCGGAACCGTTCAGCACGCCGGGGTTCCGCTCGCTCTGGACCGCAGCGGTGCTCGCGGCGACCGCGCAGTGGATCGATCGCGTCGCCGTCGGCTGGTACATCTTCCACGTCACCCAGTCGGCGTTCCTGACCTCCGCCGCCGTCTCCGTGCAGATGGGGCCGGGCTTCTTCATCGGACCGTTCGCAGGCGCGGTCGCCGATAGTTCGCCGCGGCCGAAGATCCTCGCGACCGCGATCGGCATCCGCTCCTGCACGATCGCGGCGATGGCGCTCCTCGTGCACGGCGGCGTCTCGCACGTGGCGCTGATCTTCACCGTCATCGCGATCGGTGGCACCGGACAGGCGATGCAGTTCGCCTGTCAGCAGACGCTCTCGGGCGATCTCGTCGGACCCGAGCGACGTGCGCAGGCGATCAGCCTCGTGTCGATGGGGCAGCGAGCGGTGGCAGCGGTCGCCGCAGTCGGCAGCGGTGTCATCATCGGCACGCTCGGCCCCACGTTCGCCCTCGGCATCGCGGCATGCGCGACATCGCTCGCGGCGTTCTCCTACCTCCGCATCGAGGAGCCCTCGGCGCGACACGGGCGCGCGCGGCTGTCGTTGCTACGCGACACGCTGCACGGACTGCGGACGGTCGGACGCGTGCCGCTGGTGGCGATCCTGCTCGGGCTGATGGTCGTGGTCGAGGTCTTCGGCTACTCGTACTACGCGCTGATCCCCGCGGTGGCGGACCGCATCGCGCACGTCGGCCCGACCGGCCTCGGCGGGCTCAGCGCGGCACCGGCGCTGGGCGGCATCGTGGGGCTGCTGTTCCTCGCCGCCTACGCCGACCGGATCCGGCTCGGCGTGGTGTTCCTCACCGTCTTCGGGACCTTCGGCGCGATGATGGTCGTGATCGGCGCCGCGCCCTGGTACGTCGTGTCGTTGATCGCCGCGGCTGGCATCGGCTGCTCCGCAGCGATGATCGATGCGCTCGAGTGGATCATGCTGCAGCAGAGCGTCGAGGACGGACTGCGCGGGCGGGTCCTCGGCGCGTGGAACGTGGCGATCGGCTTCGGGTGGATCGTCGGGCCGCTCACCCTCGGCGCGCTCGCGGACGCGACCTCGGTGACCTTCGCCTTCGCGCTCGCCGGCACCATCGTCCTCGTCACCTGCGCGATCGGTGCGACCGTCTTCCCGAGGCTGCGTGCTGTCTGAGCGCCGCAGCATGAGCGGTACGATGCCCCCCGCAACACGCGACGGACGGTTCGGGAGGCGACATGGCTGACGACGAGCGATTTGAGCAGGGCCTGCAGACGCGGCGTGAGGTGCTCGGCTCCGAGTACGTCGACCGCGCCTTCGAAAGCGGTGACGAGTTCACCCTGCCGTGGCAGCGCCTGCTGACCGAGCACGCATGGAACGACCTCTGGAACCGCCCCGGCCTCGACCGGAAGACGCGGAGCCTACTCACGATCGCGATCCTCGCGGTACTGGGCCGCTCGACCGAGCTCGCGTCGCACACGCGGGGTGCGCTCCGCAACGGCGCCACGCCGGAGGAGATCGCCGAGACCTTCATCCACATGTCCGGCTACGCCGGCTTCCCCGCGGGCGTCGAGGCGTTCCGCACCGCGCAGCCGATCATCGCGGACTTCAAGGCGCAGGCGGGCGGCGCGAAGGCGTAGCGCGCTGGGCCCAGACCCCCTCGAGGGGCTGACGGCCCCGTAACCGCCCCCCTCCCCGTCGAAGGGGATGGGGCTTCAGCACCTGCTACGGGCGGTTGATGCCCTCCCACTTGTAGCCACCCGCGACGCGGCGGACGTGGCCGAGTGTGAGGATCGGGAAGTGGCCGCCGGTGACGACCGCGTCGCGGTCGGCGGCGAGGGCGCTCAACTTCGCGCGCGACCTCGAGGACTCCGCGGGGTCGAGGTCGACGCCGGGGATCCAGTCGTGGTGCTCGAAGTGGACGGGGTGGTGCGCCGCGTCGCCGACGATCAGGACGTGCTCGTTCTGCACCGAGACCATGATCGAGGTGTGGCCGGGCGTGTGTCCCGGCGTCGGGATCGCGGTCAGGCCTGGCAGGATCTCGCCGTCCCCGGCAAAGGTCTCGAGGTGCCCGGCTGCCTGCGCCGGCACGGTCTGGGCGCGCGCGACATCGAACCGGTCACCGCTGCCAGAGGCCGGGTTGAGCCAGAAGTCCAGCTCCTTCTGGGCGACGCGGATCGTCGCGTTCGGGAACGTGAGTTTGCCGTCCACGACGTTCCAGCCGATGTGGTCGCCGTGCAGGTGCGTGTGGATGATGTCCGTGACCTCATCGAGCCCCACACCGGCCTCGCGCAGGCGGTCGGGCAGCTCTGCGCCGCCGGGCGCACCCATCGCCCGTGCGGGCGGGCCAAAGCCGGAGTCGATGAGGACCGTGTGGCCCTCGGTCCGGAGCAGGAAAACCCCGAAGTTGAAGGGCACGAGGTCGTCCGGGCTCTTGATGCCGAGTGCTGCCGTCCAGAGTGCCGGGTCGACGTTGTTGAAGAAGCCGCCGAGGGCGCGCTCAGGTGCGCCGTCCGAGAGCGCGGTAATCGGCATGCCGCCGATGGTGAAGGTCTCCATGAGTCGGGGCATCGGTGTCTCCTTCGTGATGTGCTGGTGCGGTGGCATCATACGAGCAGTTCGCCTGGCTGGCCGGTTGTCGGGCGCGTTATGACGCGGCTATGATTTCGGCCACTTCGCGCAGACCGCGCGCCCCGTTTCACGGAGCAAAGGGAGCCTCGCATGGCCACACCGACGGCGTTCTTCGAGGGTCAGTTCGTCCCGCTTGAGCAGGCGAACATCAACATCATGACCCACGCGTTCAACTACGGGACGGCCGTCTTCGAGGGTGTACGCGGCAACTGGAACGAGGAGCAGGGCGAGCTCTACCTCTTCAAGGTGCGCGAGCACATCCAGCGCATCCGCCTGAGCGCCAAGATCATGCGCATGGAGATCAAGTACACCGACGACGAGCTGTGCGGCTTCGTCCAGCAGGTCGCGGAGCGTTCCGGGTACCGCGAGGACGTCTACATCCGCCCGATGGTCTACAAGGCCTCGAAGGTGGTGGGCGTGCGCATGCACAACCTCGAAGATGACTTCCTGCTCTTCGTCACGCCGTTTGGCGCTTACCTCGACCCGGACGCGGGCGCCCGCGTGGGCACCTCGTCGTGGCGCCGGGTGGACGACACCGAGATCCCGGCGCGCGCGAAGGTGACCGGCCTGTACGTGAACAACGCCATGGCGAAGACCGAGGCGAACCTCAACGGGTTCGACGAGGCGGTCATGCTCAACCAGGACGGCCACGTCTCCGAGGGCTCCGGCGAGAACATCCTGATGATCCGCAACGGCGTGATCGTGAGCCCCTCGCCCAGCGACAACATTCTCGAGGGGATCACCCTCGACACCGTGCTGATGCTGGCGAAGGAGCACCTCGGCCTGTCGGTGGAGCGCCGCTCCATCGACCGCTCGGAGCTCTACATCGCGGACGAGGTCTTCATGACCGGCACCGCGGCGCACGTGACGCCGCTCCCGGAGGTGGACCGCGTGCCGGTCGGCAACGGCCGCCCGGGCCCGGTCGCCACGCAGATCCAGGACCTCTACTTCAAGATGATCACCGGTCGCCTCCCGCAGTACATGGACTGGCTCACGCCGGTCTTCGCGGGCGCGAAGGTGACCGCACAGCGGTAGCGTTCCGAGACGCAAGAACGAACGGGCCGGGGACTGACGTCCCCGGCCCGTTCTGTGTCCGTCGGCTAGCAGCAGCCTTCGTCGCACGGACAATCGCAGTTACCGATCACAATCAGCGGGATCATCAGCACTCCTTCCTTCGCAACAGGACATGTCTGACACCGTCCCGTCATCGCCCCGGGACGGCGACGTGAACGCCTCGCCCGCCTCAATGCTCGACTGCAGGCGCCTGAGCTCCGCATCGAGGTGGTCGAGTTCCATGCGCATCCGCGCGACCTCCGCCCGGCGCGCGGCGACCAGCGGGACGAGGTCCACCGCCATGTCGTCGCAGCGACCATCGGCGCACATGCCCGCGAGCCGCCCCGCCTCCGGAAGCTCGAGGCCCAGCGAACGCAGCGAGACGAGCATCCGCAGCCGGCAGAGGTCGGTCTCCCCGTAGTCGCGGTAGCCGGAGCCGGTGCGGCGGGTGGCGGCAGAATGCCCTCGGCCTCGTAGAACCGGACGGCGCTGGGTGCGACCCCAGCCTGGCGGGCGAGTTCGGAAACCTTCATGGCTCGAGGCTAGACCTTCAACCAGATTGAAGGTCAAGCAGGCGCGGAGCCTACCGATCTCGGCTCGTACACTGGGCGGGATGTTCTACCAGCCGCCGCGCGCGCTTGGGCTGCTCGTGGGATCCGTCCTCGTGGCGTGGGCCCTCGGCATCGGCGTGCTCCTGCTCACCGTCAGCCTCGACCGCGACTTCGGACCGCTGACCCTCGCGGCGACGCTCGGCGCCGTGGCGGCGCTCGGCGTGGGCGGGCTCATCGCCTACTGGACGTACGCCCTGCTGACCCTGTCCTATGCCCTCGATCGGAACGGGCTCGTCATCCACTGGGGGGTGACCAGGCAGGTCATCCCGCTCGGTGCAATCGAGCGCCTCGTGCCAGGGACCTCCGTGGGCGTGCCCGCCGTGCAGGGCGTGACCTGGCTCGGCTACCACATCGGCCGGGCGAACATCGGCCGCATCGGCGACGTGCTCTTCTACTCGACGCACCAGACGCCCGAGCAGGTGCTCTACGTCATGACGAGCGAGCAGAACTATGCGATCTCGGTGCCGGACCCGGCGGCGTTCGCGCGTCAGATTCAGGTGCGCCAGGACCTCGGCCCGACGGCCGAGGTGAAGCACCACGTAGAGCGAGCATTCGCCTCGTTCCAGGGCTTCTGGGAGGACCGCACTGGCTGGATCCTCGCGGGTGCCGCGACGGCGGTCTGCGCGGCGGTGTGGGTCTCCCTCGCGGTGCAGTACTCGCAGCTGCCGGCGACCATCCCCGTCCACTTCCCGCCGAGCGAGGCGATGCCGCTCTCCGAGATCAACGACCGCGGCCTCCTCGCAATGATCCCGCGCTCGGCCTCGGTGGTGCTGCTCCTCGACCTCGCGCTGGGGATCGCGCTCTACGCGTGGGATCGCGTCGTCGCGCGCCTCACGTTCGGCGTCGCGATCGCAATGCAGGTGGGCTTCCTTGCCGCGCTGCAGTTCGCGATCCACCGCGCCGCCTGACCCTCGCCCACGAGCGGGGTAGCATCGAACCCATGGACACCGACGTCATCGTCGTGGGGGCAGGGCCGGCGGGCAGCACCGCCGCGCGCGAAATCGCCTCGAGGGGCGCGCGTGTGCTGCTGCTCGACCGCGCGAAGTTCCCGCGCGACAAGCCCTGTGGCGGCGGCGTCACCGTGCGCTGCGCGGCGCTCCTGCCGTTCTCCATCGAGCCGATCGTCGAGGACGTCGTGAGCGCGGCGCGCCTCACCGTGGGTGAGGGCCGCGAGATCGTGCGGACGACGAAGGCGCCGCTGACCTACATGACTCAGCGTCGCCGCCTCGACGCGTTCCTTGTGGAACGCGCGCAGATCGACGGCGTCGAGTTCCGCGACGGCCAGCACGTAACCGAGGTGCTGCGGCTGCGGGACGGCACCTACACGGTCACCGCGGGCGGCGAAACGCATCGTGCGCGCGTATTGATCGGCGCGGACGGCGCGAACGGGATCGTCGGGAATCGCCTCGGATACGACGGCATCACGAACGGCGCGGTCGCGCTCGAGGGCAACATTCGCTTCCCGGACGGCGTCCCGCCGCGCTTCCGCAGCCAGGTCTCGCTGCACTTCGGGGACATGCCCGGCGGCTACGGCTGGGTATTCCCCAAGGGCGACCACGTGAACGTCGGCGTCGGCGGCTGGCGCAGCGTCGCCGGCGACCGCCTGCGCCCCGCCCTGCGCGCTCTGTGCCTCCGCTACGGCCTCGACCCCGACAGCGTCGAGGGCCTGCGCGGGCACACCCTGCCGATGCAGCGCCCCGGCATGACGATCGCGGCGATGGGCTCCGCCGTCATCGGCGACGCCGCCGGCCTCGTCGACCCGCTCTCGGGCGAGGGCATCTACGCCGCGCTGGCCTCGGGGATCGCGGTCGCGCCTGCAGCGCACGCTTACCTCGACGGCAGCGCCTCGTCGCTCGCGGGCTACCAGGCGGCGGTGCGGCGCGAACTCATGCCGGAGATCGAGGCGTCCACGGCGCTCATGGACATCTTCCACACCGCGCCGGGGCCGTTTGTCTGGCTGATGCAGCACAGCGGCAAGTTCTGGGAAGGTGCCTGCCGGCTCATCCGCGGCGAGACCTCCTACGACGCGCTCACGTACACGCTCGGCCCCCCGATGCACGCGATGCTCGGCCCGGCGGCGTTCGCCGGGCGGTTCATCACCTCGAAGCGGCTCGCGAAGGCCGGCGCGAAGTAGCGTCGGAAGGGCGCGCAGCGCGCGCCTCGCCCTCGCCCCAACCCTCTCCCCGGGGGCGAGGGGATCAACACCGGACACGTACATGACCGCTGCGACGGATGCGCTAGACGAGAATGACCGCGAGCGGGTACGCCTCGTCGCGCTCGTGGCTCGGCTCGAATCTGGCGAGTTGTCGCGCATCGTCCACGACCGCTGGACCGTCGCGGCCAAACTCGCGCACCTCGCGTTCTGGGAGCGGATGGCCCTGGGGCATCTCGAGCGGTGGGCGACGGGCGCGGACTACATCCACGAGCCGCCGCAGTGGTACGACGACGTCCTGAACGACGCCCTGCTGGTCGAATCGCTCACGCTCCACACCGCGGCCGCACGGCAACTGGTGCTGGCCGCCGCCGAGGACATCGACGGGCGGCTTCGCAGCCTCGAGCTGGCGCGCGCGGAGCGGCTGCTCGTGGACCACGACGCGGCCTGGCTGCTGCGGCGGTACGTCCATCGCCGGGAGCACCTCGACGAGATCGAGGGCGTGTTGGGCGGCTCATTCGCGCGGTAGGCCAATTTCAGTCGCCGGCGATTGCATGTTTATCCTCGCGCAGATAATCTCTACATAGATCATCTATGCAGCGATTACCTGCGGAGGGCAACACGATGTGGTCCGTTGAGCACACGATCGAGGCGAGCGCGGCTCCCGAGGCGATCTGGAAACTCTGGGCGGACGTCCCGAACTGGAGCCGGTGGAACGCCGACCTCGAGGGCGCGGAGCTCCTCGGCGCCTTCGCCCCGGGCAGTGCCATCCGGATGCGGTCCGTCGGAGGCGACACGATCGACCTCACGATCGCCGAGGCGGTCGAGCCGGAGGTCTTCATCGACGAGGCTGACCTCGGCGCGATCGTGGTCCGCAGGATCCACCGCGCGGAGGCGATCGCGCCCGGTCGCACGCGTATCGTCTACGGCATGGAGATCACCGGGCCGGACGCCGACGCGATGGGGCCTGAGCTGGGCCCGCAGATCAGCGGTGACTTCCCGCAGGTCCTCGAGGCCCTCGCGCGGCGAGCGGAGGGCTGATGGCTGAGCAGCCGGGTGACAGCCCTGGGTTCCTGCTCTGGCATGCCACGCTCCGCTGGCAGCGCGCCATCGCCGCGG
>CAIXBH010000241.1 GCA_903917615.1 uncultured Chloroflexota bacterium | reverse complement strand
TCCAATGCACCCCCCTGTTAGTGGTGGGGGGTGCGGTTGATTCCGTGGTCATCTAGGTTGCCTCCCGCAACTGCCTCGCCGGATGCGAGCTCCGCGTCACGGACAGAACTATTGTTCGCCTCACAAGGGCGCGTCAATAGACATAAGGCAAATGCGGATTAGTAATACGTTCCTGCGGGTTATGGCGGGCACGCGATGCGGCGCGAATGACCCCCGACGAGGGCGCTTTCGACCTAAGTGCCGGTGAGCGGACGTTTCAGGGACCGGGGCCGGCTCGCGCTCCGCGCGGCTCGGCCCCCTGTCCCGAGGGTATGTCGCCCTACCCGCGCATCAAGGCCACGCGGCTGCGCCGTCGCCTACGGCGAGCCTTGACCCGCTAGCGCGAATGATGCACACCACGCTTAGGTGCTCGCGCATCCGGTAGTGTGCGAGTCGGCTGAGAAGGCCAAGCGCTCGATACACCGATGCGATGCCTCGGCCAGGAGATACGCCCATGCCTCATCTCACCGAACAGGAGCAGCAGGAGATCATCCGCTACCTAGAGGCGGACAAGCCTCTCCCCGACAAGTACCGCTTCCTCCTCTTCGAGGACAAGCGAGAGGTCGAGCTCGTCTGGAACGGGAAGACCAGCGACGTGACGAACGTCGTTCTGCCATTCCAGGTTATCGAGCAGGTAGATGAGCCACGCGCGGAGAAGGATACGCGGCTGCAGGGGATGCTCTTTGACCTCGACGCCCGCGGCCGGCACCTGCAGGGCTGGACGAACAAGCTGATTTGGGGGGACAACAAGCTCGTCCTCTCTTCATTGAAGAGTGGCCCGATGCGCGAGGACATCGAGCGACAGGGCGGTATCAAGCTCATCTACATCGACCCACCCTTCGATGTCGGTGCCGACTTCTCGATGGATATCGAGATCGGTGATGAGACGTTCACCAAGAAGCCGAACGTCCTCGAAGAGATTGCCTACCGCGATACCTGGGGGCATGGGGCCGACTCGTTCATCGCCATGATGTATGAACGCCTTCTCGCGATGCGCGACCTCCTGGCTGCGGACGCGAGCATCTACGTGCACTGCGACTGGCGCGTAACCGCTCTTCTTCGCCTTGCCCTCGATGAGGTATTCGGCGCTCCCAACTTTCAGAGAGAGATCATCTGGCGGATCGGCTGGCTGTCGGGTTACAAGACCCGTGCCAAGAACTGGATTCGAAACCACGAGACGATCCTCTTCTACACGAAGGATCAGGATCGCTTCACCTTCAACAAGGAGTACATCCCTTACGCCGAAGACTACGTTCGGCGCGATGGCAAGAAGCCGGACGGCCCCGGCTATCCGATCGAAGACACATGGAACGCCAGCGACATCGATCGGATGGATTCCATCCAAATCATGAGCTTCAACACCGAAAAGACCGGCTATTCCACCCAGAAAAACGAGAACCTTCTGTCCCGCATCATCCGTGCATCGTCCAACGAAGGCGACCTCGTCGCTGACTTCTTCGTCGGTTCTGGTACTACCGCAGCCGTCGCCGAGAAGTTAGGTCGCAAGTGGATCGCTTCTGACCTCGGGAAGTTCGCAGTCCACACCACGCGCAAGCGGATGATTGGGGTCCAACGAGAACTCAAAGCGAGTGGGGCCGACTACCGCGCCTTCGAGATTCTGAACCTCGGCAAGTACGAACGGCAGCACTACGTCGGTGTGAACCCATCTCTCCGCGAGGAAGAGCAACGGAAGCAGCTCGAAGAGAAGGAATCAGCGTTCCTCTCTCTTATCCTCCGTGCGTACCAAGCCGAAGGCGTCACCGGCTTCGAGACCTTTCACGGGAAGAAGGCGGGGCGGCTGGTCGCCGTCGGTCCGGTCAACCTGCCCGTGACGCGACTCTTCGTCGAAGAGGTCATCCTAGAGTGCCGCCAGAAGCACATCACTCGCGTGGACATCCTCGGCTTCGAGTTTGAGATGGGGTTGTTCCCGAACGTTCTCGACGAAGCCCGTGCGAAGGGCATCGACATCGCCCCGAAGTACATCCCGGCCGATGTCTTCGACAAGCGCGCGGTTGCGCGCAACCAGGTCGTCTTCCATGACGTTGCGGCCATCGAGGTAAAGCCGCACGTAAAGGGGAAGAGCGTTGCCGTCCAACTGACCGACTTCTCCGTCTTCTACTCGCAAGACTCGATCAAGAACGCCGAGACCGAATTGCGTAGCAAGGCGAGTCGCATTGTCGTCGAGCATGGACAGATCGTGAAGGTCAGCAAGGATGCCGACGGTATCGTCACCCGCGATGTGCTGACGAAGCAGTGGACCGACTGGATCGACTACTGGTCGGTGGACTTTAACTTCGAGAGCAAACGTGAAATTGTCCGCGTCCGCAACGACGACTCCGACGATTGGGAGGAGCGGTGGACCGGCGACTACATCTTCGAGAACGAATGGCAATCGTTCCGCACGAAGAAGAACCGGGCACTCGACCTGACCAGCGTGTTCCACGAGTGCGAGCCCGGCAGACGGAAGATCGCCGTCAAGGTCGTGGACATCTTCGGGAACGACACCATGACCATCATCGAGGTCAACATCCCCGGAGGCCGCTGATGGCGATCCACCCTGACTTCCCGACATCCCCGCACGCCATCGCGGATCCCGGCGTCCGTTGGTTCCCGGCAGATGAGACGCTGCGCGAGACGACGATGGACAAGCTCATGCCGCCGCTCGTGCCCGAGCTCAGGCGGCAGGTGAAGGTCTGGCGCGACCGAGGCTACGTTGGGGCGACCGAGACCAGTCGCAGCCTGCTCCGCTGGTGGTTCATCACGCCGCACCTGCTCCCCCAGGCGAGCGGCGATATGGCCGAGTTCTCCTACTTCTTCGCGCAGCGCGAGGCCATCGAGACCATCGTGTACCTCTATGACGTGGTGAAGGTCCGCGATAAGTACGACCTCATGCGCTTCGATGGGAGTGGCGGCATCTCATCAGGGATGTTCGACGAGTCTTGGCGGCGCTTCGTCGTGAAGATGGCAACCGGTAGTGGCAAGACGAAGGTACTCAGCCTCGCCGTCGCCTGGAGCTTCTTTCACAAGCTCTACGAACCGGACTCCGGGCTCGCACGGAACTTCCTGCTCATCGCTCCCAACATCATCGTGCTCGACCGCCTCGCACGGGACTTCGGAGGGCTGCGCATCTTCTGGGAAGACCCGGTGCTCCCTGACAACGGCTACGAGGGCCGGGACTGGCGCGACGACTTCCAACTCACGTTGCACCTACAGGACGAAGTCCACGTCACGCATCCGACCGGCAACATCTTTCTGACCAACATTCACCGCGTTTATTCCGGCGACGACATCCCACCGTCTCCGGGAGACGACGATGCGCGTGACTACTTCCTCGGGAAGCGGCCCACGGGCGCCACGAACGACTCGCAGACAGACCTCGGGATGATTGTCCGCGAAGTGGATGAGCTCCTGATTCTGAACGACGAAGCGCACCACATCCATGACGCGAGCCTCGCATGGTTCAAGTCCATCGAGGACATCCACAATCGACTGTTGCAGAAGGGGGCGGAACTCAGTCTTCAAATAGACGTCACCGCCACCCCAAAGCACGACAACGGCGCGATCTTCGTCCAGACGGTCGCGGACTACCCGCTCGTCGAGGCAATCTACCAGAACGTCGTGAAGCACCCAGTCCTCCCCGACCCGCCGAGCCGCGCGAAGCTCCACGAGCGCCAAAGCGTCAAGTTCACAGAGCGGTACGCCGATTACCTCGACCTCGGTGTCATCGAATGGCGCAAAGCGAGCGACGAGCACGAGAAGCTTGGCAAGAAGGCCATTCTCTTCGTCATGACCGACGACACGAAGAATTGCGACGATGTCGCTACGTACCTCGAAGGTCGCTACCCGGACCTGCAGGGAGCCGTGCTGGTCATCCATACGAAGAACAACGGCGAGGTCTCCGAAGCCCAGACCGGGAAGGACCATGACGAACTGGTCCGGCTGCGGGCGCTAGCGAACCAGATTGACGACGCGGCAAGCCCGTACAAGGCAATCGTGTCGGTCATGATGCTCAAAGAAGGGTGGGACGTGCGGAATGTCACCACCATCGTCGGGTTGCGCGCCTACACGTCGAACGCTCGCATCCTGCCCGAACAGACGCTGGGCCGCGGTCTCCGACGCATGTACCCCGGAGACGCCGAGGAGTACGTGAGCGTTGTCGGCACCGATGCCTTCATGGACTTCGTGGAGTCCATCCAGGCGGAGGGTGTTGAGCTCGAACACAAGCCAATGGGTGCCGGTGCGAAACCGCACGCCCCGCTAGTCGTCGAAGTGGACGAGGACAACAAGGGCAAAGACTTGGAGGCGCTGGACATCGAGATTCCAGTGCTCACACCCCGCACCTACCGGGACTACAAGAACCTCGCCGATCTCGACGTAGCCGCCCTACCGCACACGCCAGTCACGTACCAGCACTTCACCGAGGAAGAGCAACGGGAGATTGTCTTTAAGGACATCACCACCGGCGAGATCACGCATACGACCGTGCTCGACTCGGCGGGCGTCGCCGACTACCGATCCGCCCTCGGCTACTTCGCCCAGACAATCCTGCGCGAGCTCCGGCTTGTCAGCGGGTACGACTCCCTATACCCCAGGTTGAAGACATTCGTTGAGCTGTATCTGTTCACTGAACCCGTAGACCTCGAAGCCCCGAATACGCTCCGGAACCTCTCCGAGGTGGCAGTGACGAAGACCCTCATCGAGACCTTCGAGAAGGCGATCAACGACCTGACCGTGAGCGACAAGGGCGACGCCGAGATTCGCGACTCAATCAAGCTCCGGAAGACACGACCATTCCAGGCGAAGGACCGGCCATACCTCGTCCCGAAGAAGAGCGTATTCAACAGAATCGTGGGCGATCTCGGCTTCGAGCTGCGCTTTGCTACTTTCCTCGAATCCTGCCCTGACGTGGTCTCTTACGCGAAGAACTATTTCGCCATCAACTTCAAGCTCGATTACGTCAACTCCGACGGCGAAATCTCGAACTACACCCCTGACTTCTTCGTGAAGGTCTCGCCAGCCCATGTCATTGTCGTCGAGACCAAGGGCCGGGAAGAACTGGACCTGCCGCGGAAGATGGCGCGCCTTCGCCAGTGGTGCGAGGACGTGAACCGGCTTCAGTCCGACACTCACTGGGAGTTCGCCTACGTGGACGAGGAGAGCTTCGACAAGTACAAGCCGACGACGTTCCAGGCGATCATCGACGGGTTCACGGAGTACAAGGGCTAGCCAAGTCCTACTTGGTCAGCGCGCACTCGACTCGGAACGGATACCCCGAAGTCTTACTCACCACTGGACGAACATGGGCATGACCACGTGGACGAAGTGGTCGTTGCCGACGGGGCGGATGACGCCCGGGCTCGAGGGGGAGCTGGTCTCGATCGCCACGCGGTCGGCGTCGATGACGTTGAGGACGTCCGTGAGGTAGCGGCCGTTGAAGGCGATCTTCGCCTCGGCGCCGTTCACGACGGCGTCGATGAGACCCTCGTTGTCGCCGACTTCCTCGGCGCGCGCGGTGATGGCGAGGTGGCCAGGGGCGCCGCCTTCGCCGGGCGTCGCGATCACGCGGACGATGCCGGAGCCGTCACGCGCGAAGATCGAGGCGATGCGCGTCTCGCGCATGAACTCCGCGACGGCCACCTCGGTGCGGGTGGCGGACGTCGCGGGGATGAGCTGGTCGTAGTTCGGGAACGTGCCCTGGATGAGGTTCGCGATCAACTTCGCGTGACCGACATCGAACTGCACCTGCGTGCCGGCCTGGTTGAAGGTGATGGTGACGATACCGTCGGACGCCTCGCCGAGGAGCCGGCCGAGCTCATTGAGCGCGCGGGCCGGCACGATCGCCTGGCGTTCGATCTTCGAGTCGATCTCCATCGTGTGGACGGAGAGGCGGAAGCCATCGGCGGCCGCGAGGCGGAGCTTCCCGCCACCGAACGCGAAGTGCACACCGGTGAGCACCGGGCGCGAGTCGTCGGTCGCGGCGGAGAACACCGTCTGCGCGATGCCGGCTCGCAGCTTCGGGGCTTCGATGATGATCGCGTCGCCGCCGGAGACCGCCGGGATCGGCGGGAAGTCGTCCGGGTCCATGCCGCCGACGGATGCGGTGTCGCGCGCGCACTCGAGTGCGACCTGACGTGAGCGCTCGGCGAGCGTCATCTTGATCTGCTCGTGCGGGAGGGTGCTCACGAAGTCCGCGAGGAGTCGCGACGGCATCGTGATCGAGCCGGCTTCGTCGATGTCCGCGTCGATGCGGTAGGTGATGGCAATCGTCTCGGCGTCGGTGGCGGAGAGGGTGATCGCGTTCTCGGCGGCCTCGAGGAGGACGTGCTGCGTGATCGGCAGCGTGGAGCGCGCCGGGATCGCGCGCGCGACGGCGGCGAGTCCCCGGTTGAGGTCTTCCTGCTTGCAGGATAGCCGCATGATCATCCGCTCATACAATTACGCTGATTGTGGCGTCAGTATACGTGGGCGCATGACGCCGGGGCAATGCGGCGCCGGCGTGTCCGGGCGGGCTCGTTCCCGGGCCGTCTCGTAGAATGAGCCGGCCGCGACTGGCGAGGGTGGGGCACCACCGTGGAGCGGCATTGGCCCGGTGAGTGCGTCGTCCGCCTGGGCGCTCTCCTCAAGTACGAGGAGGGCGCATGCCTCTTTTCCCTGGTAACCCATACCCCGGTCGCGGCCTCGCCGTCGGCCTGAACGACGGTGGCGACCAGGCGGTCGTCGTCTACTGGCTGATGGGGCGCAGCCCCAGTTCGCAGGCGCGGCGCATGACCGCGGTGGGCGATGACGTGCTGGTCGGGCCGACCGGTGAGCCCGATCCCGAGCACCCGGCGCTGATTTACTACCGGGCGTTCGCGCGCGTCGGCGAACGCTTCGTGATCTCGAACGGCGACCAGACGGACACCATCGTCGACGGCCTGCACGCGGGAGCGAGCTTCGAGACGGCGCTGGCGGCCCGTGCGCACGAGCCCGACGAGCCGCACTTCACCTCGCGGGTTTCGGCGCTGGTGGACCTCACAGACGGTGCCACGCACCTGACCCTGTCCCGCATCTCCGCTGCGCCCGGCGACCCGGCGCGCTCCGTGCACGAGACGTTCGCGTTCGAGGAGTGCCCTGCGGGCAGCAGCTATGGCCTGCACACCTACGCCGGCGACGGCAACCCGCTCCCGCCAATGACGGGCGCGCCCATTCGCGTGCCGCTGCACGGCGACCTCGACGCGATCGCCGACTTCGTCTGGGCCGAGCTCGCGGGGCCGTTCCGTGTGGCGCTGGCGGTCATCGGGATCGACCGCGCGACCCTCGCCGTCGACCGGCGATTCCGGCACGCGACGGACTGACGCGAATCGACTGAGGCGGTTGTTAGCCTCGCGCGGCGACGAGCGCCTTCGACGCAGCCTCGATGGTCGCGTCGATGTCGGCCTCGGTGTGCGCGAGCGAGAGGAACCACGCCTCGAACTGCGACGGCGGCAGGTGCACGCCCGCGTCCAGCATCGCGCCGTGGAAGCGTGAGAACGCCGCCCGGTCGGCCTGGTCGGCGTCGCTCCAGTTGCGTGGCGCCGATGCGAGGAAGAACGGGGTCAGGGTCGAGCCCGCGCGGGTGACGGTGAGCGTCACGCCCGCGGCCTCGGCTGCCGCCGTAAGCCCAGCCTGCAGGCGCGCGCCCAGCGCCTCGAGGCGCTCGTAGGCGTCCGCGGTCTCGCGCAGCTGTGCGAGGGTGGCCGCGCCGGCCGCCATCGCGAGCGGGTTTCCGGAGAGCGTGCCTGCCTGGTAGACCGGGCCCTCCGGCGCCATCTTCGACATCAGCGCGCGCGGACCGCCATACGCGCCCACGGGCAGGCCGCCGCCGATGATCTTGCCGAGGGCCGTGAGGTCCGGCGTCACGCCGAGGCGCGCCTGCGCGCCGCCGTATGCGGCGCGGAAGCCAGTGATCACCTCGTCGAAGATCAGCAGCGCACCCTGCTCGGTGCAGATCGCGCGCAGCCCCTCGAGGAAGCCTGGTGCGGGCGGCACGACGCCCATGTTGCCCGCGATCGGCTCGACGATGATCGCCGCGATCGCGCCGGGGTGGCTCGCGAACTGCGCGCGCACCGCGTCGAGGTCGTTGTAGGGCGCGACGAGCGTTTGCGCGGCGTATGCGGCGGGCACGCCAGGCGAGTCCGGCAGCGCGAGCGTGGCCGCGCCCGAGCCCGCGGAGACGAGCAGGCCGTCCGAGTGGCCGTGGTAGCAGCCCTCGAACTTCAGCAGGAGGTCACGTCCCGTCGCGGCGCGCGCGAGGCGGATGACGCTCATCGTCGCTTCTGTCCCCGAGGAGACGAAGCGCACCATCTCGATCGACGGCACCGCTTCGATGACGCGCTCGGCCATCGCGGACTCGGCCTCCGTCGGCGCGCCGAAGGAGGTGCCGCGGCCGGCGGCATCGCGGATCGCGGCGACGACAGCGGGGTGCGCGTGTCCGAGGATGAGCGGGCCGTACGAACACACGTAGTCGATGTACGTGTTGCCATCGACATCTGTCACATGCGATCCGCTGCCCGAGGCGACCACGACCGGCTCGCCGCCGACGGCGCGGTACGCGCGCACCGGCGAGTCGACGCCTCCGGGGAGCACCTTGCGCGCGCGCGTCATCGCCTCGTGAGAGCGGTCGTGATTCATCGATGCTTCCTTACTGGCGCCTACGGGCGTGGCACGAGGATCGTGAGCAGGTCGCCGAGCTGGTCGATGGTGACGTCAGGCGCCGGGACGCCCTCGGGGTACTTGTCGATGTCGCCGGTCTGGCGCTTCACCCAGGCAGTGCGCAGGCCGGCATTCAGCGCGCCGCGCATGTCCGCGTTCGCGGAATCGCCGACGTACAGGATCTCGTCGGGCGCGCACGCGAACCTCGAACTGAGTGCCTGGAAGATCGCGCGGTGCGGCTTGTACGCACGCAACGACTCGGACGATTGGATGACCGAGAAGCGCAGCCGTCCGCGCGAGAGCGCGCTCTGCAGGAAGTCCTCGTCCGCGTTCGACAGCAGGCCCAGGAGGTACCCGCGATCGCCCAGCGCCTCGATGGTGTCGTAGGCATCCGGGTAGGGGTGCACTTCCGACAGCTGGGCGCGCACGTAGTTCGCGGCGGCTTCCGCGTCACCCGTCACGCTGAACTTCTCGAAGACAAGCCCGAACTGGCGTCGCCAGATCTCCCACGTCGAGTGCCACTCCGGCAGCGGCCCATTGAGCGTGAGGTTGGGATCGGGCCGGCCGTTCTGCCAGTGCTCGTGCCAGACGCTCGCGCGGCCGTAAAGCTCCACCCACGCCTTGTAGAACGCCTCGGCGTCGTCGACCGCGATCTGCTGGTCCGAGAGGATCACGGTGATCGCGTTCAGGAACTCCTCGTTGTGGAAGTTGAACAGCGTCCCGTACGCGTCGAACGCGACGGCTTTCACGCGCGCCACATCGAACGCCGTGCGGTCCGGCCAGACGACGGTCGAGGCAGGCGCCTCGGCAGCGACCTCGACCGGCGCTGAGGTCGCGGGCGCGTCTCCGGACGGCGACGTCATGCGCAGTACCCCTGCCGCCGTCCACGGGGAGTGACGATCACGCGCGGTCCTCGCGGATCCAGCGTGCGGCGTCCTTCGCGTGGTAGGTGATGATGATGTCAGCGCCGGCCCGCGCGATCGCGGTGAGCGTTTCCATCACGACGCGGCGCTCATCCAGCCAGCCGTTCGCGGCCGCGGCCTTCACCATCGCGTACTCGCCGGAGACGTTGTACGCAGCGAGCGGCAGGTCGGTGCGCTCGCGGATGTCCCGGATGATGTCGAGGTATGGCAGAGCGGGCTTCACCATCACGAAGTCCGCCGACTCCTCGATGTCCGCGTCGACCTCGCGGCGCGCCTCGCGCGCATTCGCGGGGTCCATCTGGTAGCCGCGGCGGTCGCCGAACTGCGGGGTTGAGCCGGCGGCCTCGCGGAACGGCCCGTAGAACGCCGAGGCGTACTTCGCGCTGTAGGCCATGACCGGCGTCGAGGTGAATCCGGCGTCGTCGAGCGCCTCGCGGATCGCGCCGACGCGGCCGTCCATCATGTCGCTCGGCGCGATGATGTCCGCGCCCGCGCGCGCGGCTGCGACTGCTGTGCGCGCGTGCAGCGGGACCGAGGCGTCGTTGTCCACCTCGCCCTCCGCGGTGAGGACGCCGCAGTGGCCGTGGTCTGTGTACTCGCAGAGGCAGACATCGACGATCACGATGAGTGCCGGGTCGACGCGCTTCAGTTCGCGGACGGCCTGCTGCACGATGCCGTCGTCGGCGTAGGCCTCGGTGCCCTCGGCGTCCTTGTACGCAGGGATGCCGAAGAGCAGCACGGCACGCACGCCGAGGGCGGCGAGCTCACCTGCCTCGCGCGCCATCTGGTCGACGGACAGCTGGTACTGGCCCGGCATCGACTCGATCGGCGTGCGCACGTCCGTGCCGTGCGTGATGAACATCGGGTAGACGAACTGCGCGGGGTCGAGGCGCGTCTCGCGGACGAGGCCGCGCATGGCCTCCGTGCGGCGGGTGCGTCGCGTGCGCGTGAACGCGGTGCGGCGGGTGGCGATCGTCATGCTCAACCCCTTCCCGAATGCGAGTGTACGTATGCGCGGAGCGCGGCGACCATCCCCTCGATCGTGTGCTCCTCGGCGACCACGTGCGGCTCCAGGCCGTGCTCGCGCGCGGCCTCGGCGACGATCGGGCCGATGCAGACGATCGTCGCGCTGCGCAGCGGCGACAGGTCGCCGCCGAGCAGTGTCGCGAGGTTCCGCACCGTGGAGGACGAGGTGAAGGTCGCGATATCGATCTTTCCGGCGCGGACGGCGGCGAGCGCCTCGGGCGGGGCGGCTGCGGGCGGTGCCGCGAGATAGAGCGTCATCTCTTCGACCTCCGCGCCGGCAGCCCGGAGTCCGTCCGGGAGGACGTCCCTGGCGCCCTCGGCGCGGGGAAGCAGGATGCGCGCGCCCGCGATCGCCTCTTCGCCCTGGCGCGCCGCCAGGGCAGCGACGACGCCCTCGCCGATCGCCTCCGTGGGGATCAAGTCGGCGTGGATGTGCCGCGCCGCCAGGGCGCGTGCGGTGCCCGGGCCGATTGCGCAGATGAGGTTGCCGCGCAGGAGCCGCGCGTCGCCGCCGGTCTCCCACAGCGCATCGAGGAACGCATCCACCGCGTTCGGCGAGGTGAAGACCGTCCAGCGGTAGCGCCCGAGCATCAGGTTGCGCGCGACCTCACGGAACGCGTCGCCGTCGATGCGCTCTTCGATTTCGAGGGCGGGGAGCAGGACCGGCCACGCGCCCTCAGCGCGGAGTGTGTCGGCGAGCGTCGAAGCCTGCGCGCGGGTGCGCGTGACGAGCACCCGCTTCCCGGCGAGCGGTGCGAGATGCGCGGGGTCGAGCAGGGGCTGCAGTCCGGCAACGTCGCCGACGACGAAGAGCGCGGGCGCCTCGATCTTCGCGTCGCGTGCAGCCGCAGCGATCTCGCCGAGGGTCGACGTGAGGACGCGCTGCGCGGGTGTGCTCGCCTGCTGCACGAGCGCTGCCGGCGTCGCAGCGTCGCGGCCGCCCGCGATGAGTGCGGCAGCGATCCCGTCGATGTTGCCGACGCCCATCAGCACCACGAGCGTGTCCACGGACGTCGCGAGCCGATCCCAGTGGACGCCGGCCTCCGGCTTCGACGGATCCTCGTGCCCTGTGATCACGGCGAACGATGTCGCGACGGCGCGGTGCGTGACCGGGATGCCGCCACGCGCGAGCCCGCCGATAGCAGAGGTGACGCCGGGGATCACGACGCAGGGGATGCCTGCGTCTGCGAGGGCGATCGCCTCTTCGCCGCCGCGGCCGAAGACGAACGGGTCGCCACCCTTGAGCCGGACCACCCGCTTGCCCGCGAGCCCGTGGGTGACGAGGAGTGCGTTGATCTCGTCCTGGATCATCGTGTGGTCGCCGACGCGCTTGCCGGCGTCGATCCGCTCGGCGTCCGCGGGTGCCTCGTCGAGGAGTGCCGGGGCCGCGAGGCGGTCGTACACCACGACCTCGGCGCGTCGCAGCGCGGCTAGGCCGGCGACCGTGATGAGGCCCGGGTCGCCAGGACCCGCGCCCACCAGCCAGACGTGGCCCAGGGGCGTGGCGGTCATGCGCGCGACCCGCCGGCACTCGCGTAGAGGTCGCGCAACCGCTCGCCCAGCCCGCGACCGAGCGCGTCTGCGTCGTCCAGTGCGCCGGCGGCCTCGCCGAACACCGGTGTCTCGCCCTCGACGTCGCCGCCCAGCATGGCGCGCACGATCAACAGGTCGACGCCGTCCTCGACGTATGGTTCCGCGAATGCGCCGACTGCGAGGTCGCACCCGGCGCCGAGCGCCGCGAGCACGCCGCGCTCGGCGGTGACGGCGGCGCGGGTAGGTGTGTGATCGATCTGTGCGAGGAGTGCAAGCGTCTCCTCATCGTCCGCCCGGCACTCGATCGCGATCGCGCCCTGTCCGGGCGACGGGAGGAACTCGCGCGCGGCGAAGATCTGGGTCGCCTCGTCGAGGCGACCCAGGCGTTCGAGCCCGGCTGCGGCGAGGAAGGTGCCGTCGTACTCGCCGGCCGCGACCTTCGCGAGGCGCGTGTCGACGTTGCCGCGGATCGAGACCGCTTCGAGATCGGGGCGCACCGCCCGGAGCATCGCGAGCCGCCGGCTGGCGCTCGTGCCGACGCGGGCCCCCGGGGGCAACTCCGCGAGCCGGCGACCGCCGCTGCCGACGAATGCATCACGCGGATCGGCGCGTTCGAGGATCGCAGCGATGGTGAGCCCCGGAATCCCGGCGGTTGGGACGTCCTTCAGCGAGTGGATCGCGACGTCCGCCCGGCCATCGAGGACGGCCTCGCGTACGGCGGCGGCGAAGACGCCAAGCCCTCCGAGTTCGGTGAGCGGGGTCACCCGGTCGCGGTCTCCCTGCGTGTTGATGATCGCGATCGAGATGTTGAGGTCAGGCTCGACCCGCCTCAGCAGCGTCGAGGCAATTCCCACCTGTGCGAGCGAGAGCGCCGAGCCCCGCGCGGCGACCCGCAGGGTCGTTCCGACGGGCGCGACGTCGTCGTAGTTGTCGGGATCGGCGAGGGTCATGCGTCCTCGAGGGCGTCGTCGGCGTCCTCGACGTCGTCCAGTCGGAACAGGGAGCGGAGAGCCTCGACGTACACGTCGCGGTCGCCGCGCTCGCGGAGGGAGGTGATCGGGTCGTGGAGCAGCTGGCGGATGATCGCCTTCGTGAGCACGTCGGTGAGCTCTTCAACATGGGTGCGCTCAGCACCGTCGAGCTTCAACCGGCGCAGTGTCTTCGCCACCTCTGCCTGCCGGACAGCCTCCGCACGGTCGGTGAGGGCGGCGATGGTGGGCACGACCTGGAGCTGCTCGTACCACGCGACGAAGCGTGCCGTCTCCTCGTCGACGATCGCGCGCACATCGTCGACCTCGGCGAGCCGCGCATTGTTGTTCCGCGCGGCGATCGCCTGCAGGTCATCGAGGTCGAAGTAGCGGACGCCCTGCACGTCCCGCACCCCGGTGCCGAAGTCACGCGGCAGCGCGATGTCGACGAGCAACAGCGGCGCGCCCTCGCGCCGCGCGACCACAGTGGACACCATCGTCGCCGAGAAGAGCGGGTCCGGAGAGCCGGAGGCGGCGACGACGATGTCGGCGGCCTCGAGGGCGTCTGTCAGCTGCGCGAACGGCACTGCGCGGCCGCCGAGGGCCTGCGCGAGCGCGTCCGCGCGGTCGAGCGTGCGGTTGATGAAGGTGATGTTCTGTGCGCCGTAGCCGGTGAGCGATTCGGCGGCGAGCTTCGCCGCTTCTCCCGCGCCGACGATGAGCACCGACGCATGCGCGAGGTCCGGAAAGAGATCGCGGGCCTGCTGTGCGGCGATGGCCGACACGGACAGGGCGTGTTCGCCGATGCCGGTCTCGTTGCGCGCGCGCCGGCCGGTCCGGATGGCGGTGTGGAAGAGGCGCGACAGGACGGAGTTATCCGCACCGGCGGCGACCATCGCCGAGAACGCGTTCCGCACCTGGCCGAGGACCTCGGTCTCGCCGATCACCATCGAGTCGACGCCGGCGGCGACCGCGTACAGGTGGCGCACGGCATCGTCCGCGTGCGCGACGCGGAAGTGCCGTTCGACGGTGTCGAAGTCGGCGTCCAGTTCGTGCGCGAGGAAGTCCAGTACCTCGGATGGGTCGCGCGCGCCGGGCACGTACAGCTCGAGGCGATTGCAGGTGCCGATGAGCACCGAGGCACCGAAGGTGGCGCGGCCGCGCGTGAGCAAGCCCGGGAGCGCGTCCGCGGTGATCGCGAGACGCTCACGTACCTCGAGCGGGGCCGTGTGGTGGCTCATCGCGGCGAGCGTGATCATGCGCGCGCCTCGGCTGCCGCCTCGGGGCGCCACCACTCCGGCGCGATCAGGGCGTCGCGGCCCAGCGCGGCGACGAGGCGGGCGCGTGCACCGGCGATGTCGCCCGTGTGCAAGAGCGCCATCAGTTCGTCGTCGATCGCCTCCTGCCAGCGGTCAGCCGGGATGCGGTTCGGGCACTGCGCGCAGAGCAGCGGCGGGGCCACCTCGATGCGGGTACAGCGCGCGGCGCACGCGCGGTCGCCGGCGCGGACCTCGCGCCGCACGTCGGCGAGCAGGTCGGAAAGCGCGACGACATCGTCCGAGAGGAAGTCCTCGAGGTGCTCGCGCAACCAGCGCGCCATCGCCGGGCTCGTGCCGCTCGTCGAAGCGGCGATCGCGATGCCGCCCTTCTTCACGAGCGACGGGAGGATGAAGTCGCAGTTCGCGACATCGTCCGCCGCGTTGACGAGGATGCCGTTCGCGCGCGCCTCGTCCGCCACGGCGCGATTTACGGCGCCGTTGTCGGTCGCCACCATCACCAGTTCGTAGCCGGTGGTGTCGCCCGCCTCGTAGGGCCGCTGGAGCCACTTCGCGCTGCCGTCGTCGATGAACGCGCGCACCGGGGGAATCAGCTCTGGGGCCACGACGGTCACCTGCGCGCCGAACTCCACGAGCTTCCCGATCTTCTCGAGGGCGACGTGGCCGCCGCCGACGAGCAGCACGGGCTTCGCCTCTATCTGCAGGAAGATCGGGTAGTAGCCCACGGTTCCTCGCCCCTTCTCGCCGGTCGTCTTGCCCCGTCGCCGCGACGGGGCTGTGCTATTCGCGTGTGCTGGAGTCGTAGACGCTCGTCAGGCCGACGAGCACGCGATCCGCGAGGCCCGCGATCTGCTCGCGGGCATTCGCCGCGTCCTCTGCCGTCAGGTGATTGCGGTCCGCAAGCTGCTTTGCGGTCTCGTCGAGGGACTTGCGAAAGAACGTGAACGCCTGCACGGCCTGTGCGAGCGGCATTCCGCGGCGGTGCAGTTCCCGCCCATATTGCTCGCCGATGCCGCCGACCTCGTCCTCGAGGTCCCCGCGGCGCCCGCGCTTCGAGATGTAGTCGTCCACGATCTCCACGAGGCGTCGCCCGAGCGGGCGCAGTGCCTCGCGTTCGGCCTGCGCGAAGTCCTGGTACCAGGACTCGGCGTGGCCGGAGTGCAGCTGTCGGCGGATGCGAGAGGCGGCGGCGTCCGGTAGGCCGCGGTCGTCGCGGCGGCCACCCTCGACCATCGCGAGGAGTTCGCCCTCGGCGAAGCGGCGGTGGCCGCCCGGCGTGCGGAAGACCTGGATCTCGCCGGCATCCGCCCAGCGACGGACGGTGGACTCGTTCACGCCGAGCAGTTCGCATGCACGGGCGAGGCTGACCCACCGGGTCGGGATCCGCTCCTCGCCTTCGGGCCGGCTGGTCGTCACCGTCCGCGTACCCTTCGTGCTGCCGAACCGTCGCCGGACGATGAATCTGGGCAAAGTGCGAGAGGTCAGGTCAGGTTTGCCAGTGTAGAACTGGCGGGTGGCAACCGGCAACGGGGATTACCCGATCAGCCCGAGGTGCGCCGCGAGGTCCTCCGTTGGCAGCAGGCGGCAGGTGAACATCGGCGTGTCGAAGAGCGTGTAGGACGTCGCCCGCGAGTCACGCAGCTCGCGCACCAGCGC
This sequence comes from uncultured Chloroflexota bacterium, assembly GCA_903917615.1. Taxonomy (GTDB): domain Bacteria; phylum Chloroflexota; class Dehalococcoidia; order UBA2979; family UBA2979; genus SHYQ01. The sequence continues at coordinate 4,882 of CAIXBH010000241.1, read as the reverse complement.
GAGGAACTCGCCCGGGTCGTCGCCCTCGAACGCCACCACGAACTCCTGACTGTCGAGGCCGTAGGAATACGTCGTGTTGATCTTGATGTCGTGGTACTTGTGCCCGACCGCGATGTGCTCGGCCATCATCTCCTGGCGATCCGTCGCGGGCAGTTCGTACCAGGCCTTCGTCTTCGCCATCGGGTAGACGAAGAGGTACTTGTTCGTGCCTCCGTCGGCTCGCAGCCGTTCGCGGGTCTCCGCGCCGGCGTGCTCCGGGTTCGAGTACTGCGAGCGCATGGTCATGCTGAGGAACGAGTGGGGGCGCTCCAGCGCACCGCCCAGCGGCGACCGCAGCAGCTCCGCGTGCCAGTCCGTCACCACCTCGAGGTCGTCGTGCACCTGCCAGATGAGGAAGTCGACGTCCGCGCGCGTCCCAACGGTCGAGTACACGCGCGTGAGCATCCGCTCGCTCGACTGCGCGAGCAGCGATGTGAGCGCCTCGCCGAGGGCGGCGCGCTCCGCTGCCGGTGCGCGTCGGACGTGGTCCGCGACGCGGTAGAAGGAGAACTTCACGCTCTGCACGCCCTTGGCAGGGCCGCCGTGCGTGGGGGCCCCGGGGGTGTGCGGTGCGGCGTGCGGGTGCGCCTCGGTCGTCGTCATTTCGCGGGCTCCTCGGCGGCGGCCATGCACAGTGATTCCCACTGGTCGTAGTCCGGAATGAAGTACGGCAGCCGGATCTTCTTGAACTCGGTGGTGGAGTAGAGGATGCGGTAGTCCGTCACGCCGGTGTCGCGCGAGATCGCAGCCGCCGTCTCCTCCACGCCCGCCACCTTCGGGTGGTGCAGCATCGAGAAGACCGAGTAGGGCCAATCCTCGTACGTGGGGCGCTGGTAGCAGTGGGAGACGCCGCGGTACCCGGCGACGAATTCGCCGAACGGCTGCACGCGGTCCTGCGGGACGTTCCACACGGCCATGCCGTTCGCGTTGAAGCCGGCCTGGCGGTGGTTGAGGATGCCGGCGAAGCGGCGCAGGTGGCCGCTCGCCTGCAGCCGTCGCCCGTGCTCGAGGACATCCTCGACGGTGGTGCCGAGCGCTTCCGCGATCGCCGCGAACGGCTCCGCGACGTCCGGCAGGTCGCCCTGCGTGGCGCGGATGTACGCGATGTCGGCCTCGTCGATCGTGTGCTTCGCGGCCTCGACGCGGCGCGCCTGCGTGTACACCGGCTCGGCACGCTCATCGACGGCGCGGTCGCGTGTCACGTCCAGCGTCACCGCGATCTTGAACAGGTGGAGCGTCGGCATCGGCCGCGTCGAGGTCGCACCGGCGAGGTCGTGCAGCCGCTGGATGACCGGGTCGAGGTCAACGCCCGGTGGCATCGCGATCGTGAACCAGACGTTGAAGTCGTGGTTGCGCTTGTAGTTGTGGGAGACGCCCGGGTGCGCGTTGATCACGCGCGCGGCGCGCGCCAGCCGCTCCGGCGGGACGCTCATCGCGACGAGCGCAGACGAGTATCCGAGCGCCTTCGTGTCGTAGATGCCACAGATCTGACGGATGACGCCTGCGGCGCGGGCCTCGGTGAGCCGTGCGAGGACATCCGCCTCGGAGATGCCGATCTGCTCGCCGAGCGCGGCATACGGTCGCGCGACCAGCGGGTAGTGGTCCTGCATGAGGTCGAGGAGCTTGAGCGACGTTTCGTCGAACTCGTGCCGCGGCGCTCGCGGCGTGCTGGGGGCGGACTCGGTGGTGGTCATCGTCATGCCCCCGTTGCGGCTGGACCGGCCGGCACCGGGGCCGTGCGCGGAAGGCCCCAGTTGTCGGCAAAGAGCCGCTCGACACGCATCTGCTGCGCCATCGTGACGTCCGCGATGTCGCTCGCGCCCGTGAACTCGATCAGCTGCTCGCGGTTGTAGATGTTCGGCAGGGCGGAGACGACGGACGGCGAGCGCAGCACGAACCGCAGCGCGGCCTGACCGAGCGTGCCGCCGGTTTCCTCCGCGAGGAAGCGCACGGTCTCGATCTTGTGCAGGCCCTCGGTGAGCCACTCCTTCGGGCGATGGCGGCGGTGGTCGTTCTCCGCGAACACGGTGTCCGCCGTGTAGTTGCCCTCGAGCATGCCGGAGGAGTGCGGAACGCGGACGACGAGCGCCTTGCCGGTCCGCTCCGCGAGGTGAATCAACTCACGGCCCGGGTCGAGCTCGAGCGCGTTGTAGATCATCTGCACGCCGTCGATCGGCAGGTGCTCCAGCGCGTAGCGCCCCTCCTCGAGCCAGCCGATGGCCGGCCCGAGGGCGACGCCGGTCGAGCGGACCTTGCCCGCCGCCTGCGCCTTGTCCAGGAACGTCCACACGTCGTCGCGGTGGAACTGCGCCATGCGCGGGTTGTGCATCTGGAAGAAGTCGATGTGATCCGTGCCGAGTCGGCGGAGGGAGGCATCGAGCGCGCCCTCGAGGAAGGCGAGGTCGAAGCGGTGCGGGGCCTCGCGGTGACCGGCGTCGCTGGTGTCGCGCGCCATCCAGTCGTAGCCGAACTTGGCGCCAATCACGATCTTGTCGCGGTCCGCGCCTGGGAACGCCTGCTGGAGGATGGTCTCGCCGCGGCCCTGTCCGTACGTGTCTGCGGTGTCGAAGAACGTCACGCCCCGGTCATACGCCTCGCGGAGCAGGCTGACCGCCTGCTCATCGCTGAACTCGCCCCACCAACCGGCGCTGACGGTCCATACCCCGAACCCGACCTCGGAGACGGTGACGTCGGTCGATCCGATGGTCCGGTAGCGCATGGTCCCCCCTGTTTCGGCGTCGGCGGTTTACGGGCGTTCGACACACAGTCGGAGCCGTGGGAAACACAATCAACGATCACCGAGCGGAGATTTGGCGGATTTACTGAGTTTCACCCATGCTCGCCTCAAGAATCACTTCCAGAACGAGGGGAAACCCTACCCATGCGGGATCTGTGCTTCGCGCAGATTTGTCGAGGTTATGTGCGTTCGAAATCACAGGCCGCGTGTGACCGCCCCGGCCCCAAAACGTGCCCGGATCTCGTCGAGTGCGTGGTCGAGATCCTCGGCTCGGAGCACCCCGCCTGGCGCGTCACCGTCTCCAGGCAGGAGGTCGCCCAGCTCGAGCTGCATGGCGTCCTCGACGAGGTTCGTGACGCCCAGCCCGATCAGGCGCACCGGGCGCATCCCCTCGGCCGCGATCGTCTCCGCGAGGAGCGCGCGACCGGCCGCAGCGATGATGTCGGTCGCCTGGGCGGGGCGGTCCAGCGTCCGCGCCCGCGTGAGCGTCGTGAAGTCGCTCCAGCGGAGCTTCAGCGTCACCGTGCGCGCTCGCTTCCCGCCCTCCCGCAGATCCGTGCCCACACGCTCGGCGTGGCGCGCAAGGACACGCTCCAGCTCGGGCACATCCTCGACGTCCTCGCCGAACGTGACTTCGCGCGAGATCGAGCGGGCCACGCGACCGTTTCCGTTCACGGGCGTGGCGTCCAGGCCGCGGGCGTGCTCCGCCAGCACCTCGCCGGCCCGCCCGAACTGGCGCGCCAGCCAGCGCGGGTCGAGGCTCGCCGCCTGTCCGATGGTGCGGACGCCCGCTCGGGCGAGCGCCTCGCCCAGCTTCGGCCCCACCATCGGCAGCTCGCGGATGGGGAACGGCGCGAGGAATGCCGCGTCCTCGCCGACGGGCACCTCGATCAGCCCGTCCGGCTTGGCGCGGTCGGAACCCACCTTCGCGGTCGTCCGCGAACCGGCGATGCAGACCGACACCGCGACGTCGAGTTCGGCATGGACGCGCGCCCGGAGCGTCGTGGCTGCCTCGTAGGCGCCGCACGCCGGATCGCCGTCGCGCGAGGTGAGTCCCGTCAGGTCGGCGTACGCCTCGTCGATCCCGACCGACTCCACGATCGGCGCCGTTTCGTGCAGCAGTTCGTGGAAGCGCTGCGAGACCGCGCGGTACGCCTCGAAATGGGGCGGGATCACGATCGCCTGCGGGCAGAGGCGGAGCGCCTGGACCATCGGCTGCGCGGAGTGGCAGCCGAAGCGGCGCGCCTCGTAGGAGGCCGTCGCGACGACGCCCCGGCGCCCCGCATGGCCGATGAGCACCGGTTTGCCGCGCAGCGACGGATCGCGCGCACATTCGACCGACACGAAGAAGGCATCGAGATCGAAGTGGGCGATGCGGGGCGGGAGCCGGGGGCCGTCGTCGGACACGGGAGCGACCTCGAAGCGGAGGAGCGGGGGAGTGCTCGGACGCCCGCAATCACGCTAGAACGATCGTTCTGTCGACGTCAAGGAATCCCAGCGATGGCAGGCGGGGTGGGCGATCCCTGACTTGCGCCGTGACGCGTCATGTTATTCTGAGCGCGTACTCAGCATCGGCGAAGGCGTCCCACACCTGCACGTCCCTATGGTGACTGAGCGATGGATCGAGGCCGTCCAGAGGGACGGTGTTATTGATGCTGGTGTCTGCACCAGCCAGGAGTGAGTGGACGTTGACGCAGAGGATTTATGTGGGGAATCTCCCCTTCTCCGCGACTGAGGGAGAAGTGGCAGAGCTCTTCGGGCAGTACGGCGAGGTTGTCTCGTGCGCGCTGCCGAAGGATCGGGAGACGGGCCGCCCGCGCGGCTTCGGCTTCGTCGAGATGAACGACGGCGACGCCCCGAAGGCCATCCAGGCCCTCGACGGCAAGGACTTCGGCGGGCGCGCGCTGCGCGTCAACGAGGCGCAGCCGCGTGAGCAGCGCTCCTTCGGCGGCGGCGGTGGTGGCTATGGCGGCGGCGGCGGCGGTGGCGGCGGCTATGGCGGCGGTGGTGGCGGCTACGGTGGCGGCGGTGGTCGTCGCGACAGCGGCGGCTACGGTGGCGGCGGTGGTGGCTACGGCGGCGGCGGTGGCCGCGGCGGCCGCGACG
>CAIXBH010000240.1 GCA_903917615.1 uncultured Chloroflexota bacterium | reverse complement strand
GTTCGCGCGCGCGCGCACTGCGCGCCACTCCGCGAACTCGTTGTCGATGCCGTAGCGCTCGACGCGCACGCCCGTCCGCTTGCGCTCCTCGCCCAGCGCGAGCGCGCCCGGGGAGTCCGCGCAGACGAGCAGCGTGCCGCCCGGCTTCACGCGCGCGGCGAACTTCGCGAACGCCCCGCGCATGCGCGCCTCGGTGCCGTAGTAGTCGAGGTGGTCCGCCTCGATGTTGGTGATGAGCGCGATGCGCGGCTCGTACTCGAGGAAGGCCTCCGCGTACTCGTCGGCCTCGACCACCGCGAGGCGACCTGCGCCGTCGCGTACGTTCGAGTTGCCGAGGTCGCGCGCGTCCCCGCCGAGCAGCACGAGCGGGTCGAGCTCGCCGCGCACGGTCATCAGCGCCACGAGCGCGGTGGTGGTGGTCTTGCCGTGGGTGCCGGCGATGGCGAGCACGTCGCGGTCGGCGATGAGCCGCGCGACCATCTCTGCGCGCAGGATCACCGGGATGCCGCGCGCGGTGGCGGCGGCGATCTCCGGGTTCTCCATCTTCACCGCAGCCGTGCGCACGACGAGCTGGGCGTCGTCGATCGACGCGGCGTCGTGCGGGCCGATATGGATGCGTGCGCCGAGGGCTTCCAGGCGCTCCGTGAACTCGGACGCCGCGAGGTCAGAGCCGGTCACCTCGTGTCCGCGGTGGCGGAGGATCTGGCCGATCGCGGACATGTGCACGCCGCCAGCGCCCGCGAGGTGGACGCGCTGCGGGATGGCGACGCCGCCGTTGCCGTTGCGCTGCTGGCGCGGACGCAGCCCGATCATGCGGCCACCTCCCGCAGCAGGTTCGCCAGGTGCTGGGCGGCATCGGGCCGCGCCAGCCCGCGCATGGCCGCCGCCATCGCCTCGCGGCGGTCGGCGTCGTCGAGCAGCGTGCCGATGAGGCCGCCGAGCTCGTCCAGCCGCGCGGTCTCGAGCATCAGTGCGCCGCCCTCGCGTGCGAGGTAGGCCGCGTTCAGGTGCTGGTCGGAGAAGCTCCCCGGGATCACGATGGCGGGAAGGCCGGTCACCGGGAGCTCGCCGAGGGTGGAGGCACCGGCGCGCGTCACGGCGAGGTCGGCGGCGCGCATCGCGTACGCCATCTCCTCCGTGTAGGCGTGCAGGTGATAGCGCTCGCGCAGCCAGTCCGGGAGCTTCTCGCGCTCACGCTGCAGCCAGACCTCTTCGTCCACGCCCGAGATGTGGATCACCTGGGCGCGTTCCAGCAGGTCGCGCAGGACCTCGGATACCGCGAGGTTGATCTGGTGCGCGCCGAGCGAGCCGCCCGCGATGAGCACAGTGCGCAGCGCCGGGTCGAGGCCGAACCGCGCGATGCCCTCTTCGCGCGTCGCCTCGAGGAATTGCTTCCGTACCGGGTAGCCGGTCACGAGGGAGCGGCCCTTCGGCAGCGAGTCGAGCGAACCCTCCACGGAACACGCGACGCGCGTCGCGTAACGAGCGAGGAAGCGCACGGCCCAGCCGGGCCGGACATCCGGGAGGAAGACGAGCAGGGGGACGCCGACCTGCTTCGCGGCGCGTCCCACGGGCGCGGCGGCGTAACCACCCGTGGCGAAGAGCGCGGCAGGGCGATCCTCGCGCAGCGCGCGGGCGGCCACGTTCGGGCCCTGCCAGAGGTGCACGAGCCCGGTTGCGAGGCGAAGCGGCGAGCGGCTGCGCACCTGGCTCGCCGGGATCATGCGGTACTCGAAGCCGGCCTGTTCCGCGACGGCGCGCTCGGGACCGTGCTCGGTGCCGTAGTAGACGATCGTGTCGCCCTCGATCTCGCGCAGGCGCTCGGCCACTGCGATCGCGGGGTAGGCGTGGCCACCCGTGCCGCCGCCGGCGAGCGCGAACTTCATCGCGCACCTCCGGCGGGCGAAGGGGTGCGGCCATGCGCCAGCGGGACGCGGCGAGACGCGCCGCTCTCGACCGCGGCCGGCGCGGTGTGGGTGTACCGGCTCACGGAGAGCAGCACGCCGATCGCGGAGAGCGTGAGGATGAGCGCCGAACCGCCGAACGAGATCAACGGGAGCGGGATGCCGGTCAACGGGATGATGCGCGTGACGCCGCCGACGTTGATCAGCAACTGGAAGGCGATCCAGGCGAGCGAACCGACCGCGAGGAGCGACCCGAACTGGTCGTCCGCGTCGCGCACGATGCGCCATCCGCGCACCAGCAGCACGAGGAACAGCATCATCAGCATCGTGACGCCGATGAAGCCGAGCTCCTCGCCGATGATCGCGAGAATGCCGTCCGTGTGGGACCCGGGGACGTAGAAGAACTTCTGGCGCGATACGCCGAGTCCAAGGCCGCCAAAGCCGCCCGAGCCAAACGCGACGAGCAGCTGCAGCGTGTGGAAGCCCACGCCCGACGGGTCCGCCTCGGCCGAGGTGAACGACGCGATCCGCTCCATGCGGTAGCCGCCGGTGGCGATCAGGAGCAGCAGGCACACGAGCCCGCTGGCGCCGAGGGCGAGGACGTGGAAGAGGCGCGCACCGGCGACGAAGAACAGCGTGCCGGTGATCGCGGCGACCATCAGCGCCGTGCCCATGTCGGGCTCGAGCATGATGAGCGCGCCGACAAGCCCGACCATGCCGACGAACGGCAGGACGCCGAGCGAGAAGTCCTGCAGCAGCTCGCCCTTCGCGGCGAGCCACGCGGAGAGGTAGATGAGGACGGCGAGCTTCGCGAACTCGGACGGCTGCAGCGGCGGCAGTGGGCCGAGGTCGACCCAGCGCTGCGCACCGTTTGCGGAGTGGCCGATGCCCGGGACGAGGACCGCCGCGAGCCCGACCAGCGAGAACAGCATGATCAGCGGGCTGAGCCGCATCAGCAGGTGGTAGTCGAACTTCATGAAGAAGACCATCGCGATGAGGCCAAGCACCAGCGAAATGCCCTGGCGCTTCACGAAGTAGTTCGCGTCCTTGAACTGCGCCGCACCGAGCGCGTACGACGACGAGTACACGGCGATCAGCCCGATCACGCAGAGCACGATGACCGAGGTCAGCAACAGGTAGTCCGGCGCGTGCTGCGGATTCGGCGACGACTGGTTGCGACGGAATGCGCTCATCGCGTGCCGCCGCCCTGGAGTGCACGGACCGCCTGGCGGAACGCCTGACCGCGCGCCTCGAAGTTGCGGAACGCATCGAACGACGTCCCGGCCGGGGAGAAGAGCACGACGTCGCCTGACTGCGCGACCTCCGCCGCTGCGAGCACCGCGGCGTCGACGTCGGCGACCTGGCGCAGCAGGACGCGCTCGTGGCCAGAAGCTGAGCGCACCGCGCTCGCGTAGAGGTCCGAGGCCTCGCCGAAGCAGATCACGGCACGGCACCGTCGCACGACCTCTTCACCGAGGGCGCTCGTCGGGAGGTTCTTGTCGCGTCCGCCGAGGAGCAGCACAAGCGGCTCCGTGAACGAGTGCATCCCCGCGAGCGTCCGCTCCGGCGCGGTCGCGATGGAGTCGTTGATGTAGAGCACGCCGTCCACGGTGGCGACGGGCTCGAGGCGGTGCGGGACGCCGGTGAAGGCACGCACCGCACGGCCCGCGGCCTCCGGCGATACGCCGAGGAGCGACGCGGTCGCCACGGCGGACAGCACGTTCTCCACATTGTGTTCGCCGCGGAGCGCGATCTCGTCGCGGCGCATGACCTCGGCCGCGGCGCCGTCGAGCACCCGCACGATGCGGTCGCCGTCGAGCATCGCGCCGTCCGCAGCGATGCGCGTGCGACGCGAGGAGGTGAGGATGCGGCTGCCGAGTGCGCGCGCCTCTTCCGAGAAGCCGCGCGCAACCTCGTCGTCCACGTTGAATACCGCTGCGTCGCCGGGCTGCTGGAAGCGGAAGACGCGGCGCTTGAGGTCGACGTACTCGTCCCACGAGAAGCGGTCGAGGTGGTTCGGCGTGACGTTCGTGACGCAGGCCACCTCGGGGCTGCGCGCGATGCGCTCCAGCTGCGTGTGCGACATCTCCGCGACGACCTTCGTCGTCGGCGTGATCGAGGGCAGGAGCGAGAGGAGGCCGACGCCGATGTTCCCGCCCACGACGTGGTCGATCTCGGCCGCATCGAGCATCGCGCCCACCAGTGCGGTCGTCGTGGTCTTGCCGGCGGAGCCGGTGATGCCACAGACGGGCGCCGGGCAACGCTCCAGGAAGAGACCGAGCATCGACGAGACGGGGACGCCCTTCGCCTCCGCGGCCACGAGGGCGGGGAGGTCGTTCGGCACGCCCTGCGAGACGAAGACGGCGTCCGCGCCCGTCGCGTCTTCGACGCGGTTCGCGCCGAGCGACAGGTTCGCGTCGCATTCCTCGATGGCGGCGAGCTGGGCGGTGAGCTGCTCGGGCGGGCGGGCGTCGGACACGGTGACTCGTGCGCCCTCGGATGCGAGGAAGCGCACGAGGTCAATGCCCTCGATTCCGAGCCCGATCACCGTCACCCGAGCCTCCCGCAGATTCTGCATAGTTGTCATAGCGGGTGAGCCGTTAGTTATCCACGATTTGTATCACACCGAGAGCGCCAGTGCGATGCCGACCATCGCCCCGGCCATCCCGAACAGGTACATGCGCATCACCACCTGGGGTTCGCTCCAGCCCAGGAGCTCGAAGTGGTGGTGGAGGGGGGTCTTCCGGAAGAGGCGCCGGCCGCCGGTCGTCTTGAAGTAGGCGATCTGGATGACGTCCGAGAGCGCCTCGGCCACAAAGACGATGCCGATGACCGGCAGGAGCAGCCAGTGGCCGGTCATGAGTGCCACGGTCGCCAGGGCGGCGCCCAGCGGGAGTGCGCCGGCGTCGCCCATGAAGACTGAGGCGGGATGGGCGTTGTACCAGAGGAAGCCGAGCAGGGCGCCCGCCACCGTGAAGCAGAACACGGCGAGGTAGGACTGGCCCTGCACGAACGCAATGACGCCGTAGGCGGCGAACGCGAAGGCGGCGGTCCCGCCGAGCAGCCCGTCCAGTCCGTCCGTGATCGAGACGGCGCTGGTCGTCGCGAACACCACGACGAATGCGATCACGACATAAAAGATGCCAAGGTCGTACTGGCCCAGCCACGGGATGTTCACGCTGCGGGCGTGAAGGCCGTAGTAGAGCGTCCCGGCGACTACCGCGGCGACCACTGCGGTCAGGACGAACTTCAGGCGCCACGTCAGCCCCTTGCGGACCGCGCCGCCGACGAGGGTGCCGAGGTCGTCCCACACGCCAATCGCCATCATCGTCACGACGACGCCGAGCGGGAGCAGCATCGACAGGTGGTCGAGCTCGACCTGGCCGTTGCGGACGACCAGCAGGTTGGTGAACAGGGTGACGAGGGCGACCGTGCCCCAGATGAAGAGCCCACCCATGGTCGGGGTGCCGGACTTCACCGAATGCGAGGATGGCGCGTCCTCCGAGATGGACTTCCCCATCTTCTTGCCCTGCAGCCACGTGACCGTGGGGCTGCCGAGGAGCAACGCGAGGAGAAACGAGGCGCCGCCAACGAGGAGCGCGTGGATCATCGGGGACCTCCGGTGAGTGAGGTGACCGCAGCATCGAGGCCGAGCGCGTGCGAGCCCTTCACGAGCACCACGTCCCCGGGGCGCAGCCGAGCGCGCAGCGCATCCAGCGCTGCATCTCGCGTGGCGGCGTGCGTGACGTCGGAGAGCCCGGCCGCAGCCGCAGCCTCGCCGAGCGCGCGTGCGTGATTGCCGACGGTGACGAGGGCATCCAGGACTTCGGCGGCACGCCGGCCGACGCGCTCGTGCTCGGCAATCGAGACGTCGCCCAGCTCCAGCATGTCGCCCAGCAGGGCGATGTGGCGCCCGTCCATCTCGTCGAGCAGGTCGAGCGCGGCGATCATCGAGGACGGCTGTGCGTTGTACGTGTCATCCAGGACGGTGACGCCATCGGGCCCGGGAAGGACGCGCAGGCGGAGTGGTACGTCGAGCGCTTCGATCGCGTCCGCGACCTCGTCGAACGCGAGGCCGTCCGCGAGGCCGGCGGCCGCCGCTCCGAGGACGTTGGAGATCAGATGCCGTCCGGCGAGGTCGACGCGCACCCGGCGCGAGGCGTTCCCGTAGGCGAGGGTGAACTCGAAGCCCTCGGCGCCGCGCGACACGACGTTGCTGCCGCGTACTTCGGCGTCTTCGCCTTCGCCGAACCACCAGACACGCGCCTTCGTGTGCGGCGCCATCGAGCGCACCCGCGCGTCGTCCGCGTTGAGGACGCATGCGCCATCGGCGGGCAGCGCCTCGGGCAACTCGCGCTTGGCGCGCACGATCGCGTCGAGGGACCCCGCGCGCTCGAGGTGCGTGGGCCCGACGTTCAGGACGATGCCGGTGCGGGGTCGCGCCCACTGGCACAGGAGGGCGATCTCACCCGTGGTGTACATGCCCATCTCGATCACGGCGCGTTCGGTCTCGGGGCGCAGTTCGAGCAGGCAGAGGGGGACGCTGATCTCGTTGTTGTAGTTGAGCGGGTTCGCCTGCACGCGGTACTTCTTCGCGAGCACAGCGGCCGTGATCCCCTTCGTCGTCGTCTTGCCCACGCTGCCGGTGATTCCGATCACGTCGAGGCCGGTGAGGGCGCGACGCCAGCCGGCACCGAGGTCCTGCAGCGCGCCCAGCGTGTCGTCGACGATGAACACCGCCGCCTTGTCGATGCCGTCGACCGGACGCGTGACGAGACAGCCGGCGGCGCCAGCGCGCACAGCGGCTGCCGCGTAGTTGTGCCCGTCGCTCTGCTCGCCGGGGAGGGCGACGAAGAGGTCGCCCGGTTGCACGACGCGCGAATCGATCGCGGCGCCGGTGAATCGGGTGCCCTCGAGCGCGGTGCCCGCGCGGCTACGTAGCCGCGACGCCAGCGTCGAAGCGACGAAGCCCGCGTCCAGGACCGGGCCGGCTGCGGCGGACGTCACGGCTTCGCGACCAGCGACTTCAACGCCTTCGGGTCGCTCGGCGGCGTGCGCAGGTACGCCATGATCTGGCTCGCGGCCTGCGAGAACACCGGGGCGGCGACCTGGCCGCCGAGGTTCAACCCGCCGCTGGGCTGGTCGATCTTGATGAGCACCGAGATCTGCGGGTTCTCGTAGGGGATGAAGCCCGCGAACGACGCGATCGTGGAGTCGAGGTCGTAGCCCGTGGGGATCGACACCAGCGTCGTGCCGGTCTTGCCGGCGACGTGGTATCCGGGCACCTGCGCGCCGTGGAAGGGCATGCCGTCCACGACGTCGTTCATCAGCTTGAGGACAGTGTGCGCGGTCTCCGGCTTGATGACCTGTCGCACCTCGACCGGATCGAAGCTACGGACGGAGTCGCCGGTGACGATCTTGGACACGACGTAGGGGCGCATGAGCTTGCCGTCGTTGGCGATCGAGTTCACAGCGGTGAGCACCTCGAGCGGCGTGGCGGCGATGCCCTGGCCGTAGGAGTTCGTCGCGAGGTCGGTCACGGCCCAGCCCTGGTCGCTGGGGGTGCGGTACGTGCCCTCGGCCTCGCCGGACAGGCCGACGTGGGTCGCCTCGCCGAGCCCGAAGAGCTTCACGTACTTGTAGAAGTCCTGCGGGCCGATCAGCCCGGAGAGCCAGACGGCGCCCGTGTTGAGCGAGTTCTGGAGGAAGGAACGCACCGTTGTGACGCCGTGCGCGCTGAAGTCCCAGTTCTGGATCTTGTAGCCGCCCACATTGACGACCCCGGTGTCCACATACGTGGTCTCGGGGTTGACCAGGCCCTTCTCGATCGCCATCGCGGTGGTCAGCGTCTTGATGACGGAGCCGGGCTCGTAGAGGTCGGTGACGTTGCGGTTCCGCACGAGCGAGTCGAGCTTGTTGTCGTTGAGGTTCACCTTCGAGAGCACGACGGTGGGGCGCGACGCCATCGCGAGGATCGCGCCGGTCTTCGGGTTCATCACGATGATCTGACCGCTCTTCGAGCCGTACTTGGCGAGGCCGTCGTCGAGCGCCTTCTCAACGATCGCCTGCATGAAGCGGTCGATCGTGAGCTGCACCTCGCCACCGTCGACCGCCCGCCGCTCGCTGCTTGGCGCGAACGCGATCGGGCGGCCCAGCGCGTCGTGCTCGGTTGCGAGCCAGCCATCCTTGCCGTGCAGGACGTTGTCGAAGTCGGCCTCGACGCCCCATAGCCCGAGGCCGTCCTGTCCGACGTAGCCGATCAGCTGCCCGCCGAGGTCGCCCTCGGGATAGGTGCGCACCGAGGAATGCACGAGGCGCACGCCCCAGAGGTCGAGCTTGTCGAGCGCGAGTCCCTGCTCGTACGGCATGTTGCGTACGACGAGGAGATCGCCGGCGTTCGCGCCAGTGCCGTCGCCGTAGATCTTGTTCGCATCGAGCTTGGCGAAGGCGGCGAGGCCCTGCGCGGCCTGCTGCGCCTTCACGTGATCGCGCCACAGGAAGCGGTCGATGTACACGTTCCAGGCATCGACCGACGTCGCGAGCGGGTACCCGGTGGCGTCGAGGATGTTCCCGCGCGGCGCCGGCACCGTCACGGCGCCCTGGCGCGTGACCGCGGCTTCCTTGAGGTAGTCGTCGTGGTTCAGCACCTGGACGCGGTAAAGGCGCACCATGATCACGCCGAACGCGCCGACGAGCATGGCCGCGAGCAGCCAGTGACGCCAGGTGAGGTGGCCGGGGCGAGACTGCATGACGCGTCCGTCCTTTCACCCTGCGGAACGCCTGCGGCGTCCCTCGTCACGTTTCGTCCGGCGCGCCGAAGCGCGCCGAAGGCCTAGTGGAGGCCCGGGATCTTTCCCTGCACGGTCTCCCACCACGAGATCTGTCGCGCCGGCACCTTGTCCGGCGTGGGCACGTAGCGGCGCGGCAGCGGGATCAAGGCCGGCGACGGCGTATCGACGCTGACGTGGACGATTCGTTCCGCCGGCACCATGCCGAGGCGCTTCGATGCGTCGGCGCGAATCTGCTCGAGGTTGGAGGTCTGCGCGATCTGCGCCTCGAGCGAGCGGATGTCGGCATCCAGGCTCGTCTGCTCTCGCTCCAGCGCGCTGACGTCGTAGCCCGTCTTCGCAACCTGCGTGGTCTGCAGGACCTGGAAGAGGCCGACGACGCCGACGACGAGGAGCGCCACGGTCATCACCGTGAGCCGCGAGAGACGCTGGCGAAGCAACGCCCAGCCGCCCGGGATCGCCCGTCCGACGACGTCTCGTGCCGGGGGCAGCGCGGGCCGCCCGGAGGACGGACCGATGCGGGACCCAGGGGAGGGCGGGAGGGCCCGCGGCGTCGCCACCGGGCGAGGTGACGCGACGCGGGGTGCCGCCCCGAGACGAGGAATGCTGACCATCAGGCGGCCTGCCGTTCGACAACGGACTCGGCCACGCGGAGGCGTGCGGAGCGGGAGCGCGGGTTGCGGTAGACCTCGTCGTCGGTGGGCTTCGCCACTCGGCGGGAGATCTCGCGCAGGGTGGCGCGGTGGTCGCAGGTGCAGATCGGCTGACGCGGCGGGCAGACGCAGTCGCGCGCGCGGTCGCGGAAGAACTGCTTCACGACGCGGTCCTCGAGCGAGTGGAATGAGATCACGACGATGCGCGCGCCGGGGCCGGAGAGCAGTCCTTCGGCGGCCTGCAGCGCGGTCTCGATCTGCTCGACCTCGTCGTTCACCGCGATGCGCAGGGCCTGAAAGGTGCGGGTGGCGGGATGGATGCGGTCGCCGCGTGAGCGGCCGGCCACGGCTTCGACCGCGCGGGCGAGTTCAGCGGTGGTGTGGATCGGGCGCCGCTCGACGATCGCGTGCGCGATCCGTCGGCTGTTGCGCTCCTCGCCGTAGTCCCAGATCAGCCCGGCGAGGCTGCCTTCGTCATAGGTGTTCACGATCTCGGCAGCCGTCGTCGGGCCGTCCGGATCCATGCGCATGTCCAGCGGCTCGTCGCGGCGGAAGGAGAAGCCACGCCCCGGCGTGTCGAGCTGCATCGAGGAGACGCCGAGGTCGAACAGGATGCCGTCCACCGGTACGAAGCCGTGGGCGGTGCAGATGGGCGCGATGTCCGCAAAGGCGCCCCGCGCGAGCACGAGGGCGTCGCCGTAGGAGGCGAGGCGGCCGCGCGTGGCCTCGAGCGCGTTCGGGTCGCGGTCGATGCCGAGAACCCGGCCGTCCGGCTGGATGGCGGCGAGGATGGCCGAGGTGTGCCCGCCGAGCCCGACCGTGGCGTCCACATAGCGGCCGCCCGGACGCAACGCGAGGGCGTCGATGGCCTCGCGAAGCATGACCGGCTCGTGCTGGGGAGCAGCCGTCATCCGTGCACCTCAGACGCCCGGGCCGCGTTTGCGACTCGGGCGCGTTCTTCTATCCAACGGTCAGGATGCCACAATTCTAGGTAATCGCCACAGCCGATTACTAATATCCGGCCATTGTTCTCTGTGGACTCATCGCGGAGCTGAGGCGGGATGAGCACGCGTCCCTGGCGGTCCAGGTCCACGTTGTAGGAGTCCGGGAGGAACTCGCGGCGGATCATGCGCGCCGCCTCGGAGCGGTTGCTGCCGTCCACGGCGCCAATGCGGCGCTGGACTTCCTCGTCGAATGACTGCTGTGTGTACATCTCGATGGCGCCCTCGGGGCCTCGCCGAAGCACGCCCCCGTCGACGAACGCAGGCCGGTAGCGGGCGGGGATTGCTAGCCGACCGCGTTCGTCGAGGGTGTGTTCGAAGGTGCCGGAGAAGAACACTCAGTCACCTTCGAATCCGTCCTGAGAGGGTGGGCAGTTGTCCCATTTCCCCCCACAACGCACCGAAATGTACCATCGGGCCGCCCAGGGACGCAAGAGCGCCCCCGGATGCAATCCACGGGTTTGGATAGATTGGGGATAAGTCCTGCTCGGCAGGCCCGCTGATACGATCCGGGCGAACTGGGAGGCGAGATGCCCTACCGCGCCGCCGTGCTGACCGTGAGCGATCGCGGCTCCCGCGGGGAGACCGTGGACACCTCCGGCCCCGCCGTCGCGGCGCTCCTCGCGGGCGCCGGGTTCGAGGTGCTTGCCCAGGCGATCGTCCCGGACGACCCCGCGGAGGTCGCCTCGACCCTCCGCCGCTGGGCGGACGACGCGGGCTATGCGCTGGTGGTGACGACCGGGGGGACCGGTCTGACTGCCCGGGATCTGACGCCGGAGGCGACGCTCGAGGTGATCGACACGCGCGTTCCGGGGATGGAAGAGGCCATGCGGGCCGCCGGGCTGGCGCACACGCCGATGGCGATGCTCTCGCGCGGAGTCGCCGGCGTCCGGGGCCGCACCCTCATCGTGAATCTGCCCGGGAGCGAGCGCGCCGCGCGGGAGAACCTCGAGACGGTGCTGCCCGTCCTGACGCACGCGTGCGATTCACTGGCGGGGGACGGCGGCGCCGCCCGGGTCAGCCATGAGGGCGAGTCCCGGTGACGCCCGCGCCCCACATCCGCTTTGACGTCCTGACGATCTTTCCCGGGATGTTCACCGGCCCGCTCGACGAGTCGATCATGATGCGCGCGCGCACCCAGGGCCTCATCGACGTCCAATTGCACGACCTGCGCGACTGGGCGCACGACCGGCACCGGACGGTGGATGACTACCCCTTCGGTGGCGGAGCCGGCATGGTCATGAAGCCCGAGCCTCTCTTCGAGGCAGTCGAGGCGATCCGGGAGATGGTCCCGGAGCCGGCGACCGTCATCCTCATGTCGCCGCAGGGCCGCCGCCTCGACCGCGCACTGGTGGATGAACTCGCGGCGCTGCCGCGACTCCTGTTGATCTGCGGCCGCTATGAGGGCGTGGACCAGCGGGTCGTCGAACACGCGGTCGACCTCGAGGTCTCCATCGGGGACGTGGTCGTCTCGGGCGGGGAGCTCCCCGCTATGTTGCTCATCGACGCCGTGTCTCGGCGGATCCCCGGCGTGCTGGGCTCCGAGGCGTCACTCCTCGAGGAGTCCTTCGACGACGGGCTGCTCGAGTACCCGCAGTACACCCGGCCGCCGGTGTTCCGGGATTGGGAGGCGCCGCCCATCCTGCTCTCCGGGAACCACCCCGAGGTGGCGAAGTGGCGCCGTCGTCAGCAATTGCTGCGGACGCGGGCCCGGCGGCCCGACCTTCTCGCTGCCGCCGACCTGACGCCGCAGGAGCGCCGCTGGCTCGACGAGCAGCCGGTCGAGGGCGAGTAGGGCAGCCTCTCGACGTTGCCGGGGCGGCATGCCACACTGGTCGCTCGCGCTGCCTGCCCTCACGGCGAGGGGGCTGCGCCCGACTCGACATCAGAACGCGAACGGAACCGACGATGGCCATCGACCTGCGTGCCCTTGCCCAGCCCCGCGCCGCGACGCTGGCCGCGCTGCCCGAGTTCGGCGCAGGCGACACCGTCCGCGTCCAGGCCCGCGTCGTCGAGGGCGACCGCGAGCGGCTCCAGCCGTTCGAAGGTGTCGTCATCCGCGTGAAGAACGGCCCGGCCGGCAACTTCACGGTCCGACGCATCGCCTCCGGCATCGGCGTGGAGCGCACGTTCCCGTTCAACAGCCCGCGTCTCGACTCGGTCACCGTCACCCGTAAGGGTGCCGTCCGCCGCAGCCGCCTCTACTACCTGCGCGGCCGCACTGGCCGTGCGGCGCGCGTGCGCGAGGCGCGTCGCGCCTAGTCAGTCCTCGACGAGAACAGCACGAGAGCCCCGCGCGAGCGGGGCTCTTCGTTATGCGCAGTCGTCAGCGAGTGGGCCAGCGAGTGCGATGGCACGCTCCATATGATCGAGGCATGACCACCTCGGCCAGCACCCGGTTGAAATACGTGAAGGTCGCGGTCAACTCCGGCCGTCCGACGCAACTGACGTTCTCGTACTCGGTACCCGCGGACCGTGACATCGCGCCCGGCGAGGTGGTGCACGCGCCATGGGGCGCAAGGACGCTCCAGGGCGTCGTCGTCGACGGGCCGCTCGATACGCCGGGGTACGACCCCGATGGCGTGCGGCCGCTCGAGCCGCCCCTCGAGGACGCGCCGCGCATCGGGCCAGAGCGCATGGCGCTCGCCGCGTGGCTGCAGGAGTACTACCTCGCCCCGCCGTGGGACGCGCACGCGCTGTTCCTGCCGCCCGGCGCCGGTGAGCGACCGCAGACCGCCGTTGTGCGCGGGCGCGGCGAGCCGTCCGCGCTCTCGGAGCGGCAGCAGACGCTCTACGACGCGCTCGGCGACACGCCGGTGGACGTCGAGGAGTTGAAGGCCACGCTGGCGCGGACGGTGCCGGCGCGTGCATTCGATACGGCACTCGCCGCGCTGGTGAAACGCGGCCTCGTCGAGCGCCGCTACCGCCTGTCGCCGCCGCGCGGCCGCGCGCGGGTGCTCGAGGTCGCGCGGCTCGCTGCGCCGCCGGCGCTCGCCCGCACCTTTGCGGATGCGATCGAAGGTCGCCGCTCGTCACGTCGCGCGCGGGCGATCCGCATGCTCCAGGAGCAGGGCGGCAGCGCGCCGTTCGTCGACATCGCACGCGAGGCACGGGGTGCGCCGGCCGTTGAGACGCTGATCGAGGAGGGCGTGCTCGGGCGCGTCGCCGGCGCGGAAGACGTGCGGTTGCTGCTCGACGTGGACGCGGTCGAACGGCTGCTGCGTGTGCTCTCGCGTGGGCTCGTGGAGACCGCCGCAGCCGGCATCCTTGATCGCCTCGTGGACCTGTCGGCCCGCGGCCTCGATCCGGTGCTGCCGGCGCGGGGCCTCGCCGGGGAGGTCGGGCGCGAGGCGCGCACGGCGCTCAATCGTCTCGTGGACGCCGGGCTCGTGGTGGTTGAGGAGGTGCTCGACCGTCGCGATCCGCTGCGGCACATCGTCGACGTGGTCGAGCGGCCCCCCGTCGAGTTGATCGGCGAGCAGCGCGAGGCGTCCGAGGCGATCCGCGCGGCGATCGATCGTGCGGAGGGGGAGGCGATCCTCCTCGTGGGCGTCACGGGGAGCGGCAAGACAGAGGTGTACCTGGACTCGCTGCGCCACGCGGTCGATGCGGGCCAGCGCGGGATCGTGCTGGTACCGGAGATCGCGCTGACGCCGCAGACCGTTCGCCGCTTCGCGGAACGCTTCCCGGGACGCGTCGGTGTGCTGCACAGCGGGCTGAGCCTCGGCGAGGCATTCGACGAATGGCACCGCATCGCGCGGGGTGAGTACGACGTGGTGATCGGCGCGCGTGCGGCGATCTTCGCGCCGCAGCCGAATCTCGGCCTCATCGTCATGGACGAGGCGCACGAGTGGACCTACAAGCAGCATGACCCCGCGCCCCGCTACGACACGCGCACGGTGGCGGCGGAGCTCGCACGGCAGACCGGGGCCGCACTCGTCTACGGGACCGCGACGCCCGACGCGGAGCGCTGGTTCGCGGCGGCGAACGGCGACATCCAACGCCTCGACCTGCCGCGCCGGATTAGGCCGGTGCCCCAGCCCGACGGCAGCGTCCAGCTCTTCCCGTCCAACGAGATGCCTGAGGTCGAGATTGTCGACATGCGCGGGTCGCATGACCTCTTCTCACCACGTCTGGTCGAGGCGCTCGGCGAGGCGATCGACCGGGACGAGCAGGCGATCCTCTTCCTCAATCGGCGCGGGCTCGCCGCGTACCTCCTGTGCCCGCGCGGCCATTCGCCGGTCTGCTCTTCCTGCGACGTGTCGATGTCCGTGCACGAGAACGGGCGCTTGATGTGCCACCAGTGCGGACGGTCACGGCGCGTGCCGGAGCGCTGCCTCGAAGCCGCGTGCGGGATGCCGCTGCGGCAGGTGCGCGCAGGCACCCAGCGTGTCGAGAGCGAAGTGCGCCGCCACTACCCGACCGCGCGCGTGGTGCGCTGGGACCGCGACACGGCGCGATCCACCGAACAGCACGAGGCGATCCTGCGGCAGTTCATGCGTCACGAGGCCGACGTCCTCGTCGGCACGCAGATGGTCGCCAAGGGCCTCGACCTGCCGCTGGTGACGGTTGTTGGCGTGGTGCTCGCGGACTACACGCTGCGCGAGGGGGATTTCCGCGCGCGCGAGCGGACGTTCCAGCTCCTCGTGCAGGTCGCGGGGCGGGCCGGCCGCGCCGAGAGGCCGGGGCATGTCGTCATCCAGACGCTGCAGCCGGAGGATCCGGCGGTGCTCTCCGCGGCGACCGGCGATGTCGATGCGTTCTTCGAGGACGAGGTCGCTCGCCGGGCGGAGCGCGGCTATCCCCCGTTCAAGCGGCTGGTGCGTCTGCTGTTCACGCACGAGAGCCGTCAGTTCGCCGGGGACGAGGCGCGTCGGGTTGCCGAGGAACTCCGCGATCGCACCGCCGGGGTGCCCGGCATCGAGGTGCTCGGACCCACGCCTCCGCAAGTCGCGCGCGTACGTGGTCGCTACCGCTGGGGGATCCTGGTGCGGGGCGACGATCCGACCGCGGTGCTGCGCGAGATCGAGTTGCCGCAGGGGTGGGCCGTAGACGTCGACCCGCTGGTCGTGAGTTGACCACGTCCGGACGTGATTCGTGTCTGGCCAGCGCGCTCCCGGCTCGGCCGCCGCGCGCGCGCCGGAGGTGCCTCAAAGACGTTGACAGGGGCGATTGCTACAATCGGCCGACGTGAGCAGGAGAGAGATCGTCCAATGACGGTGCGGCCAATCCGCTATCTGGGCGACCCTGTCCTGCGCCGTCCGGCGAAGAAGGTGTCGCGCGTCGACGACTCGATCCGCCGGCTGATCGCTGACATGACGGAGTCGATGTACGCGGCGCAGGGGGTGGGGATCGCGGCACCGCAGATCGGTGTCTCCCTGCGGATCGTCGTCATCGGCATGCCGGATGAGGAGCCGTTTGCGCTCATTAATCCGGTGGTGATACGTCGGTCTGGCACGCGGCGACTCGACGAGGGTTGCCTGTCCGTGCCGGGCTACCGCGGTCCGCTGACGCGCTCGGAGCGTGTCGTGGTGAAGGCACTGAACGAGGACGGACGGGAGATCCGCGTCCGGGGCGAGGACAACCTGCTGGCGCAGGCCCTGGAGCACGAGACCGATCACGTGAACGGCATCCTGTACGTGGACCGGCTCGATTCGAAGGACGACCTCGTGAAACTGGAGCCGGCCGGGACGCGGGAGCGGAACGAAGGTGACTGAGTGGACATCGTCCTCGTCCTCGTCGGCGTCACCGCCGCGTTCTATTTCATCCTGCTTCGGCCGGTCCTGCGGCAGCAGAAGCAACAGCGTCGGGATATTTCGAGCCTGCAGATCGGAGACGAAGTGCTGACCACGGGTGGCTTTTACGCAACAGTGACCGAGATCAACACGTTCGAGGATCGCCCCATGGAAATCTTGCTCGAAGCCGCCCCCGGCGTGCTGCTCCGCGGCACCACTGCCGCCATCACCACCGTCGCGCGCCGACGCCTCGCGGACGACCCGCCCGAGCCCGACGAGGTCGAGGCGGAGGACGATGACGACGATGACGACGAGGAGGAAGACCTCGTCGAGGACGATGACGACGACTGGGACGACGACGAGGACGACGAGGACTGGGACGACGACGAGGAAGAAGACGACGACTGGGACGATGACGACGAGGACGACGCCGAGAATCGTCTCCGTCCCGCGCCGCTCGTAGCGGCGCGCTCCAAGTGAGCGCCAAGAGCCGGTTCATCCCGTTTGTCGCGGTCCTGCTCGTCGCCGTGGCGGCGCTGTACGTCATCTGGCCGTCCAACCCGGACGCGTTCTTCCCGAAGCAGCTCCATCTGCCGAAGGGCCACGGCGTCCAGATCGGCAGCTTCAAGCGCGAAGGCGTGCGACTGGGGCTCGACCTCCAGGGCGGCACGCGTCTGGTGCTGCAGGCGACCGTCCCGGCTGACTTCAAGGGCAACGTGAGCGACGCGCTGGACGGCACGATCGCCGTGCTCCGCAAGCGCGTGGACGCATCCGGGCTCGCTGAAGCGCAGATCACCAAGGGCAGCAAGAACAACATTTCTGTGCAGCTGCCAGGCCTGACGCCGGCGCAGGCGCGGTCGTTGCTGGGGCGGACCGCGCAGCTGCGGTTCTGCGAGCCAGCGACGGCTGACGCAGCTGCCGTCGGCCCGTGCGGCACCGACGGTCAGTGGATGCAGGCCACCGGCGACGTGAACGGCCAGAAGGTGGCCCTCACCGGTCGGTTCCTGAAGTCGAACTCCTTCGTGTCGTTCGACCAGGCCGGCCTTCCGGTCGTCGGCTTTGCGTTCCAGGGCGACGGCGGCGAGTTGTTCCGCCAGATCACCACGCGTGATCTCGGTGGGCGGATTGCGATCTTCCTCGACACCGAGTTGCTCTCCGCACCGACCGTGCAGGCCGTGATCGCCGACTCTGGCTCGATCACCGGGCTCTCGCTCGACCGCGCGAACGAGTTGGTGGTGCAGCTCAACGCCGGTGCGCTGCCGTTGCAGCTGTCCGTCCTGCAGGAGCAGAACGTCGACGCGACGCTGGGCCGCGACTCCGTCGCGCGCTCCGTGCTCGCTGGCGAGATCGGGCTGCTCCTCGTGGCCCTGTTCATGATCCTCTACTACCGCTTCCCCGGTGTGCTCGCCTCGTGCGCGCTCCTGCTCTACTCGATCGTCATGCTCGCGATCTTCGAGCTCATTCCGGTGACGCTGACGCTCGCAGGCATCGGTGCGTTCGTCCTCTCGGTCGGCATGGCCGTGGACGCGAACGTGCTGATCTTCGAGCGCATGAAGGAAGAGCTGCGCGCCGGTCGGTCGTACGTCGCCGCGATCGACGCGGGCTTCTCTCGCGCGTGGCCGTCCATCCGCGACTCGAACGCGTCGACGCTCATCACGTGCTTCGTGCTCTACATCCTTGGCGGCGGGCTGAAGCTCCCGTTCGTCGGCACGTTCGACGCGCCGCTGGTCGAGGGATTCGCCGTCACGCTCGCACTCGGTGTTGTGGTCTCGCTGTTCTCGGCGATCACGGTCACCCGCATCCTGCTGCATCTGTTCGTCGGCACGTCCATTGCGCGGAAGCGCGACTGGTTCGTCCCGATGGTGGAACTCGCCGGCGCCACGGTGCCTGTCACTGAGGAGGCCCGGGCTTGAACATCGACCTCGTAGGCGCACGCAAGTGGTTCTTCCTCGTCAGCGGGGGCATGGCCCTCGCGGCGATCATCATCCTCGCCATCCCGCCGGCACTCCGACCGGGCATCGAGTTCACGTCCGGGACAACGACGACGATCCGCTTTGAGAAGGCGGTGGAGCAGTCGAAGTTGCGCGATGCGTACAGCCAACTCGGGCACCCCGAGGCAATCATCCAGTCCAGCGCGGGGAACACCCTGTACGTGATCCGCACGCGCGAGCTGCACGTGCCGCCCGGGTCATTCACGCAGGCCGTCGCCGAAGCGCAGGACGCGGTGAAGCCGGTCGGGCCGGTGCCCGCCCAGGTCATCGGCACGGTCACGCTCGGCGCAAAGGGGGCCACCGGCAAGGTGGCGCTGCAGTCGCCGCAGGGCGACGACAACTGCACCTTCGGCGGTCCGACCGGTGACTTCGACGCCGGCACCCAGGCGAAGGTGATCGCCACCAACAACAGTTGCCCGGGCGGCGCGGTGTATCGCGTCGTCGTGGGCGACAGCGCGGCCGGGTTGATCAAGGCCTCCGACACGCAGGACTACAAGGCTGCTGGCGGTCAGGGGGCGCAGGACCTCGGCGAGCGTTCGACCATCGAGGCGCGGCTCACGCAGGACTTCGGCAAGTTCCAGGTGCTCGAGTTCGACACCGTCTCCGCGACGGTTTCAGAGTCCTCGGTGATCAACGCCGCGATCGCCGTCGCCATCGCCACGGTATTCATCCTCGCCTACGTCGCGTTCGCGTTCTCCAGCGTGCCGCGACCGCTGCGGTACGGCACCTGCGCCATCGTTGCGCTGGGGCACGATGTCGTGGTGACGCTCGGGATCTTCTCGCTCCTCGGCAAGCTATTCGGCGTTGAGGTGAACCTGATCTTCGTGACCGGTCTGCTCACCGTCATCGGCTTCTCCGTGCACGACACCATCGTGGTGTTCGACCGGATCCGCGAGAACATCCGGCAGGCGCCGAATGCGCGCCTGCACGACAACGTGAACGCGGCGCTGCTGCAGACGATGGCGCGTTCGCTGAACACGTCGATCACGGTGCTCATCACCGTCGCGGCGATGCTTGCGCTCGGCGGCTCGACGATCCAGGAGTTCCTGCTCGTGATCCTGATCGGCATCACGGCCGGGGCCTACTCCAGCATCGGCATTGCCTCTCAGCTCCTCGTGGCCTGGGAGGAGGGCGACCTCGATCGCCTCGCCTTCTGGCGCCGCCGGGCAGTGCCCGGGGTGGAGCAGCCTTCCGCATAGTCTGCGGTCCGGCATCGGAAGCGAGGCGTCCGGGGCATGCCGTTCGTGATCGGCTGGCTGACCGACGCCTAGCGGCGCGAGGGACGTCTACTCGTCGTCGTCGGGCAGCAGGTCGATGAAGACCTCATTCGAGAGCAGCAGGCCGCGCGGCGTCAGCCGCAGCCGGTCTCCCTCGATGGCGAGCAGGCCAAGGCCGATGTGCTTGCCGATCGCGTCGCGGAACGCGTCCTGAGCGCGGACGCCGAAGCGGCGCTCGAAGTCGGGGAGGGACACGCCCTCCATCAGCCGCAGGCCGAGGATGATCGCGTCCGCCCGCTGGGTGGCCTCGTCCGGTGTTTCGCCGCCAGCGACCTGGTGCATCTCTGCGGTGCCGGTGGCCTCGCGCTCGTCCCACGACGCGTTGATCGCATCGACGTAGCGGTTCGGCGCATCGACGTTCGCGAGCCGACGGCCGAGGAAGAACGAGTGCGCACCTGCGCCGAAGCCGAGGTACGGCTCCGCGTGCCAGTACACGAGGTTGTGCTTGCAGGCGCGGCCGGGCTTCGCCCAGTTCGAGATCTCGTACTGCTGGTATCCCGCCTCCGCGAGCCGCCGCTGCGTCCACTCGTACTCGTCCGCCGCGATGTCCGGGTCCGGCTCCGCGAGCATCCCCTTGGCGACGCGATAGTGGAGCGCTGTGCCCTCCTCGACCGTGAGCGCGTAGCACGACAGGTGCTCCGGGCCGAGCGCGATGATGCGGTCGAGCGTGTCCTGCCACTTCGCGAGCGGCTGCTCCATGATCCCGAAGATCAGGTCGAGGTTCATGTTGTCGAAGCCGGCGGCGCGGGCGTCCTGCACGGCCTGGATGACGCGCTCTGGTGAATGCGCCCGCTCGAGCAGTTCGAGCTCGTCTGGCTGCATCGACTGCACACCCATCGACAGGCGGTTGATGCCGAGCTTGCGCAGCCCCTCGAGGTGCTCGCGCGACAGCTCGGTCGGGTTCGCCTCGAGCGACCATTCCGCGTCCGGGGCGATGTCGTAGTGCTCGCGGATGGCGGCGGCGATCGCGGCCATGTCGTCGATCGAGGTGAGGCTCGGCGTGCCGCCGCCGAAGAAGACCGTCTCGACGCGGTTGTCGCGGGCCGCCGGCGCCCACAGGGCGATCTCGCGGAGCAGCGCGGGGGTGTAGCCGTCCACCACGTGCTCGGGCAGGCCGGCGTACGAGTTGAAGTCGCAGTAGCCGCACTTGGATGAGCAGAACGGGATGTGGAGATAGAGCGCGAGCGGCTGCTTCGCGGGGGCGGCGTCAGCCGGGGCGGTCGAGGTGGAGGTCATGCGGGCAGGGTACCAGCGGCCTCCGCTGGCTGCGATTCCGGCCCGCTCG
>CAIXBH010000239.1 GCA_903917615.1 uncultured Chloroflexota bacterium | reverse complement strand
TGGCCAACGCGCCGGTCGATCCGAAGACCGGCCAGATCTCGGACGCCGACCGCGCCGGCATGAAGGAGCGCTCCAGCAATATCGCGCCCGAGATCGCCCATCCACTGGTGCGCGTGCACCCGCGTACCGGCCGCAAATGCATTTACTACAGCGAGGGATCGATCGCGCGCATCGAAGGCATGAGCCTGGAAGAATCGCGCCGCCTGCTGGTCGCGGCCGACGCGCGGCGTCGCGATCGCCGACATCGCGGCATGGGCGACGATCATGCGCACCCACGGTGCGGCCTCGACCTCATTGCTGCGCTGCGACATCAGCCCGACCGTCCACCGCTGCGCGAGGGAGATCGCGGAGCGCTCGAGCGCGGTGGCGCCGTCGGTGGCGGCGCGCATCATGGTTTCCGCGAGGCGGGTATCGCGCCGCGGCACGCTGCGGGTGCCGCGCGCCGTCGTCCCGTCACTCGCCATTCGCGTGCGCTGGCCGCCAGCGAACTTGGCTTCGTACATCGCCTGGTCGGCCGCGTGGACCAGCGCCGGCACCGTGTCCGCGTCGTGCGGCGCTGTCGCGATGCCGATCGACACACCGAGCCGCGCGGGAGCGCCCGGCACCTCGAGGTGGGCTTCGCGGAGAGCCTCGTGCATGCGCTCCGCGATGTTCTGCGCGGTGGTCGGGCCCACGCCTTCCATCACGACGACGAACTCGTCGCCGCCGGTGCGCGCCACGAAGTCGTCAGCGCGGCTGATGCGCTTGAGCTCACGCGCCACGATCTGGATCACCTGGTCGCCGGCCTCGTGGCCCAGGCTGTCGTTGAAGAGCTTGAGGCCGTCCATGTCGATCATGAAGACCGCGCTTTCGCCCGGCTCGGAGATCCCCTCGCGGAGGGTCGCGAGACGCTGCTGCAGATAGCGGTAGTTCGGCAGGCCGGTGAGCATGTCGTGGTTCGCGCTGTACTCGGCGCGCTCGTACAGGCGAAGGCGCTCAATGGTGACGCCGAGGAGCCCGGCGACCTCCTCCATCGCGTCGAGGTCGATCGGGCCGAGGCTGCTGCCTGTCGAGTGGACGAGCGCGAAGATCGCGGCGACACGGTTGCCCTGCATGACCGGTACCGCGGCGACGTCGCGGACATCCGCCCCGAGGATGCTCCAATCGAGCCCGGCGCAGTCGGGGTCGTCCTGACGGAGCACCACGGCGCCGCCGGCGGACACCGGGAGCGACGCAATCGAGCCCGCCAGCGGGATCGCTGCGCGACGCTCGGCATCTTCCGGATAGGTCGCGTACGACTGCACGGTGCCGCGATCCTCGTCGACCAGCAACATCACGGCGCGGTCGAAGGGGATAAGCCAGCGGACCTCCTCGCCGAAGGCGGCGAACGCCTCTCGCAGGTCGACGACCGAAGCGACGATCCGAGCAAGGTTGCTGAGCGCCTGGATGTGCGAGGCGCGTGCGGTCGCCTGCTGATAGAGCGTGGCGTTGTCGAGCGCGAGGGCGAGCTGCTCGACGGCCTGCTCGACGATGTGCAGCTGGTCGCCGCTCACGGTGGTGTCCAGCGCGAGCACCACAACGCCAAGCACCTGTCCCTTCGGCCGCATCGGCACGACGAGGCATGTACGTGCATCGGTATCGATGAATGAGGGCGCAGCGTCGTCGGTGCGTTGCCACGCGAACGAGTTGCGCAGCGCGAACCAGCGGTGGCCGCGGTCCGCGGGCGCGAATGGTATGGGGGGCTCCTCGCGGCCACGCGGTCCGAACACGGGCACACCGAGGAGCTGGCCGAACTCGTCCAGGCGTGCGACGTACAGTCGCCGGTACTGGAAGAGCGTGCGGAGCGCCTGGGCGAAACCGGCGTAGAGACGGTCGCTGTCGACGCCGGATTGCATGATGCGGGCGATCTCCGCGAGTCCCGCGAGCTCCCGAATGCGCTGTCGCTGAAGCGCGATGAGCTCGTCCGCCTGCATGCGCTGCGCGAGCAGTCGCGTCGCACGGCCGACGAGTTCCGTCGACGCCGGGCGCCAGGGCACGCCGGCCGGCATCACGATCACGAGAACGCCGGTCATCACCCGACGCGCGGATGTGGCCTGCTCGCCCGGCTGCTCGCGCGATGGCAGCATGCTGCCGGATCCCGCGGTGCCGATGATCGGCGCTGCGACGAGGGTACCGATGCCCTGCGCCTCGAGCGCCTGCGACAGCGGCGCCTCACCACCCGACCCGAGCACGAGGGGCGCGATGCGATCGGACACCATCGCAGCCACCGACTGCGCGATCGCCGCCAGCTGACGGTCCTCGACCGTGTCCGCGCTCGTGCCCGCGATCACGCGCGGCCGGCGGGGGCCGTCCGGGTAGCCGACGAGCAGCGTCTGGCGCGCGTGGAGGTAGCCGCTGACGTACTGGAGCCCGAGCTGAACGGCCCGGTCCTGCGCTTCCGTGCCGCTGAGCAGACGTGCGACGTCTCCGGAGGCTTCCTCGAGACGCGCGCGCTCCACGGCCTCGCGGTAGAGATTCGCGCTCTCGAGCGCCGCTCCGAACTCGCGCCCGATGATGAGCAGGAGGTGTCGCTGCTGGTCACCCCATGCGGGATCGATGCCCAGCACGGCAAACGCCCCGAGGACGATGCCCTTCGAGGCGACGGGGACGACGGCGTAGGGCTCTTCGTGCGTGGGCGCATCCGGTGGCGCACCGTCCGGCGCATCGGGGCCGCCGGTGATCGGACGCCCCGCACTCACGACGCTGCGCAGGACTGATTCCGGCAGTCGCGGCGTCTGGACGTCCTCGGGCGCCACCGTCACGAACACGTGCTGCCCGTTGCGGTTGACGTCGCCCGCCTCGTACAGCTGCGCCGCGCGCGCACCGAGCAGGCGCGCGATCAGACGGACGGCGCGCTCGAGCGAGGGCGTCCCGTCCATCGGCTCGGCAAGCGCAAACGAGACCGAGTTGATGATCGAGAGGTAACGGTTCCGGTCCGCCAGCTCGGCCGTCTGCTCGTCGACCGAGGCATGCAGCGCCGCGTTCGCCTGCTCGAGTTGCCCCTGCGAGGTGAGCAGCGCGCGCTGCGAATGCTGCAGATGCGCAATCGTCTCGCGAAGGCGCAGCTGGGCCTCGACCAGGTGGAGCGAGCGGCGATGAAGGATCAGCGCGAGCATCGGGAACACCGTGAACGAGACGCGCAGCGTCTCGGCGAAGTCGACGGTGCGCACGGGCATCCACGGGACGGCGTTCACGACGACGGGAACGAGCATGTTGACCACGATCGCGACGAGCGTGACAAGCACGAACGGACGGCCATCGAGCGCGGCGGAGGTGCTCACCAGCATCAGCGCGAGCGCGGTGGTGCTGATCCACCACGCGTCGCTGACCAACGCCAGCGCGAAGACCGCCACGATGCTCGTCAGCGTCCGGTAGGCGACCCGACGGGGGGCGACATGACCGCTGGCCTGACGGCGCCGCAGCACCGCCTCCGTCTCGGTGGCCATCAATACGACCGCAGGGGCGTACATGACCGCGAGCGGGACGGGCAGGTGGGCGAACCGCATCGCCCCGACCATCACGAAGAGGACGACCCCGACGGCGCCACGCCAGGCCCAGAGCGAGCGCACGCGATCGACCAGCGCGGCGCGCCGGCTGCGCGCTGCGTTGTTCGGGGCAGGTGCCCTTGCTACGATCGGTGCACGCCTCATGCCTGAAGGACTTCCCCCCTACGTCCTCGTCGCCCGGATCGGCTCGATCCTGGCCATGTCGTTCGCACTCGCGATCGGCTTCCTCTTCCTGCTCGCAGGCTGGGTCCTGCTCTCGCTGGCTGCCTTCGCCTGCTTCATTCCGGCGTTCGCCTTGATGGCGTTCGTGGAACGGCACGCGGGTACCACGAAGGGCTGAGCCCCCCGCCGGGCCCCTGACGCACTCGGGCACGCGCCGGCGACCCCGGAGAGCCGGGCGTCGCAGACGACGAATGACAGCAAGAGGTCGCTGACACGCTGCCCTCCGCCGTGAGTATCGGCGGAGGGCGGGTGCGGCCTTAGGGCTGGTTAGCCCTCGATCACCTCGGCGGAGAGAATCTTGTCCCCCGGGGCGGAGGCGCGTTCCGGGTCGCGCGGCGTGATGGCCAGGACGTGGTCGAGGCCCTCCTCGATGCGCCCGAAGGCCGTGTAGCGGCCGGTGAGGTGCTGGGCGTCGCCGAGCATGATGTAGAACTGCGAGCCGTTGGTGCCCGGGCCGGCGTTCGCCATGCCGACGATCCCCTGGACGAATGGCGTCGTCGAGAGCTCGTCCTCGAAGCGGTAGCCGGGGCCGCCGCGGCCGGTGCCGGTGGGGTCGCCACCCTGCGCCACGAAGCCGGGGATGACCCGGTGGAACGTGCAGCCGTCGTAGAAGCCCTCGCGCGCGAGGAAGACGAAGTTGTTGACGGTGACGGGGGCGATCTCCGGCATCAACCGGATCTTGATGTCGCCGGCGTCGGTCTTGAGCAGCACCGCGTATGGCTTCGTCGCGTCGATGGTCATCGGGGGCGGCGCGTCGTACTGCTTGGCCATGGTTACTTGCCTTCCACGATCTCGACCCGGTCGATGATGTCCGATGCGGGCTGATTGGGCTGGGTGGGGTCGCGGGGGGTGATCTTCTGGACCACGTCCATCCCCTGTGTCACGCGCCCGAAGACGGTGAACTGCCCCTGCAGGCTGGGCGTCGGCGCGAGCGTGATGAAGAACTGCGAGCCGCTGACGCCGGCCGAGGACGACGCCATCGAGATGACGCCGGCATCGAACTTGAGGGTGTTCTTCTCGGGCGGCAACGTGTAGCCAGGGCCGCCGAAGCCGGTGCCCTGGGGGTCGCCGCCCTGCGCGACGAACCCGGGGATCACGCGGTGGAACGTCAGCCCATCGAAGAAGCGGTTGCGCGCGAGGAAGACGAAGTTGTTCGTCTGAATCGGCGCGTCCTTCGGGAGGAGCTGGACGCGGATGTCTCCGCCCTTCTTCATGTGCAGGATCGCGTCGTAGGTGTGCGTCGCGTCGATGACCGTGTCCGGCGCCTTGTCGAACTTGCGCTGGATCGAGGGGTCGGCCGTCGGCGTCGCGGATGCGGAGGAAGTCGGGGTGGCCGTCGCGCTGGCGACAGCCGTGGGGGTGGTCGATGGCGTCGGGGTCGGCGTCGGCTTGAGGCTCAGCAGGCTGCTGCCGCCAAGGCTGACGACCATGACCAGGATGCCGCCGAGAAACAGCCACTTCGTGTTGCGCTGCATCCAGCCCATGAAACCGCCGAACTCGATGTCATCCACGGCCACTCCGCCCTGGGGGCCACGTCCGGTGCGGCGCAACTGCTGCCGCTGGAGGTTGCGCTGCCGCCGTTGCTCCTGTCGTCGCTCTCGGGTCACTCGGGCTGCTCCTGCCTGATGGGGTCGTGGGACAGGCCGGACGCGCGCTGCGCTTCCCGGCCGCCATCTACGGTGACGGATGGTGCCCCCGGCAGGAATCGAACCTGCGCCTCCGGCTTCGGAGGCCGGTGCTCTATCCGCTGAGCTACGAGGGCAACCCTGCCAGTGTACGAACCGATAGCGGGGGCGGCTAGGCGAGCGCCCCTGCGCCGCCACGCGGGAGATCACGGAAGAACGCGGACACGTCGGACGCGAAGAGACGGGGCTGCTCCATCGCGGCGAAATGCCCGCCGACGGGGTACCCGGTGTAGCGCGCGAGCGTGGGGTACGAGCGTTCGACCATCTCGCGAGGTGCCGCGAAGGGCTCGGCGGCGAACTGGGCGAAGCCGACCGGGACCCGGACCGAGCGCGGCGTCACGATTGGCTCGGACGCGTGCGTCCGCTCGTAGTAGAGCCGCGCGGCCG
The DNA here is from genome assembly GCA_903917615.1 of uncultured Chloroflexota bacterium. Lineage (GTDB taxonomy): Bacteria > Chloroflexota > Dehalococcoidia > UBA2979 > UBA2979 > SHYQ01. The sequence goes on along the minus strand of CAIXBH010000239.1, from coordinate 3,309 downwards.
AGAGCACCGTGCCGGTGAGCCAGTACAGGGTCACATTCGTGAGCAGCCGATCGCGGTCGAACGTGGCCCAGAGATCGTCGCCGTGGTCGCTCCAGCGCCAGAACACCTCGAGCTGCCAGGCCAGGAGCCCGACCGGGGAGTCGTACTGGGCATACGCGAGCATCTGGGGCTTGGTGCCCTGAATGGCGCTGTAGGCACCCTCAGCAGCGCCGAATTCCGCACGGACCTGACGGAACGCCCGCTCGACCTCCGACATGCCTTCAGCTGGGGAAGGCGGGACGGCGGACGAGTGCAGGAAGTTCAGATGGAGCGCGATCACCGCCTCCGGGTGACGCTCGGCGAGCGCTGTCCCCACCGCGGAGCCCCAGTCGCCCCCCTGCACGCCGTAGCGCTGGTATCCCAGCGCCAGCATCAGCGCGTGCATGCGCTCCGCCATCCGCCCGGGATGCATGCCCGGCGCACGCGGCGCCTCGGAGAAGCCGAAGCCGGGCAACGACGGCACGACAACATCGAACCCCGGCGCGCCATCGACGCCGGAGACCAGGAGGTCTGCGGCGTCGAGGAACTCGACGAACGAGCCCGGCCAGCCGTGGAGGAGGAGCAGCGGGATGCGATCTGGCGAGGCCGGGCCCGCCTGCACCATCGCGTGCATCCACTCGTTATTGCCGCTCGGATCCTCGACCGCGCCGCGCACGTGCGGCCGTCGATTGATCTCCGCCTCGACTGCGCCCCAGTCGAAGTCCGTGTACCAGTAGCGGGCGAGGTCGCGCAGGACGCCATCATTCGTCCCGGCGGACCAGCCCGTGTCGAATGCGAGGTCAGGCCAGCGCGTCTGCTCGATGCGACGGCGCAGATCGTCGATCGCGCGCTCGCCGAACTCGATGCGGAATGGAAGCAGCATGACGCCAGTATCGCAGCCTCGACGCGTCGAGGGGCGCTAGTCCGCGGCGCGGCGGCGGTACTGGATCGCCTCGGCGAGGTGCACGGTCTCGATCGTGTCGGAGCCGGCGAGATCCGCGACGGTGCGCGCCACCTTCAGCACCCGAGGGAAGGCGCGGGCGGAGAGGCCGAGTTGCTGCATCGCCGTCGCGAGCAACGGCTGCGCGGCCGGGGCGAGCGGCTCCTGGCAGAACTTGCGCACCTCGAGCGGCCCCATGTCCGCGTTCGTGACCGCCCCGGTACCCGCGAGCCTCGCCGCCTGGCGCAGACGCGCCTCGGTCACGCGGGCGCGGATGACGTGCGAGGGCTCGCCGGTGGGCGCGCCGGTGAGCTCGGCGAAGTCCACGCGAGGGACGTCCATGAAGAGGTCGAGGCGATCCATCAGCGGGCCGGACACGCGGTGCTGGTACCTCGATACTGCCACGTCGGCGCAGGTGCACGCGCGCACCGGATCACCGTAGTAGCCGCACGGACAGGGATTCATCGCCGCGACGAGCAGGAAGCGGGCCGGGAAGGTCACGGAGCCCCGGGCGCGCGAGATCGTCACTGCTCCCGCCTCGAGCGGCTCTCGCAGCGCCTCCAGCGCAGCGGCGCCGAACTCCGGAAACTCGTCGAGAAAGAGGACGCCGCGATGCGCCAGCGATACTTCGCCGGGCCGGACGTGCGAGCCCCCGCCCACGAGGCCCGCATGCGAAATGGTGTGGTGCGGCGAGCGAAACGGCCGCTCCCCGACCAGCGGGTGCTCGCGGTCGAGCATCCCCGCGACCGAGTAGACCTTCGAGACCTCGATTGCCTCGACCGGGGTCAGCGGGGCGAGCAGGCTCGGCATCGAGCGCGCGAGCAGCGTCTTCCCTGACCCAGGCGGCCCCTGCATCATCACGTTATGTCCACCAGCGGCGGCGACCTCGAGGGCGCGCTTCACGTGCTCCTGGCCCTGCACCATCGCCATGTCATGCAACTCGACGGACGGCGCGGCGGCGCGAGCGACGGACGGCGGCTGCTCCCATGACTCTGGCGGGACGGCCGCCTGCTGGAGCGAGGCGATGCCCCGCACCTGCACGCCACCGACCACGCTCGCCTCGCCGAGGTCGTCCGCCGGGACGATGACGGTCTCGATGCCCTCCGCGAGGCACATCGCGACGAACGGCAGGACGCCCTGGATATGCCGCAGACGCCCATCGAGGGAGAGCTCGCCGAAGAGCGCAGCGCCGCGGAAGCGGTCGGGGATCTGCCCGGACGCCACAAGGACGGCGATCGCGATCGGGAGGTCGTAGAGCGGCCCCTCCTTGCGCACGTCGGCCGGCGCGAGGTTGACCGTGATGCGGCGGAGGGGAAACTCGAAGCCCGCGTTCTTGATGGCGGCGCGGACGCGCTCGCGCGCCTCCTGCACGGCCGCGTCCGGGAGGCCGACGATGTTGAAGGCCGGCAGCCCCTGGCCGATGTCGCATTCGACATCGACCGGGAGCCCCTCGATCCCGCGGAGCGCGCCGCTGCGGACCTTCGCCAGGTTGCGCGGGGATGCCTCGGTGGCCACCCGTGTCGCCTCGCCCCCGGCGCAGCGCGCCTGCTCCGCCCGTGCGGCTTACGGGATGAGCACCAACCGCCCGAAGCCCTTGTTCGCGTCCTGGCGCAGGGTCGCCTCGACCACGTCGTCGAGCTTCATCTTCTCGATGATGGGCTTCACCTTGCCCTCTTCGACGAGCTTCATCGCGTCCGCGAACTCGGTCATCGTCCCCGGGCCAGAGCCCGTGATGATGCCGCGCTTGGCGAAGATGAACGCCGCGTAGATGTCGATCTTCTGGCGCCCGACCTGACCGGTGAACACGTAGCGCCCGCCGGTCTTCATCGCGCGGAAGCACGGGGTGAACACGTTCGGCAGGCCGACGTTGTCGAGGACGACGTCCGGCCCCTTGCCGCCCGTCTTCTCGAGGATCGCGTCCCAGTAGTCGTTGCCCTCGGCCAGGACGACGTCGTCCGCGCCAATGTTCTTGAGCATCTCGACCTTCTGCGGCGACGAGGTGAGCGCGATCGAGCGTGCACCGAGCGCCTTCGCGACCTGCATCCCGTGGATGCCGAGGCCGCCACCGGCGCCCGTCGTGAGGACGGTCTCGCCCGGCAGGACCTTCGCGACCGTCGACAGCGCGTTGAACGTCGTGCCGACCGCGCAGGCGATGATCGAGGCCTCTTCGAGGTCGATGTTGTCCGGGATCGGGTACACGCAGCCGGCGCTCAGGGCGACGAACTCGCCCCAGCCCCCGTGGTTGAAACCGCGCTGCTCGCAGGCCTGCATGCCTCGACCGGACTTGCAGGCGGGGCAGTAGCCGCAGAACGTCTGCTGCTTGCAGGCGACGCGGTCGCCGTCCTTGAAGC
>CAIXBH010000238.1 GCA_903917615.1 uncultured Chloroflexota bacterium | reverse complement strand
GGCGCGATCGGCGCGATCGGCGCGATCGGCGCGATCGGCGCGATCGGCGCGATCGGCGCGATCGGCGCGATCGGCGCGATCGGCGCGATCGGCGATGGCGATGGCGATGGCGATGGTGAGCGCGGTGCTCCGCAGCGGAGCGCCCACGGCGGCCTCGTTCGGGTCGCGTCACGCGCCCGTGCACCCCTGACGCCCTAAGATCAGCAGGGCCTGCGCTCGGAACGTAGAGCGCGGGTTCAAGCCCTGGGCGGATTCTCCGTTCTCGCCGGTTCCAGCAGCAGCGGTCCGAGTCGGCGCTCTCGCGGCGCCCATCCTGCGCCGGGATCCGGCGCGCGGGGTGCCGATTGATGCAACCGGGTCGCGCGCGGCCCCACGAACGCAGAGGACAGCCGTGGTCACATCAGGTCGAGTACCTCACGTTCCCCGTCAGAGGCTGCGTTGTCGTTGCTAGAGCGCTGGCTCGCGGTCGCCGCCGCGATCCAGGCGTTCGTTGGCAGTCACGCACTCGCCACGATCGGCCTCGTGATCTTCGCGGAGGAGATCGGGATCCCGTTTCTGTTCCCGGGTGATCTGACGATGATCGTCGCCGGCATCCAGGTGCGTGACGGGCATGCTGCGCTCTGGACGGTGCTGCTCATCGAGGAAGCCGCCACGCTCAGTGGCGCGCTCACGCTCTTCTGGATCAGCCGACGCCTGGGTCTGCCCGTGATCCAGCGCTTCGGGAAGTACCTGGGCGTCCGAGATGAACACCTGGAGCGCGCTCAGGCGCGCATGCACCGGCGCGAGATGTCGACGGTCCTGCTGGGACGGCTGATTCCGGGCTTCCGCGTCATCGTCGTGATCGCGGCCGGCGTCTCGCACGTGAACGGCTGGCGCTTCGTCATCGGGCTCACGATTGGCAGTTTCCTGTACGTGCTCACGTACACGCTCCTGGGGCTCTGGGTGGGCGCACCTGTGCTGGGCCTGATCGCCAAGTTCGCGCTTCCCGCATCGTCCCTCTGGTCCCTCGGGGCGCTCGTCCTCCTCGCGCTTGGAATGCGCGCGCTTCGCAGTTCGCCGACGACCCGGGATGCGCTGCGGGAATGGCCGCAGATGTTCCTCCTGGCGGGCCTGGTGGCGGGCGTAGCCGGACTGCTGGCCGGGAACGTCGTGGTGGGCGCCGTGTCCGTGGTCGTGCCCGCGGCGCTGTTCAGCGGCCCGCTGTCGAGCGGCGGCTGGGGACTGTTGTTCAGCTGGCCCTCATTCCTCGTCGCCGTGCTGCTATTGAGCTGGGCCTATCGAGCGCTGCTGATCCGCGGCGCTCCGTGGTACGCGCGGGCGGTTGCCGTGGCGCTTCCGATTGCTGCGACACTCATCACCGTTGACCCGCTCGGCGACCTCCTGGGCACGGGCACCTCGGTCAGCGCCGCGCTCACAACGCTCGCCGTGAATATCGCGCGCTGGCTGACCTTCATTGCGGTGTTCGAGCTGATGCCCCACCCGAGTCGTCCCCGCCGGTGGGGGGAATAGCGGCATCCGAGCCTCTGGCGCCGCGCGTATGTAAGATCGTGGCTCTGGAGTTCGGGCGGGGGTTGTCGATGACGATCCGCAGACGGCGCATCCCGGTTGGCGCGCGGCGTCTCCTCGCCGTGGGCGCGCTGGCGTTCGCGGTGCTGATCGTGATGGCGGCGCTTCCGCAGGGGGCACATGCCGAGCCCGAGGCGTCCGCCGAATACCAGGGCGCAACGAGCGAGGGCGGCACCGCGCTGCTCGTCGTGAGCGCCGACCGGACGACGGTCGACGTGGTGTTCTCGATTAGAAACCGGCAGTTCGGTTGTCCGGGCGAGATCGTGTTCGCGAGGGTGCCGATCGCCACCGGCGGCGGGCAGTTCCGCGTCGACGCACAGCAGAGCATGTCGCCCACTTCGGTCACCTCACCGATTCCGGTCCTGACCCAGGTCGCATCGGTGGTCGGGTACTGGGACGTGCCCGCCTTCTCCGCGGCCAGCGGCGTGTTGGTGGTCGATCCCGCGCCGGGACGCGACTGCCAACCTCGGCGCATCAGCTGGCGGGCCGGGCGCTCGAACGGCTCTCAGCCGCGCGCCAACAGCGGCGTGGTGATGACCGACGCGGGGTCTGTGTTCCTCGCGGGAACCTCCGTACCGGGTGGCACGGTGCAGGCCTCGACGACCGAGTTCGGCTCGGGGCTTCAGTCGTTCTCATTTACGTACCAGCTGGGCGAGTGCACCTATGTGCGCTCCCTGCCGCGGCCGCTGCGGTACGACTATGGGCCCACCTTTGAGTACTCCGATCCGAGCTCCTGGTCGTTTGCGGGAGTCGCGTCGAACGATTCGATCGCGGGCGGTATCGTGGTCGCCGGCGATCGGTCCTGCCCGACGGTCGCGCTCTACTACGTCGCGCAGATCCCGCGGTCTGCCGAGGCAACCGCTCCCCCAGTCACGTTCGTGACCTCGGCTTCGGTGACCTCGATGCGCGGCCAGTTCGTGAACGAACCGGTCTTTGACGAGACGTTCCACGCCCCCGTGGTTTTCACAGGGGGCACGGTCGACGAGCTCGAAGGAGCGTTGCTCGAGTGGAACGTGCGAAGCGCGCTCGTTCCCGATGCGGCGGGCGACCGGTGGCTCCTCGAAGCCGGCATTACGCCATCTCGCGATGCGTTCAGGAGACACTTCCCGGACGGCGTTGCGCCGATGACCGCGATGACCCTCGCGCGCTAGTCGGCCGCGGTTACCGCGCGGGGCAGTCCAGCAGCGCGTCGAAGATCCCATCCATCCGCTCGATGAACCCGAACGCGCCGACGCCTTCGACGACGGTGGCATGCGCGTGCGGCAGCGCCTCGGCCAGGTAGCGGCCCATCGCCACCGGGTGGTGGCGGTCGCTTGTCCCCTGCCACAGGTACACCTCGAGGTCCACGTCGCCGAGCGCGAAGCCCCAGTCCGTCACGTGCAGCACGGCCTCCTGGCCGGGGCCGGCGGCGCCCTGTCGGAACGCCTCTGCGAAGTCATCGAGGCGCATCGCGCGCATCGAATCGGACGCGAAGACCGCGCGATCGCACTCAGGCAGGTAGTTCAGCTGCTGGCGGTAGACCATCTGGGGTGCGCGCGCCGCGGTCTGAGCGAGCATCTTCATCCAGACACGGCCGGCGCGCGGGGAGTGCAGCGCGAGCCGGTAGAGGCCGGCGGACTGCCGGTTCATCCCGGCCATGACGCCCGGTGCGCCGAGTGGCCCCAGACCGCTGAGGAGCGCGACATGACTGAGGCGCTCGGGTAGCACGATCGCGCAGGCCAGCACGTACGGCACCGCGCCTGAGATGCCCATGACGCCGAAGCGTCCGAGCCCGAGGTGGTCGGCGAGGTCGGCGATGTCGCGCGGCCAATCGAGGATCGCTCGGTCGGGCTGGGCGTCGGACACGCCGTAGCCAGGCCGGTCGGGCGCGATGACGCGAATCCCGCGCCGCTGCGCGGAGGCGTCGATGAGCGAGCCGGCGAGCCGCGAACTCGGTACGCCGTGCATGAAGAAGAACGGGACGCCGTGCGGGTCGCCGTACTCGGCGTAGCCGAGTGCGCGTCCGTCGCGGAGCACCATCGTTGAGGGCGCGGAACGGCCCGGTTCGGATCGGCGATCCGGCGCGCCGCGTGATGTCAGTACGTCAGACGCCGTTGATACCCGGGCGTCGTCAACGACGATTGCTGGGGACCCCTCGGTCGTTGCGCTGGGCAGCCACCTGTGCATCCCAGTAGCGGCGTGCGGCGGCGCGCTCGGCGTCCGTCTGCGTGGCCGTCCCGCCGGGGGCCTTCGCGGTCGGGCGCATCAGCCCCCGCAGCCGCTGGAGCAGGCTCATTGCGGCGTCAGCGTGGAGCCGTCGCTCGTCACCCACTGCTTGCCGGAGCGGCGGAAGAGTTTGCCGTCCACGACGCGCGCGTTGCGTGCATCCAGCGGGACGCTCGACGGGTCGACGGGCATCACGGCACGCACCGCGGCGGCCGCCTTCGTCAGGTCGAGGCGACCGTCCAGCCAGGCCTGCACCGCGTCGTTGAGCTCCACCTTCGCGGGCTCGGCGAGCTTCGCCTGCGCGCGCTCCCAGCCGTACTCCCGCAAGTCGCGCTCGAGCCGTTCGTTCTCGCCAGTGGTCAACTGCAGCCGCCTTCCCTCGTCATCTCGCGCGAAATCGCGTACCAAGACGGCTCGTGCCGGCCGATGACGGTGCCGGGCGATTGCTGCGTTGGCGTGTTGGGGCATCGTGTCCGCGGGCCCAGGCCCGAGGAAAGGCGCGGAGGACGACGGTCTGGCGTCCCGCTCAAGGACGCGCGTCGATTGAGCGCCTTTCGCAGTCTATCAGGTTCGGCGCTCGGCCCCGTCGCCCGGCTACTGGCTTCGGCGGCGGAGGCGACTCCCCAGCGGCGTGGGAGTGGCGCTCGCTTGCGGCGCGACGAGGACGGCAGGAGTGGGGCTCGCCGTCGGTGATGGGCTCGCGGTTGGTGACGGCGTCGAGGTCGGCCGTGGCGTGGCGGTCGGTGTCGCCGTCGGCGCGGCCGGCGTGGGGCTGGGGCGCGGGGTTGGCGTGGCCGACGGAGCTGGCGTGGCTGTGGCGGCGCGAGGCGTGGTGGCCGCAGGTGGTACGGGGATCGGCGTGCGCGTCGGCGTCGGCTGGGCTGTCGGCGCCGGGGTGGGCTGGGGTGTTGGCTGGGGCGTTGGCTGCGGCGTCCAGTACGGGCTCGCGAGCACCGGTGCCCAGACCGGTGCCGCAGGCGTCGCGCGTGGGGTTGCGGCCGCCGTCGCCACGGCCGTCTGCGATGCATGGAAGATGTTCGCGGCAAGGAACGTGCCGCCGGGTGTCGCGGTCGCAGCGGGGACGCCGGCTCCCGCGACCCGCGCGTTGCTCGTGCTTCTCACGTCCGAGGCGGGGGACGCGATCAGTGGGGCGGCCACGCCGCTCACCTGGAGGTGCGTCCGCCGCCGGGGCGTGTAGCGGGGGTCGTAGGTGATCGCGTGATAGACCGAACGCGAGGGCGTCTCTTCGTAGACCCAGACGCGCGAGTGCTCCTCGTTCGCCCAGGCCGCGAAGATCCGGACGTGCCCGAACCCGCGTGGATCTTCGGAGCGGGTCAGGTTCATCGCATCCCCCGGGAGGAGGTCGTCCTTCGCGATCACCTCGGAGTACTGGTGGAGGGTGTCGGTCGTCTGCCGGGAGATCCCCCAGGCGCGGCTGACGTAGGCCGAGCAGTCCATGCCCGCCGTGGTGTTGCCGCCCCACAGGTACGGCACCCCCAGCATCGACGAGGCAGATGCGATCACATCCTGTGACCCGATCGCCGGCGGCCCGGCCGTCCACGCCGGCGGCGGTGGTTCCGGGACGGGGTCCGGCGGGCGGGGGCCTGCCGGAGCCACCGGGATCGCCGGCTGACCGGGGGCCAGGCCAGTTTCACCCTCGGGCGCCGCGCCATCCAGCACCGAGGCCGGGGTGCTCGCCGCGAACGGGTCGGGGGCGGGGAACTCCGGCAGCGCTGCCTCGACGGGGGAGGGGGGCGTTGCCTCGGGAATCACCGGCGCGACAGCCGGGGGCGGCGGGGCCGCAAGCGCAGGCCGCGAATCGGCGCGCGCGACGACCCCGACGAGGATCAGCAGCGGCCCGGCGAGCAGGAGGCGGCGCATCGGATCTTCCTCCTGGCTCGGGGCATCATGCGGCCGCCCGGCGCGGGCGCCGAGGTCACAGAGACCCGAGGAGTGGAGTGCCGCCTCCACGCGTGTGTGACTCCCACAACGTGGGTCGGGCCCCGTGCGTTCGTTGGGGGCTGCGCGCTCCGGTTGGGCTCAGGCGCCGCCCGCGGCCTCCGCCTCGAGGTCTTCGATGCGGTAGCGCCAGAGGTGCGGCGCGAGCAGGTGAACGAGGCCCAGCGCGATGAGGCAGCCGATGCCCCCTGTCACCACGGCGAACGTGGGCGTCATCGCGGCGGCCACGAACCCGGACTCCACCGCGCCGAGCTGGTTCGAGGTGCCCGAGAAGAGGCTGCTCACCGAATTCATGCGCCCGCGGAGCGCGTCCGGTGTCGCGATGTTCTCGGTGGTGCTGCGCATGACGTTGCTGACCTGATCGGACATCCCCACCATCGCGTAGGCCGCGACGGAGAGCGGGAGTGACCGCGACAGGCCGAACCAGATCGTCGCCAGGCCGAAGCCCGCGACCGCCGCGATGAGCGCGCGCCCCGGCCGCTGGATCTGCGGGAACGCGACCAGCCCGACCGCGGCGAGCAGCCCGCCTGCGTTCATCGAGGCCGCGAGGATGCCGTAGCCGATGCCGCCCACGTGGAGCACGTCCGTCGCGTAGACCGGCAGCAGTGCCTCGGCGCCGCCGAAGATCACCGCGACCAGGTCGAGGCTCATGCAGGCCATCAGGACCTCGTGCCCCAGCACGAAGCGGAGTCCCTCCTTGATCGCGCCGAGGCTGACCTCGCCGCGTTCGCCCTCGACGTCGCGCGGGCGCAGCAGCACGCTCGAGACGATCGACGCGATCTGCAGCGCGACGAATCCGCCGTATGCGCCGGCGACCCCCACGGTCGCGATCCCGAGGCCGGCGAGCGCCGGGCCCGAGATCGAGGCGAGCGCGCCGAACGTCTGGCTGACCGTGATCGCGTTCTGGAAGGTCTCCGGTCGCACGATCGACGCGAGCATCGACAGCCGCGCCGGGTGCTCGAACTCGCTGGCGAGCGCGATGAGGACGATGACTGCGTAGATCAGCAGCAGGCTCGAGTGGTGCGTCATCGAGGCGAACAGCAGCACGGCCGCACAGAGCAGCGTCGCGATCTGCGACGCGATGACCAGCCCGCGGCGGTCCACGGCGTCGGCAACCGCACCGGCGAAGAGCGCGAGGAGCAGCTGCGGCACGAACCGCACGAGCCCCATCACGCCCAGCGCGAACGGGTCGTGGGAGATCTCGTAGACCTCCCAGGCCAGGGCCGCCTGCAGCATGTTCGAGCCGGCGCCGGAGGCGAAGCGTCCGACGGTGTAGACGAGGAACGGAGGCTGCCGCAGCGCGGCCATGGGGTCGTGGCGAGGGCTATCCGGCACGCAAACCTCGACATTCGCGACGCGGGCGATCCGCGGCGTGGTTTGGGGATGCTACGTGGCGTGCCGCTTAGGACGAAGCGCGCCGGTTACGTCCGCGTTATCTCTGTGCTGGCTTGCGAGATCGACACCGGCGCGTCTCGCGATACGCGACGCAGGGGTGACGCCCCGGTGCGACGATGCGCCTGGATCCGGCGGCGCGTTGCCGTCGCGCGCATCGAGGAGGGCCGCATGGCGAACGTGCCGCTGCGGAGCGTCGGGGACCGCTACGTCACGCAGGTGACCACGGAGCGCCATGCGCTCGTCGTCGACGAGCCTCGACCCGACGGGGACGACCTCGGCCCCTCGCCATACGAACTGCTGCTCGCGGCGCTCGGCGCATGCACGTCGATGACGCTGCGCATGTACGCGCGACGGCAGGGCTGGCCGCTGACCGAGGTGCAGATTGAGCTGACGCACGAGCGAGAGCACATCCGTGACTGCGAGGACTGCGATGAGGAGCATCGCCAGCTCGACCGCATCACCCGCCGCATCCACCTCGAGGGCGCGCTCTCCGATGAGCAGCGCGCGCGCCTCATCGAGATCGCGCAGCGCTGTCCCGTCCACCGCACGCTGATGTCGGCCGTGCAGATCACCGACGAGGTCGTCTAGACGCGAAACATCCGCAAGACGCAGAACACCCGCCGCGACGGCGGGTGTTCGTGTCTGCGGGATCCGCGGAACCCCTAGCGGCGCGGCCCCTCGAAGAAGCAGGTGAAGGTGACACCGCTGCTGGTCACCACGCGGTGGTGCACACCGGGCGCGACGAGGTAGCGCGCGCCGGGGACCAGCGGGTGGCCCTCGTCGCCGTCGAGGTAGAGGACGCCACGGCCCTCGGTGCCCATGTAGACCTCGGGCCACGGGTGCGAGTGGCCGCGGGTACCCTGGCCAGCGCGCAGCAGGGTCTCGGAGACCGTGAACGGGCCCATCTCCAGGTCACGGATGCGGTAGCGATCGTCGTCGACGACGGTCTGCCATTGAGTCTCGAGGTCGGTGTCGATCAGGGTCGGGGCGTTCATGCGAGATCCTGTCTGGCGTCCGATGACGTGGCTGCGTTGACCATGGGTTGCAATACGAGCGCGCCGTTCGCTGCCGAAACCTCCGGCACCGCGCGGCGTCCCTTCTCGGCGACGTGATAGATGAGGCCGCGGCCGCTGAAGAGCAGCCACTGCGCGTGGAGAGCGGGGAGACTCGCCCAGAAGAACGTGATGATCGCCATCGCCGGCCACATCGCGTACTGGAAGGCCAGTTGCCGCCTGGTGATGTAGGACGGCCGGGGCGGGCGAGTAGTGCCCTCCATGTAGATGAGCAGGAACAGCGGCAGGATGCAGATCGCGACGAGCAGGCCATCCAGGTTCAGCCAGATGGACGGCTCGAAGATGCCGTTCTTGCCGATCTGCGTCCATGCGTCCGGGTTCGCGATGTTCTCCAGGTGCCAGCCCGGCCCGGGGATGTGGAACGCCTTGTGCGTCCACCAGCGCGGCATCGGCGCGCCGTTCGCGGCGAGCTTGGACGGGAGCACGATGCCCAGCGTGACCAGGTACCACTGCGCCACCCAGAGGACGTGCGTCTTGCCGAGCGCGCTGGCGAGCAACATGCCGCGCCACTTGCTCAGCGGGGACTTCGCGCCGAGGGCACGCCACGCGTAGGGGATGTCGCTGGCGCCCCAGGCGTGGCGCTTCGCCTGCTCGTAGTGAGCCTTCAGCGTCTTCATGTAGCCGTCGGTCAACACGCAGTCGTTGCCCAGCGGCAGGTAGAGCCCCTCGACGTGGACGCGGTCGCCGAGCGCGAACGAGCACTTGAGGAACAGGTGCCAGTCCTCCGGGATGACCTCCTCGTCCCAGTAGTCGACGCTGTGGAGCATCGACCATGAGAGCGAGTAGCAGGACGTCGGGAACTTCACGCTGACCGGCAGGACGATGTTCGCCGTGCGGTTGATGCCGGAGAGTCCGTCCGGGATGCGCAGCGGCGCAGGGACGTCCCACACGTTGTTCGTGTTGAAGATCGTGGGCTGCCAGAACGTGCGGTAGCGGTCGTCCGCGCTCAGGAAGAGGTAGTTCAGCGCCTCGAAGTGGTGCGGGTGGAAGAACGCATCGGCGTCGCACGAGGTGACGGTGTAGCGACGGATGTCATCGCGCCCGTCCTCGATGAGCCGCGAGAACGCTTCGCGCGCCGCCCATGCCTCGTTGGAGCCCTTGCCCGGCGTGTCGCCCGGCAGTCCGTACGGGTGGAACGTCGAGAACATCGCTGCGAAGTGGCCGCCGAAGCGGTCGACGAGGCGTGCCGCCTTCGCGTCCGCACCGGACTCGCGGCCCTCCATCGCCATGACGAGGACCACCTGCTTCGCGTTGGCCTGCGCGGCCAGGGAGCCGATGGTGCGGGCGAGGCCCTCCTCGTCCTCCTTGTAGTTCGGGATGATCACCATGTGGCGCGGCCACGACCACGCCTCGGCGTCGGCGTGGGTCGCCTGCCAGCCGGCGTACTTCATCGGCCAGTCGATGCGCTCCCACTGGCGGATGCGCCAGAGGCCGATCGCCACGGCGACGGCCACCGAGTACGACCGGACGACCCAGTAGACGAAGAAGATCGTCATCGAGGTGGCGTAGATGAGCGCGGTCGTCGAGTTCAGCGGCGCCCAGAAGACGACGGTGCCCAGGATGACGGACAGCACAAACGGGACCATGTTCCAGATCCGCTCGGCGCGATGCGTGCTCGCGACAAGTGCGGGGACTGGGACAGTGGCTGGTACGCCCTCGATCTGAGGGCGTGCGGACTCGGGTGCCAGGGACGGTGCGTATGTGGCCAGGAAAGCCCTCTTCGGGTTTTCCTCCTGCGCCGACGGGGTTAGCTGACGGGCTACGGGTGGAGGTTCCCGCACCGCCGCGATACGCCTCCCGGCGATCACGGGCGATTGCGCCCCAGGTTCTGGTTCCCCCGTTCCTCCCTTTCAGGAGGACTAGGCGGTCGTGCCGATGCAGTGGATTCTGAGGCCAGCGACGCAACTATGCAACACCGGCCCTCGAGAACTGCTCATCAGCTGATACCTATGGCGTCCGCATCATGCCGCATCTCGCAGGCGGTCGAGCCAGCCGCGCACGAGGTCGATGTCCCCGTCGAGCGACTGGCCGGCGCCGCCGAGCGCAGCCCGGAGCGAGGTGGACTCCGCCGGCAGGGCCTCCCGGGCCTGTCCAACGACGAGGCGGACCGCGATGAGGTCCTGCAGCAGGCCGTCGCGGAGGGACTCGTACGTGTCGCGTGCCGGATCGGGCATCGGTGTGCTCCCGTCGAACGCCGCCAGATTGGTGCGCATGATCTTCGGCATCTGCGCCTGATCTCTTGAACGGCGCGGCAGGCGTTTCATTACGCCTTCGGCGTGAGGGTTTCCCCTCATCTGCGTCGGATCGTCAGAAATCGGGGCTTCGCCTACACGCGGGGCATCGGCGGCTCCGCCCGCCAGCGGCCGAGGAGCGAGGGCGGCAGCCCACCGAGCGCGACGTAGCCGTCGGAGTCGACGCAGCCGCCGTGCGGGTCGACGGCCGGCTCGTCCCCCGCGATCACGTCCACGCGATGCCAGGTGCACTTCGGGAAGGCGCTGGTCTCCAGGTGCAGGACGCGACGCGTGGCGATGTCGTCCTCGAGGCCCGGCGTGTGCACGGGGAACTCGCCGCACTGGAGCGGCCGCTCGCGGTCGTGGATGCCGCAGAGGCCGCGTCCGTCCTCCTGCGGGCGGAAGGCAGAGCAGCGGAAGGGCGTCGAGGTGGCCGGGGTGGCGTCCTCGGCGCGCCAGGCGCGGTCGCGCCACTTGCCGGCGGTGATGCGCTCTACCGGGATGATGAGCGGCGCGCCGTCGTTCAGGGTGGCGTACTGGCCGTCGGGCAGGCCGCCCCAGGTCCAGAAGCCCTCGGTGCGAGAGGAGTTGCAGCAGTCTCCGCACGCGTTGCAGTCGAGCGCCCGCGCCGCCTCGAGCGTCAGGTATCGGCGTGCGGGAGATAGGTCGGGCTCTGCTGCGCCTGCCGTCATGCCGCCCCTGACTGCGTTTCGCGGTCGTCGTCCACTTGGGGACGTCCGGCACGGCCCATCGCAACGGCGATCCGTGCGGTGAGCGTGCCGGCGAACAGCGAGGCAGTCACGAGGTACATCCACTGCGCCCACGGTGCACTGCTGTCCGTACCGCCGAGGATACCGTGTAGCAGCGCGAGCAAGAACGTGCCGAAGACCAGCGCATGGAGCGTCCGCCAGAGCCCGTACGGGATCCGCGAGCGGAGCCAGCTGGAGATCGAGATGAGTGCGAGCCCCCAGAACGCGATGGTGCCCATCGCGACCTCCGCCGTGAGGGTCCTGGAGGTGAAGGGGACGATCGCCGCGATCGGCGCGACGTGGCTCTCGACGGCGTGCCCGACGATCGTGAGGACGTGGAGGAGGGTGGCGAGGACGGCCGCCAGCGACCATTGCTGGTGCAGGTCCATCAGCACCTTGCGGCCCAGCAGACCCTCGATGCCCTTGGCGCCGACGAGCAGGCCGAACAGCATCGAGAGCCAGATCGCGATGTAGGCGGTGATGCCGAGCGCGCGCGAGGCCCACCACGTGATGGTCTGGCCACCTGCATCGGCGGCGGCGAACACGCCCGGCGCGAGGCGCCACACGAGCGATCCCATGGCGATCAGCGCGAGGATGCGCACCGGCAGTGAGATCCACTGCGTGAGCGAGCGGCTCATCGTCGTGCTCCCGTGAGTTCTCCCCGCGCTGTCGCGAGGTGCCGCTCGAAGCCGGGCTTCATCGTCCATCCACCGTCTGCTCCCAGCAGCAGCGCCTCGGCCTCGAAGTGTGCGAGGGCAGCCAAGCCGCGGTCGGGGTCGGCGATGATCGCCGTCGCGAGGACGTCGGCGGTCGTGGCGTCGCTCGCGACGACGGTCACCGTGACGAACCCGCTGGTCGAGGCGCGACCGGACTCGGGCGTGATGATGTGGTGCGCTTCGCCTTCGGCGGTGCGCCAGCGGCGTCGCAGTGTGGAAGAGGTCGCGACGGCGCCGTCGTGGAGCGCGACGACCAGGCCTTCGCCCACCTCGACTATCCACGGGGCGTCGCCGTCGAGGCCGTGCGCGCGGATATCGCCGCCGCCGTCGAGGAGGTAGTTGCGCACGCCGCGGTGCTCCAGCAACTCGCCGACGCGGTCGACGGTCCAGCCCTTGGCGATGCCGCCGAGGTCCAGCGTGCCCGCGCCCTCGAGCGCCACGGTGTCGCCGCGGACCACGAGGCGTGGGCGGGGCGGAGCCCCACCCTCCCCCGCGAGGGGCGAGGGGGCGAGGGGGCGAGCCTGAACTGTCTCGAAGGTGCGGTCATAGCCGGATGCGATCAGTGCCGCCCCGACCGTGGGGTCGAAGGCGCCGCGGGTGAGCTCGACGAATCGCAGCGCATCGCGCGCGATCGCCACGAACGACGGGTCGCGGACGATGCGCATGCGATTGAGCTCTGCGAGGAGAGAGTCATCGAGGAAGCGCGAGAAGCGCGGCTCCGCGTCATGCACGAGTGCCTCGGCGTCGCGCAGCGCGGCATCCAGATCGCCCGGGCCGGAGGCGCGCAGCCACCACTCCGTGTTCATCGCGCGGAACGTGCGCTCCGCGCTGGTGGTGGTCACGATGCCCTCGAGCGGCGACGCGGAGCAACCGCGGCGGTCGCAGGCTGGACCGTCGGTGCAGGGACCAGCGTCGGCACAGCGGCCGGCGTCGCGGTCGTCGTCGCGGTCGTCGTCGGCGCAACCGTGGCCGGGGTCGCGACCGGCGCGAGGGCGGTGGTCGTCGGGGCGATCGTGCCGCCGGCAGCCGCCACCGTCGCGGCAGTCGTCGGCGCCGCGGCGGGCGTCGTTGCGGTGGCGAGCGTCGGTGTTGCCGTCGCCGGCGTCACCGGCAGCGCGGCGCCGGTCGTGGGGAACGGGGCCGGCTGCAGGCCCGCTGCGGTGATGTCGCGGTTCGCCGGACCGCTCGCGGTCACCGCGTTCACCTGCGTGTCAGCAGCCTGGGTGTCGCCCCGGACGATGCCGGCCCACGAAGCGGCGAGCACCACGGCCGAGACGGACGCGACGGAGACATTGACGAGGGTGCGACGGAGCGTGGGGGGCTTCATGGGTCGAGCCTGCTGTCTGCGGGCCGGTGCCCGCCGCTCGGTCTGGAGTGGTGCCTACAGCCTAAAACGCCAGCAGGCTCGATCTGTTTGACGACTGTGATCCTGCCGCGCGATGTTCGTGAAGGCCCGCTGATACTCACTTGATAAGTAATTAGCAGATGCGTATTCTCCCGCCATGCCCGAACGCGCTGCCATCGATCGTCCGCTGCTGCCGGGCGAGTACGCCGTCCTCGGCCTGCTCGCGGTCGCGCCGCGGCATGGCTACGACCTGACGCGCGCTCTGGCCTCCGACCTCGGCGCGGTGTGCCCGGTCGAGCAGAGCCTGCTCTACGCCTACCTGCGCAACCTCGAGGGGCGCGGCCTGCTCGAGTGGGAAGAGGTGCGCGTCGGCCGCCGCCCGGTGCGGCGGATCTACGCCCCGACGGAGGAGGGCTGGGTGACCCTCCGTGCCTGGATGCACGCGCCGGTCGAGCGGATGCGGGAAGTGCGACAGGATCTGCTACTCAAGATCTACTTCCTCCGCGCCCTGGACCCGACCGCCGAGCAGCCGCTCCTCGCGCGCCAGGTCGAGGTCTGCGAGCGCTACCTCAACCGCGAGACCGCGGCCCTCGCTGACGCGGAGGGGTTCTCGAAGCTCGTCGCGGCGTCGCGGCACTCGGCCGCCCTCGCGACCATCGCCTGGCTGCGGACCCACCTCTATGCGCCGCCCTCGCGCCGGGCAGCGCGGCGATCCGACAGCGGTGCGTCCGACGGCCCTGCGCAGGAACGGGTGCATCGTGCGAGTTAGCGCGAAGCCGATCGCGGGGGGGCTCGCCCTCGTCCTTTCGCTGACCATCGTTGCCTGTAGCGGTGGTAGCAATAGCGCACCCGCGGCCACGTCCGTCGCTTCGCTCTCGACTGCCTCGCCGACGGCTTCCGCGGTCACGGGGCGGATCAGCGTCTACGCCGCCTCGTCGCTGACCGATGTGTTCAAGACAATCGCGACCGCCTTCCAGGCGAGGAACCCGGGCGTGACGGTCGAGTTCAACTTCGCTTCATCGAGCGCTCTCGAGTCCCAGCTGGAGCAGGCCGCGCCCGCCGACGTCTTCGCGAGCGCGGACGAGGCGAACATGAAGAAGGCGCAGGACAAACTCCTCATCGAGGGCACGCCGGTGGCGTTCGCTCGCAACCTGCCGGTGATCGTCGTGCCAGCGGCAAACAAGGCGGGGATCGCCAGCGCGAAGGACCTCTCGAAGCCGGGCGTGAAGCTCGTCCTCGCGGCACCGGACGTCCCGATCGGCAACTACGCGCGGCAGGTCATCGACAGGCTCGCCGCCGATCCCGCGAACGGCGCGGGCTACAAGGACGCCGTCACGAAGAACATCGTCTCCAACGAAGCGAACGTCCGCGCGGTGCTCTCCAAGATCGAACTAGGCGAGGCGGATGCGGGCGTCACGTACAAGACCGACGCACTGGTATCCGGTGCGAAGGTGAAGACGGTCGCCATCCCGGACGCCGCGAATGTGATCGTCGTCTACCCGATCGCCGCGGTGAAGGGTTCGAAGAACGCCGCTGCGGCAGCCGCTTTCGTCGCGTTCGTGAAGGGGGCCGACGGACAGGCGGTGCTGAAGGCCGCCGGCTTCGACTCCGCGGAGCGGTAGTGCTTGCGCCTCGGGCGCCGCGGGAGACACCCTGAGGCATGGCCGCGCAACTGCTGGAGACCGGGGAGCCCGAAGGAACGCGCGCAGGCGCGGGACCGTCGCTCGCGCGATGGTTCGCCGCGCCCTCGGCGCTCTTCGCCGCATTCGTTGCGCTGCCGCTGCTCGCGCTGATCGTACGTGCGCTCGGCGACGGTGAGATCGGCGCGCGACTGACGACGCCGTTCGTTACGCACGCCCTCGTGCTGTCGCTGGTGACCAGCACCCTTTCGCTCGCGTTGTCGCTCCTGCTCGGCGTGCCGGCGGCGTACCTGCTCGCGCGGTCGCGGTTCCCCGGCTATCGCTTCGTGACGCTGCTGGTCGAGTTGCCGATGGTGCTGCCACCGACGGTGGCCGGCGTCGCGCTGCTCGTCGCCTT
>CAIXBH010000237.1 GCA_903917615.1 uncultured Chloroflexota bacterium | reverse complement strand
TGGAACGTGCAGTAGTAGGAGAACCGCCCAGGGGTGTCGAAGCGCCGCTGGACCGTGCCGCCCTGCTTCATCGTGCCGAGGTTCGCGCCAACGCCGAACTCGACGTCGTGGTCCTCGCCGCTGGCATTGCGCCAGGTGATAACCACCGGCCCGTCGACCGTGGTGGTCGCGGGGAAGTCATTCGAACGGATGGCGATCTCGAGCGCGCCGATGGGCCGAGGCGTCGCCGCAGCCGGGGGCGTCGACGCACCGGTCTGACCAGCGGCCGCCGTCGCGGCGCCCGAGGGCGTCGCGCTCGCGGTGGTCGTGGGGGTCGCGCTGGCCGAGGTGGCAGCGGTGGCCCCGCTACCTGCGCGAGGCGTTTCCGTTGCCGCCCGGGTCGCGGTCGCGGAGGGAGCAGCGGCCGTGGGCGTCGAAGGCGCGCTGGGTGCTGCGCCCCCGGAGCAGGCGACGGTCAACGCAGCCATCACACCAAGCGTGGTCACAGAGAGTTTCAGGTTATGCATGGTCCGTCCGAACGTGAGTGGGCTGGGGTGGATCAATCTTACTGAGGCACCTGAACTACGTCTGGGAGTCTGATTCGGATCGCCGAACGCGGCCGCGCCTCACAGCGGAAGAGGCCCGCCGGATGGCGGGCCTCTTCGTGTTCACACCGCGATCCCGCTACTTCTTCGGCGAGGTCAGCGCGTGCAGCGTCGCGACTGAGGGGATCTCCTCGGCCTTGCGGCACTGCTGGATAAGCGCCTCGAGGCCGTCCGCGCCGAGCGGCCACTTCGCCTTCAGGTCCTGCAGCCGCTCGACGAGCTGGTCGAGGTTCCACAGCATCCGCTCGTACGGATAGAACTGCTCGAACGCGCGACCGTCCTTCATGTGGATGGTCACGGTCGGCGAGAACATCGGCTTGTCGTACATGCCGATGATCTGCACCTTCGTCTTGAGGAACTCGAGGACGACGGGGTCCTTCTCGGGATCCACTGAGGGGCTGTAGGTCCGGCCGCCGACCTGCGGATAGCCGCCATTCACCGCCGCGTGCGCGGCGAAGTAGTGCGTGCTGCCGACGCGCGGCGTGATGTTGGGATCGCGCGGAGCGCGGGGCGTCGGGTACAGGGTCTCGAGGTAGTTCATGAGCACCTCGATGCGCTCGATCTCCTCGTGCTTGATGTTGTGCTGCTCGCGCAGCTCCACGATGCAGTTGATGACCTGGTGGTTGTACCCGCCGGTCGCGTACATGCGGTACATGATGCGCAGCAGCCGCCACTCGGTGCCGAGGCCGCTGACCGTCTTCATCAGGTCGATCTGATCCGGGCCCTCGAACTTGCGGGAGAGCTTGCCCTCGTGGCTGCCGGTGTACGCGTTGTAGAACCCGAGCGGGCCCTCGATGATTGCCTCGGAGCCCTTGATGTGGCCCATCCGCGCCATCACGGCTGCGAACACGCCCTGTCGCGCTGCGTTCGGGTCGTGCACCGCCTGCTCGCCACCGCCGGAGTGGCCTGCCTCGAACAGGCCCGAGGCGCTGTTCGCCGCGATCGCGATCGTCGCGACCATCCCGTCCTCGTCGAGGCCCATGCACTTCGCAGCCACCATCGCCGCGCCCATCGTGTGGTAGATCGGCGCCGGCCGGTACCCGCGGGCCGCGGTCGCGGGGACATGATCGAGGCCAAGGCGCGTCGCCAGTTCGTACCCCGCGGCGAGCGCCGTGATCAGCTGCTTGCCGTTGAGCCCCTCGAGCTCCGCGTTCACCAGGCCCGATGAGATCAGCGACACCCCCGGGTGCGTGATCATCTGGTAGGAGTCCATCAGCCCGGTCACGTGGATCATCTCCGCGTCCGCCAGCGTCGCGCCGATGCGCGTCGCCTTCCGACCGTCGTAGATGATCGTCGCGCCGTCGGCCTTGCCCTCCTCCTTGAGGACGAGGTCGATCATCTCCTGCGCCCGGTGGTCCTGAGATCCGATCACCGCGCTCGTGAGGTGGACGAGGATCAACGACTTGATCTTGTCCACCACGACAGGCGGCAGGTCCTCGTACTTCAGGTTCGCGGCCCAGCGCCCAAATTGCCGCGCGATCGTGTCAGCCATCGTCATCTCCCCCGCTTCAGTGTGGCCCCTCCGGGCCGCGCGCATGGTACGCCCCGCGCGATCGCTCGCGTCGAGTCCGGCGGCAGCCCGAAGCGCCCGCACTGGACCGTACGTATCGCGAACAGGTCCGCTAAGGGCTGCGGGCAGCGCCCCCCACCTGTTGGTGTGTCTCCCCTCCCCGCGCAGGGAACAGGGATGGAACGCCCCCGGAAGAGCCCGACACAGGCGGGCCCCTGCTGAACGCGCGTTATAGTGCGCGGCGACACGTGCGCAGCCCGGCCCCTCCTCGAGGACAAGAGGCGCGCAACGGGAGGGGACCTTCGATGGGAATGCTCAGCAACTACCGCATGCTCGATCTCGGCCGCTTCATGGCCGCTCCGTTCGCGGCCCACATGCTCGCCGACATGGGCATGGACGTGATCAAGGTCGAGGAGCCGGAGCCCCGCTACGGCATGGCCCGCGACGTGCTCACGCCCTACGAGCCCACGCCCGAGGGTGAGCGCAAAGCCGCCGCCTACAACGTCCTCGCGCGCAACAAGAAGAGCATCGCCCTCGACCTGCTGCGACCTGAGCTGCGCCCCCGCTCCCAGGAGGTCTTCTACCGCCTCGTGAAGGACGCGGACGTGGTGCTCGAGGGCTACCGCCCCGGCGTCGTGAAGTGGATGGGCATCGACTACGAGACGCTGTCGAAGATCAACCCGCGCATCATCTGCTGCTCGCTCTC
Organism: uncultured Chloroflexota bacterium; assembly: GCA_903917615.1. Lineage (GTDB taxonomy): Bacteria > Chloroflexota > Dehalococcoidia > UBA2979 > UBA2979 > SHYQ01. The sequence continues at coordinate 23,493 of CAIXBH010000237.1, read as the reverse complement.
CGGCTACGGCCAGGACGGCCCATACGCGAAATACCCCGGCCACGCCGGCCAGTTCGGCGCGGTCGGCGGCGCGGTGAACCTGGATGCCGAGGGCTACCCGGGCGGGGCCGCCGGCTCTGCCGCCGGCTACGTGAACGGCCTGTACGCATCGAACGCAATCCTCGGAGCACTCCTCGAGCGCGAGCGCAGCGGCGTCGGTCAGTACATCGACGTGTCGATGCTCGGCGCGCTGATGTCGATGACGATGAACGACTCCGTGCGCTACCTGCGCGACGGCGTCCTGCCGGCGCCGGCGCAGCGACGCCCCGCGGGCCTCGCCTTCCTCGAGTGCAAAGACGGCAAGTGGATCACCACCGGCAACGCCGAGACCGCGTTCTGGGAGGCCTTCTGCAAGGTCATCGACCGCCCGCAGTACATCCCGCTTCACCGCGCGACGGGCGCCGAGTTCGACGCGATGGTCGAGGACATCCGCGCGCTCTTCAAGACGAAGACCCGCGAGGAGTGGCTCGCGCTGCTCTGGGCCGCCGACTCCGCGGTTGCGCCGATGAACAACGTCGCCGAGGCCTTCGATGACCCGCAGGTGCGCCACATCGGCATGGCATGGGAGATGCCGCATCCGTCGGAGGGCACCGTCCGCCAGATCGGCTCGCCGATGACCTTCTCGCGCACGCCCGTCGAGTTCGAGCGCTTCGCGCCGATCATCGGCGAGCACACGCACGAGGTGCTCGAGTCCGCCGGCTACTCCGCCGCCGAGATCGCGGACCTCGAGGAGTCCGGCATCGTGAAGTCGTGGGCCGGCGATGGCTGGGTGGGCAACACCGTCGCGCCGGGCGCCCCGGCGCCCGCCAGCGCGCGCAGCTAGCGGCTCGCGCGCTCCTCAAGCCACACGCGCTTCGCTTCCGGCCAGTCCGTCTCGAGGATCGACAGGTACTGCGTGTCCACGTACTCGCCGCGAATCTGGTACTCGTGGCGCAGCACGCCGTCGCGCGTGAAGCCGGCGCGCTCGTAGGCACGGATCGCGCGCACGTTCGCGACTTCGGGATCGATCGTCACCCGGTGCAGGCGCTTCACCTCGAAGAGGTAGCGCAGCAGCACACGGATCGCCTCGCGCCCCACACCGCGGTCACGCGCGTCCGCCTCGCCGATGAGAATGTCGATCCCTGCGGACCACAGGTCATCGGTATCGGGATACTTGTGCCAGTACTGCACCATCCCGACGTCGCGGCCCTCCCATTCGATGACGAAGCGCCACGTCGGCGCGATGTCCGGCTCGAGGTATTCGCGGCGCATCTCCTCGCGACTGAGGTCTGCCTCATCCCACCAGTGCGCCACCTCCGGCTCGCGCTGCCAGCGCAGGAGCATGTCGAGGTCTCCCTCCGCGATCGGACGCAGCGAGACGTCATGCGGCCCCGCGATCGGCGCGTGGTCGCCGGGCTGCGGCACAGGGATGCGACTCATGCGACTACTCTAGCCGCGCCGATTCCACAGGGGAGCCTACGCAGGCGGGCGAGATGACAGGGGATCCCGATGGCCGACACGCCGGAGACGCTGCAGGCGCGTATGGCGCTGGGCGCGATCGCGCTCCTCGATGCGCTCGACCCGGAGCGGCGCGCGCAGGTCCAATACGCCTCGATCGACGACGAGGAACGCGAGCGCTTCTTCTACACACCTACGGACCACGGCGGCCTGCGTATGCAGTACATGACCTCGGCGCAGCAGCGCGAGGTCCTCAAACTGGTCGTTACCGGACTGAGCCCGCGCGGTTTCGTGACGACCGCGACGATCATGGCGATGGAGAACATCCTCGACATGACGGAGGGCTTCATCTGGCCCCTGCGCGACGGCGCGCGCATCCGCGACCCACTCGCGTACGCGATCGCGATCTTCGGCGACCCGTCCGGGAGCGCACCGTGGGGCTGGCGCTTCGGCGGTCACCACGTCTCGCTCAACTACCTCGTCACCCCGCACGGCGTGCGCACGCTGCCGTCGTTCTTCGGATCCGATCGCGCGATCACGCCGGCGACGGGGACGAACCTCATGCGCCCGCTGGCCGCCGAGGAAGACCTCGGGCGGGAACTCGTGCACCTGCTGACGGCGGAGCAGCGGGCTCGCGCGGTGCTCTCGCCCGTCGCGCCGCCGGACATCGTGACCTCGAACCGGCCGGTGCTGAGCGACGGCGACCGCCCGCGCTCCTTCGCCGAGATCTGGCGCGGCCCCAGCATGAACCCGAACCCCGCCGGGTTCCGCCAGCTCGTGGAGTACCTCGGACTGACCGAGGAGCACCTCGCGCTGACGGAGTACACCACCAGGCCGCGCGGCCTCTCGTTCACGGACATGACGCCCGGCCAGCAGGAGGCGACGCGCGCGCTGCTGCGCCAGTACATCGACCGGATGCCGGACGAGGTCGCCGAGACGGAACTGGCGCGGCTCGACGCCGCCGCACAGTCGCTCCACTTCGCGTGGGCCGGCGGCATCGAGCGCGGCGAGCCGCACTACTACCGTGTGCAGGGCGACAGCCTGCTCGTCGAGTACGACAACACGCAGAGCCGCGGGAACCACATCCACACGGTCTGGCGCGACCCGGTCCAGGACTTCGGCCGCGACATCCTCGCGGAACACTACGCGCACGCCCACCCACACCCGCACTAGGTGGAGGCAGACGATGAGCCGATGCCCTGAGCGGCGGCATCCTGGCGCTCGCGCAGGGCATCAAGCTTGTCGAAGGCGGCGTTGCCGGTGATCGCGGCGACCGCGACGGCGAGCGAGGCAAGCAGGAACGGACGGTCGAGGCGCGCCTCCGGGCTCATCAGCGCGACAACGCCCATCGCCGCGACATAGACCACCACCCAGACACGCCCACCATCCAGGGCCGGAAACAACATCGCCCCGACGCGCCGAGGCATCCACGCGAGCACCGCCTGGGTCACGAACACCGTCAGCGTGGCCGCCAGAGCGACGTCGGGGACCTGCCCCGCCAGCGCCGCGATCTGCTCCGTCGTCATATTCGCCTCCCTCGATCAGGTTGCGGAGACTAGCGCCACCTGCCACGGCGTCCGAGCCGCTTCTGGCGCAGCGACGCCCGTCGAACCGCCCGAATCCGGCCTAGCAACCCACATGGGGCTGCGATAGACTCCCGGCGTTCGCCCGCCGTATCCGGCGGGCTCGGTTCACTTGGGGAGGGCGTTATGGCAAATACTGCAGGCCCGCTGAACGGCATCCGGGTCTTCGACATGACCCTCGCGATGGTCGGCCCGTGGTGTGCGATGCAGCTCGGCGCGATGGGCGCCGACGTGATCCACATCGAGCCGCCGGTCGCACGGAACGCCGGACAGCCCGGTCGTCCCGGCGGGAGCATTCCGGGGGTGCCGCCGAGCATCAACGGCAACTCGATCGGCTACATCTCGTGGAACATGAACAAGCGTGGCCTCACGCTCGACATGAAGGACCCGGCGCACCGCGCCAACGCCTACGAGCTCCTCAAGACCTGCGACGTGTTCCTCATGAACATGCGCCCGGACGTGGCCGGCCGCCTCGGCGTCGACTACGAGACCGTCTCGCAGATCAACCCGGGCATCGTCTACTGCACGGTGACCGGTTGGGGCCAGACCGGCCCCATGCGTGACCTGCCAGGGGCGGACGGCCAGATCAACTACTTCACCGGTATGTCCACGACGAACGGCGAAGAGGGTGCGACCGAGGGCGAGCTGTACCGCCACTCGACGCAGATGGACGCGACGACGGGCAACTATGCCTGCCAGGCGATCCTCCTCGGCCTCGTCGCGCGCAAGCGCACCGGCAAGGGCCAGCGCATCGACCTGTCGATGATGCGCGCGGCCTCGGCGCTCCAGACCGCCCGCATGGCCGAGTACCTCGCACGCGGCACGGTGAACCCGGGCCTCGGCGCGAACGCGCAGGTCGTCGCCCCGGACAACGCCTTCATGGCCGCCGACGCGCGCTACGTCTCCGTCGCCGCGACGAGCGAGGCCGAGTGGGCGAAGTTCTGCAAGGTCATTGAGCACCCAGAGCTGCTCGATGACGTGCGATTCGCGACGAACTCCGATCGCGTCGAGCACCGCAACGAACTGAACGAGATCCTCAAGCCGATCTTCGCCTCGTACCCGGTCGACTACTGGGTGCTCCAGTTCCGCCGCAACAAGCTGCCGCACGGCTGGCTGATGCACTGGGACGAGCTGCGCAACCACCACCAGGTGATGGCCAACGAGTACATGGTGCAGGTGCCGTCCGACCAGCCCTGGGGCGACGTCTGGACCGGCGGGCCTCCGTACCGCTTCTCCAAGACCCCCGCGAAGTGGTTCGCCACCCCGAACATCGGCGAGCACAACGAAGAGATCCTCGCGGAGATCGAGGCGCACCGCGCCGGATCGGCAGGTCGTTCGTAATGCCAGGACCACTCGAGGGATACAAGGTCGTCGAGATGGCGGAGGGGGTCGGTGGCCCCTACGTCTCGATGGAGATGGGTGATGCGGGCGCCAGCGTCGTGAAGATCGAGCGCCCCGAGGGCGACCGCGCGCGCGGCTGGGGCTCGAAGGCCGCAGGCGACCTCGGCGCGACGTTCGTCTCGCTGAACCGCAGCAAGCGGGGCGTGAGCCTCGACCCGGAGAGCGCGGAGGGCGTCGCCGCGGCGAAGAAGCTCCTCGCGGATGCGGACGTCGTCGTCTACGACGCCGGCTGGACCGAGAACCCCGAGCTCACGCCCGAGGCGATCATGGCCCTGAACCCGAAGGCCATCGTCCTCGTCATCTCTGCGTTCGGTGGGCAGGGCCCGTGGGCCAACTACCCGCCCTACGCGGAGCTCGGCGCGCAGATGACATCCGAGGCCTCGCTGTCGCTCGGCACGCCGGGCGCGCCGCCGGTGCGCATCGGCAACGACAACGGCGCGATGTACGCCGGCATCTACGGCCTCCAGGCCGTTTGTGCCGCGCTCGTCGCCCGCGACGAGAAGGGCGGCCAGCGCATCGACACCTCCGCCTTCGGCACGCTGATCGCCATGCGGTCGACGCTCTGGGCGGCGCAGTCGAACCCGGACGAGTGGTGGGGCTTCCACCTCGACTCCTACATCAAGCCGCCCGACAACGGCTACCACTGCAAGGACGGTGCGGTCTCGTTCAACCTCGGGCGCATGTCCCGCGAAGAGCGCGACGAGATGTACAAGGCCTTCAACATGGAGTGGGTGAAGGACGACCCGATGTTCGCGATCGTCGACGAGGACCCCGCGGGCAGTGGCAGCCGCTACGGCTACCTCGTCCGCCCGGTCTGGGAGAAGGCGCTCAAGAACTTCACCCGTGCTGAGGTCATCGAGATCGGCCGCCGCTTCGGCGCGACCGTCTTCGAGAAGCAGGACTACGCCGAGTTCACGAACTCCGACCAGGTGAAGGCCGTCGGCATGTTCACCGAGCTCGACACCCCCGGCTTCGGCCGCGTGAAGGCGCAGATCCCGCCGTGGGACTTCTCGGAGACGCCGGCAGCGATCCAGAGCCCCGCGCCGACGCTGGGCCAGCACAACGCGGAGCTGCTCAAGTAGCTCTCGCGTCGAGGCAAAGGTGAAGAGGCCGGGCTCACGCCCGGCCTCTCTGTTTCTCTCGCTTCCCGCCCCCTCCCCGCGCGCAGTGGGGCCGGGCTCGGGTGGGGGGGCCGCGATGCTCGTCAGTCCGAGGCATCACGACGCCTGTACCGTCGGCGCGTCACTTCGGATCGATCGGCATCGGCACACCGAGTCGCGCCTCGATCGCCTCGGCGGCGTCGAGGGCGCGCTCGTCGGCCCCTGCCGCCGCGATCACCTGCACCCCGATCGGCAGCGTCCGCCCGCCGACCTCGGCGGTCCCGGCGGGCACCGCAACCGAGGGCAGCCCGAGGAACGTCGTCGCCAGTGTCAGCCGCAGTGAGCTGCGAACCGCGGCCGCCTCGTGCGGCCCGGCGATGTCGTACCCCACAGGGAACGGCAGCATTGTCGACACCGAACCGAGGACGACCGGGTATCGCCACAGGAAGGCCCCCCAGTCGCGCTGGAGCCGCAGTCGCGCCTGGAACGCGGCGATGTACTCCTCGATGCCCGCGGGCGGCTCCAGCGCCAGCGTGAGGTCGCCGTAGCGCAGCGCATCTGGCGAGGCCAGCGCACGCAGCCGATCGAGGTGCGGGCGCAACTCCGCGTAGACGACCAGCGCCCATCGCGCGGCCGCCTCGTCGATGCCGGGAGGGGTGACCTCCTCCACCTCGTATCCGGCGTCACGAAGCGCCTCCCCGGCCCGGGTGATGGCGGCGGCCACGGCCGGGTCCACATCGACGTCGCCCGGACCCAGTACCAGCGCGACGCGACGAGGCGCCTCGTCGAGCGGCGGCGGCGCCCCGGTCGCGCGCGGGTCGCGAGCGTCGACGCCCGTCATCGCCTCGAGGGCGAGGCGGACACCACCGACCGTCCGCGCGATCGGGCCAGCGACGCCAAACAGCTGCCCACCCATCGCCGGCGTCCCCGCGTTCGAGGTGTGGGGGATGCGTCCGTTCGAGGGCCGGATCGCGGCGACGCCGCACCACGCGGCCGGCAGCCGCAGAGACCCGCCGAGGTCGTTCCCCACGCCCAGCGGTGACATTCCGGTGGCGACCGCGACCGCCTCTCCCCCGCTCGAACCGCCCGGGGTGCGGGTGGCGTCCCACGGGTTCCGCGTGGGGCCGTGCAGGCGACTGTCGGTGTGCATCCGCAGGCCGAAATCCGGCATGTTCGTGCGGGCGAGCGGGATGGCCCCAGCGCGCCGGAGTAGCGCTACCTCGGGCGCATCGCGCTCGGCGGGAATGACATTGACGCGGACGCCGGCTGTCGTAGGAGCCCCCTCGACATCCACGTTGTCCTTCACGGTGAACGGGACGCCATGGAGCGCCCCGAGTGACACCCCGCTGGCCCGGGCGCGGTCGGCGGCGTCCGCCGCGGACAGGGCGGACACCGCCTGGGTCGCGGTCACGGCGCCCACGGCGGGATTCGCAGCGTCGATGCGCGCGAGGTGCGCCTCGACCGCGGCGCGCGCGGTGATCTCGCCGGAACGGAGCCCGGCCGCGAGCGTGAGCAGGTCGAGCCGCCAGAGTTCGTCACCGGTCATGGGGGCGATGTTCCGCCGCAGCCGGACAGCCGCGCAAACCGGTGCGCGCGCGGCCGAGCGCACGGATGTTCTCTGAATCGTGCGGTCGCTAGGAGTGACTGGACAACTGCGCTATGCTCCCGCACGGCTACAGCACCAGTAGAGACCGGCGCGTGGTCGTGCGAGATCAGCTCGGGGTGGCATCGCTGCCGCGCCTGGCTCATCGCGGCGATGAGGACCGCGCCCCGCGGCCTCAACCAGAGTGGAGGGGTATTCGTGGCTGCCGAACAAAAAGCGATTCCGGTTCCGGACGAGCGGACTAAGCCGTACTGGGACGCGGCGAAGGAGCACAAGTTCGTCCTGCAGCGCTGCACCGCGTGTGGCCTGTGGAACGCGACTCCGCGCGTCATCTGCCCGCGTTGCCACGCGAGCGACTTCGAGTGGGCCCAGCCGAGCGGCAAGGGCATCATTCACAGCTACGCGATCGTCCACCAGACGACGGCCGCCGGCTTCCAGGACGAAGTCCCCTATGTCATCGCCCACATCATCCCGATCGAGGAGCCGACCGCCTTCATCGACGGCAACATCCTGATCGACGAGAAGGACTTCGACAAGCTCAACATCGACATCCCGGTCGAGGTCGTCTTCGAGGACCGCGGCGAGGTCACCGTCCCCCAGTGGAAACTGGCGTAGGGAGTTCACTCAATGCCATTCAACTCTGCAAACAAAGTAGCCATCACGGGCGTCGCCCACTCCAAGCTGGGCCGCCGCCAGGAGCGCCCGATCGGCGCGCTGGCCGTTGACGCCTGCCTCGCCGCCATCGCGGACGCGGGCCTGACGGTCAAGGACATCGACGGCGTCGCCACGTTCCCGCAGACCACGGGCCCGGGCGTCGGCCCGGAGCCGGGCGTTTCGTCCGCCCCGTTCCCATGGATGACCGAGGGCCTCGGCATCGAGGAGCTCAACTGGTGGGGCAACGGTGGTGGCAACATCTCCACCGCCATCGGCTACGGCATCGACGCGATCGCGACGGGGCGCTGCAACAACGTCCTCGTGTGGCGCGCCATGTACCAGCCGCGTAGCGGTGCCTTCGGCTCCGGCACGCGCAACACCGCCGCGGACGCCGCTGCCCGCCCGGCGCCGCGCGCGTCGATGGGCCAGCAGTTCACCGCCCCCTACGGCTTCGGCGACGCCCCCTCCGGCTTCGCCCCGGCGTACATGCGGTACATGAAGCAGTACGGCGCGAAGCGGCACCACATGGCCGCCTACACCGTCGAGCTGCGAAAGAACGCGAACAAGAACCCGAACTCCGTCTTCTACGACCAGCCCATGTCGTACGAGGACTACATGAACTGCCGCATGATCTGCGACCCGCTGTGCCTGTTCGACTGCGACATGCCGGTCGACGGCGCCGCGGCGATCATCCTGCAGCGCGCCGACCTCGCTGAGGCCGGGCCGCAGAAGCCCGCGTACATCACGGCCCTCGGGTCGGGGTCGTACGACTGGCGCACGATCCCGCCGGAGCAGTGGCGCTACGCCTCGTCCGGCAACATCGGCCGCACCCTCTGGTCGTCGACGTACATGAAGCCGACCGACATGGACGGCGCGATGTTCTACGACGGCTTCTCGCCAGACGTGTACTGGTGGGTCGAGGGCATGCGCTTCTGCAAGTTCGGCGAAGGCTTTGAGTTCATCCAGGACGGCCGCATCGCCATCGAAGGCGGCGAACTGCCCATCAACACCTTCGGCGGACAGGTCTCCGAGGGTCGTCTGCACGGCATCGGCCACTGGGTCGAGGGCGTGAAGCAGACCCAGGGTCGCGCTGACGACAAGCCGGGCGACGGCGCACGGCAGATCAAGAACGTGAACAACATCCTCGTCTGCACCGGCATGCTGGGGCACGGCAACGGTGTTATTCTCAGCACGGAGCCGCGATAACGCTCGGCGTTCGAGAATCACGTGGACTCTAGAGAACCGGGGAGCATGCTGCGCCTTATCAGCTTTGACATCGACGGCACCCTCGAAGTCGGGGATCCCCCGGGGTCGATCACGATCGACATGGTCCGTCAGGCCAAGGCGAATGGGTGGCTCGTGGGCAGTTGTTCTGACCGCGGCACCAGCGCGCAGAAGCTCCTCTGGGATCGGGCCGAACTCGAGGTTGACTTCATGGTGATGAAGCAGCAGCTCGACAGCGTCCGGGCGAAATTCCCGGACGCTGACAACTACCTCCACATCGGTGACACCGATGTGGACCGGTGGTTCGCCGACAAGGCGGGGTTCGACTTCATCCACATCGAAGAGGCACACCTCGTCGACTGGCTGCGGGAGCTGGGCCCCTTCCGGGAGTTCTAGCGCTCGAGCCCGGGCCAGCCGAGGCACATCCGAACCAACGAAGAGGCCCCGCGTGAGCGGGGCCTCTTCCGTGTCCGGCAGCCGCACCCACGCGCCACGATCCGGCGTATCTTGGCGCGCGCCACACGAACGCAGGAGGTCGCCTCGATGCTCGAACGCTACCGGATGCTGGACCTCGCGCGGATGCTGCCGGGGCCCTTCACCTCCCACCTCCTCGCGGACATGGGCATGGACGTCATCCGCGTCGAGGAGCCGAACGGGCGCGCCGGGGCCGGCCGCGACATCTTCACCCCGCCGGACCCCACCCCCGCCGAGGCCGTCCGTGCCGCCGCCCACAACGCGGTCGGCCGCAACAAGCGCAGCATCGCCCTCAACCTCATCGACCCCGCGAAGCGCGAGGCCGCGCAGCAGGTGTTCTACAAGCTCGTGGAGACCGCGGACGTCATCCTCGACGGGTACCGCCCGGGCACGACCGCCTGGCTGGGCGTGGACTACGAGACCGTGTCGAAGATCAACCCGCGAATCGTGTACTGCGCGATCTCCGCGTACGGCGCGGACGGCCCCTACGCGCAGCGGGCCGGCCATGGCGGACAGTTCTTCGCCGCCTCCGGCCTGATGACCGACATGGGGCGCGGCGGGGCTGAGCCCGAGGGGCCCGCGATCGCCTTCGGGGACTGCGTGGCGGCCCTCTACGCCGCCAACAGCATCCTGGCAGCGCTCATGGAGCGAGACGTCAGTGGGCAGGGCCAGTTCATCGACGTCTCGCTCACCGGCGCGACGATGACGATGGCCAACGCCCGCCCGCAGGGCCCCGGCATCGCTGCCGCCCGGGGCGACCGCCCCGCGCGCGCCGCCGCCCGGCGTCGTGGCCCGGGCCTCGGCTCCGTGCGCTGCCGCGACGGCAAGTACATCAGCCTGGGAAACGGCGAGACCACGTTCTGGGAGCGATTCTGCAGGGCGATCGGCCGCGAGGAGTTCATCCCTCTCCGCGACACTCACGACGACGACGCCTACGACGCGATGATCGAGACAGTGCGCGCCCTCTTCCTCACGAGGGATCGCGACGAGTGGATCGACCTGCTGGTCGCCGCCAACACGGTCGTCGCGCCGGTGCATATGAACCTCGAGGAGGCATACGAGGATCCGCAGATGCAGCACATCGGGATGAACTGGGACGTTCAGCACCCGACCGAGGGCACCGTGCGCCAGCTCGGCTTCCCCGTGCGGTTCTCGCGCACGCCGGTCGAGTTCCAGCGCTGGGCGTCGCTCCTCGGCGAGGACACCGATGACATCCTGGCCGAGGTCGGTTACGACCGCAGTGCGATCGACGACCTCGAGACACAGGGCGTCGTCCGCCGTTGGCGCGGCGAGTAAACCCGCGAGCACCGCATCACGAAGGGATACGGACATCATGGTGAATGAGCGCATCCGCGTCGGCATCGTCGGCGCAAACGTGAACTACGGCTGGGGACGCGAGGCGCACCTGCCGGCGCTCGAGGCCGCCACGGACTTCGACCTCCGCGCTGTCTGCACCACGCGCATGGAGACGGCTCAGGCGACCGCGTCCGCGCATGGCATCCCACTCGCCTTCGACAACGTCGAGGCGATGGTGAACAGCCCGGAGATCGACCTCGTCGTCGTCGCGGTCCGGGTGCCGCAGCACTACGGCATCGTGATGCCCGCGCTGCGTGCGAAGAAGCACGTCTTCTGCGAGTGGCCGCTGGGCGCCAACCTGCGCGAGGCCGAGGAGATGCGAGACGCTGCGCACGCGGCGGGCGCCGTGACACAGGTGGACCTCCAGAGCCGCGGCGGGCCGCAGCTCAACCAGATGCGCGACCTCATCGCGAACGGCTACGTCGGCCGCATCACCTCTGTCACGATGCATGCGAGCGGCGGCGGCGCGGGCATCCGCAACGAGGGCTCCGCGTGGATGGCCGACGCGGCCAACGGCGCGAATACGCTCACGATCTCCGCGGGGCACAACATCGACGCCGTCCGCTACGTCGTGGGCGACCTCGCCGCGCTGTCCGCCGTCGTGAACACCCAGTTCCCCGAGGTCGCGCTGTCGGACAGTGGCCGCACCATCCCACAGTCGTCGCCGGAACAGATCCTCGTCGCGGGCACGCTCGCGAACGGCGCCGCCGTCTCGCTCCATGTCGAGGCGGTGCCGATGTTCCCGACGGGCGTGGTCTTCGAGGTGCACGGGACCGAGGGCGCGCTCGTCGCCACCTCGGAGCTCGGGATGAACCGCGCGAACATGACGCTCCGCGGCGCGCGGCGCGGCGAGAGCGCACTCGAGCCGGTCGCCATCGACGAGCAGTACCTCCCGCCTGCTGGGACGGCCTGGGGCCCGCACATCAACGTCGGCACGATGTACGGGCGCCTCGCCGACGCGATCCGCGGCGGCGCTCCCGTGGACTCGTCATTCGACACCGCAGTCGACCTGCACCGCCTGATCGACGCGATCGAACGCGCCTCCGCGACGGGCCAGCGTCAGCAGCTCTAGGCACGCCCCCGCCGGCAATCACGCGCAACGAGCGAGGCCGGAGCTTTCGCTCCGGCCTCGCTGCTTCTCGCCTTGCGGAGCCTTGTGGGCTACGCGTCCCCGAGCCAGACGAACGGGTGCGCGCTCGTGTACTGGAACGGCGGGAACGGCACGTAGTTGTGCACGCTCTTGTTCCAGCCCTCGTAGAACGTCCCGTCGACAAACTCGTGCTTGTACATGACGCGCTGCAGGTACTTGTCGATGAACTTCTTGGTCGCCTCCTGGCGTGCCTTGACGTCCACGATCGAGAGCACGGAGTCCACGTCCGCGTCCACCTGCGGGTCCGACAGGCCACTGCCGTTCTTCGGGCCACCGGTCTTGTAGTCGCCCAGGAAGAGCTCCGGGTAACCCTGACCGTCCAGACCGAAGACGAGACCGCTGTAGGTGTGCTCGTCCTGCTGCTTCCGCATCGTGGCCTGGTCCTTGCCGACCGGCTTGATCGCGGCAATCTTGTTCTTCGTCAGGATCTCGGCCATGTACTGCATGCCGTCCTGGTAGTTCTGCGGGTACTCCGTGTTGTAGAGCAGCTCCACGTTCGCCACCCCGTCGGGGTTACCGGCCGCGGTCATGAGCTGCTTCGCCTTCGCGAGGTCCTGCTTCTTGAAGTACTTGCTGCTCTTCAGCTCGTCCTGGCTCAGCGTCCAACCACCGTGCTGGTTGGAGACGATGCCGCGCCAGAGGCCCTGGCCGACGAGCGCCTTGACCATGACGTCGGTGTCGATGGCGAGCGCAACCGCCTGGCGGACGCGGTCGTCCTTCCAGCGGGCCTCCTTGAAGTTGAAGAACAGGACGTACGGCTGCACCCGGAGGTACGGCTCGATGGTGATGTCCTTGTTGGCCTTGAACTGGTCGTAGGAGTTGAACGGGATGTCGCCCATCGCGCTCTGGCCGGACTGCAGTGCCGCCACGCGCGCGTTCTCGTCCTTGATCTGCAGGACGTTCAACTCATCGACGAACGGTGCACCCTTGACGAAGTAGTCCGGGTTCTTCTTGAAGTTGATCCGGACGTCCTGCTCCCACTTCTGGAAGATGAACGGGCCTGTGCCGATCATCTGGTCCTTCATGTGGCCGGAGTCCGCGAGCTCCTTCGGGGTGATCCACGGGCCCTGGTTCGCCAGGTTGCCGAAGAGGATCGGGTCGAACTTCTTCAGGTTGATGACCACCGTCGAGGCGTCCGGCGTCTCGATCGACTTGATCGCCGACAGGTTGCCCTTGAAGAGGCTCACGGCGTCGCTCGCGCAGCGGTTGAGGGCGTACTTCACGTCCTCCACCGTCATGGCGCGGCCGTTGACCGGCGCAATGTTGTGCCACTTCACGCCCTGGCGGATCTTGAAGGTCATCTTCAGCGGGTCCGTGGTCTCCCACGACTCCGCGATGTCCGGGTAGTACTGCAGCGCCGAGTTGCGGTCCTTCGGATCGCGGCTCGTGCGCATCAGCTGGTTGTAGGCTTCGCCGCCAACGATGTGCACCATCGCCGACGTCGACGTCAGCGGGTCGAGGTTCGCGAGCGCGGGGGCGTTGTACGCCCAGTTCAGCGTCCCGCCGTACTTCGGCGTCACGCCGCCTTCGCGGTTGCCCCAGTTCTTGCCGAGGATCGCGTCAGCGGTCGGGCCCTTCGCGGCAGGCGCCGCGCTGCCGCCCGCGGGTGCGCTCGTCGAGCCACCCGTGCTGCTGCTGCAACCAATGAGAGCGGCGGCCGCAAGGCCAGCCGTCGCGACACCAGCGGTGCCCATGAATCGGCGGCGCGAGACGCGGCCCGCCCAGTAATGCTGTTCCGTGTCCACATTCCCTCCGGCTATCAACGACCACGCTCTACCAGCAAGGCGCCTGGCCTATCGCATCGCGCCTCGGATCGTCCTGACCAGTAAACGCCTGCGAAGGCCCGCCGACAACGGGGGGAATCGTGTAGTCGTCTGGTCAATGACGGTACGACGTGCGCAACGGCACGGCTTCATTTCGTGCGTAATGCCTGTCGTACGGCCAGCCCGGACTAGAATGGCGGCGCCCGGACGATCACACACCTGCGCCCCACGCGCGGAGGACCTCATGGACGTTCACACCGCGATTCGCACCCGCCGCGACATGGAGGGCTTCGCGCCCGACACGCCGCCCCGCGAGGTCATCGAGCGCATCATCGAGGCGGCGACGTGGGCCCCCAACCATCGCCTCACGGAGCCCTGGCGCTTCGCGGTGCTCGCGGGGGCGGGGCGTGACGCGATGGCGGACGGCGTGCAGACCTGGCTCGAGTCGACCGACGCCACAGAGGGCGCGATCCGTTCCGCCCGCAACAAGGTGCTCCGCGCCCCCATCATCCTCATCGTGGCGCAGGTGAGCCGCCCGGAGGATCCCGTGCGTGACCTGGAGGACTACGCCGCCTGCATGTGTGCGATCGAGAACCTCCTGCTGGAGGCCCACGCGGAGGGCCTGGCGGTGCATTTCAGCACCGACCGCACGATGCTCGGCGACGGCCCGAAGGCGTACCTCGGACTCCAGCCGGAGGATCGCCTCGTGGCATACCTCAACATCGGCTATCCGAAGCCCGACGCCGAGCCGAAGGTCGCGACGCGACAGCCGGCCGTCGTGCGATGGGACTGGTCGTGAGCGTACGCATCGGCATGTCGATGGCCGCGTTCCCCTTCTCCTCGCCGAAAGCGATGTGGCGCTGGATCGATGCCTGCGAAGGCGGCGGCGTGGACTCGATCTGGCAGACGGACCGCCTCGTCTCCAGCGAGCCGTACCTCGAACCGATGACGATGATGGCTGCCCTCGCGGCCGGCACGGAGCGCATGCGCTTCGGCATGAACGTCATCGTGCTGCCTGTGTACGACCCGATGATCGTCGCGAAGCAGTGCGCGACGATCGACTTCCTCAGCAGCGGTCGCCTCGTGCCGGCGTTCGGCGTCGGCGGTGATGCCGCACCCGAATGGCGCGCGCTCGGCATCGACCCGCGCACCCGCGGCAAGCGCACGGACGAGGCGCTCACGATCATCTCGCGCCTCTGGGCCGGCGAGACCGTGAGCTTCGAGGGCACGCACTACCACTACGACGGAGCGCGCATCGCGCCGCTGCCGGTGCAGTCGCCGCTGCCGCTCTGGATCGGCGGCACGAGCGAGGCGGCAATCCGCCGCACTGCCACCGTCGGCACCGGATGGCTTGCGGGCGGATCGCGCGCGCGCGAGGTCGGACCCGTCGTCGAGAAGATCCGCGCGGCCTCGGCCGCCGCGGGGCGTCCGATCGACGCCGACCACTACGGCGCCGGCTTCGCCTTCCGGTTCGGCTCCTGGGAGGACGAGGTCGTGCAGCGCGCCGCCGCGCGGCTCGCGCCGGGCGTCGACCCGCACGAGTTGCTCGCGGTGGGCGACACGGCGGCGGTGCTCGCGCGCGTGCAGGAGTACCTCGACGCGGGCATCTCGAAGTTCGTCCTGCGCCCGCTCGCGAACGGGGACGAGGACATCCTCGACCAGACGCGCCGTCTCATCGAGACGGTGATCCCGGTGGTGCATACGCCGAGGGTCGTCTGACCTTAACGCCCTCCCCTTTGACGGGGGAGGGCGCGGTTGGGGATGAGCGCGCGAAGCGCTCCCTCCCTACGCGATCGTGATCACGATCTTGCCGATGTGCTGCTGCGACTGCAGGTAGCGGTACGCGTCCTGCGCGACGTTGAAGCCGAAGACGCGGTCGACCACCGGGTGGATCTGCCGGTGCTCGATCGCGCGGTTCATGCGCTCGAACATCGCGCGGCTGCCGACCGCCATGCGAACCACCTCGGCGTTGCGACCGATCATCGGCAGGCGGGGCGCGTTCTCGTCCACACGCCCGAGGCCACCAATGGACGCGATGTGTCCGCCGATGCGCGTGGCAGCCATCGACTTCGCGAACGTGGCCTCGCCGCCCACCTCGAGCACGAGGTCGACGCCACGGCCGTCCGTGAGTTTCAGGACTTGCTGCTCCCAGTCGGGGTCATCCTTGTAGTTCACGGTGTCGTCGGCGCCCATGTCAGCGACCTGCTCGAGCTTCTCGTCGCTGCTCGAGGTGATGATCGTGCGCGCACCCGCGGCCTGCGCGAACTGCAGCCCGGCGATGGACACGCCGCCGGTGCCCAGGAGCAGCACCGTTGCCCCGGGCACGAGCTTGTACGCCTCGAACATGCTGTTCCAGGCGGTCAGCGCCGCGCACGGCAATGCCGAGGCCTCGACGTCCGTCAGGTGCTCCGGCGTGCGCACGACCGCCCCCTCGGGCAACACGACTTGCTCCGCCAGCATGCCGTCGGTCGTCACGCCGCCCAGCGAGGCTCGCGTGTGTTCCGGGGTTACGGGGCCGTCCTCCCAGTACGGGAAGAAGCAGCCCATGACGCGGTCGCCGGCCTTCCAGCGCGTCACCCCCGCGCCCACCTCGACGACCTCGCCGGCGCCATCCGACAGCGGCACGATCGCGCCCTGCCGCGGGTTCCGCACCATCCCAAGGTCGCGATAGTTCAGCGAGGTCGCGCGGACGCGCACCTTCACCTGTCCGGGGCCGGCCGTGGGTTCAGGCTCCTCGACCGCCACAATGCCGTCGATCCCGCCGCCCATCGTCAGCCGGTATGCCCTCATCGCCTCGTCCTTCCCGGTGGTGCCCCGAATGCCGCGACATCATACCGAGGTGATCGAGGCACCCGAACACGCCTAGCCTTCCGCCACCGCATGTCATTTGTGATTGACCTCCACAGAAATGCTCCTATGCTCGCCGCGGAGTAGTGGCCGGAGGTGGCAATGACCGCACAGCACGACGGAGACGGATCGCCGGGGCGGCCGGACGTGGAAGCCCTCCGCGCGAACAAGCGCGAGATGTTCGACGGCATGCGGGCCTATCACCAGTCGGAACTAAGCCATGCCAACTACGCGATCACCATGTTGCTCGCCGTAGCGGCAGCCGCCGGCGCCGTAATCGTCGCTATCACGTTTCCACAACACCCCGTGGAACACCAGCCCGAGATCGTTTGGGGCCTCGTTGTCGCGGTGGCCGCCATAACGCTGACGATCAGCATCACGGCGACCAGCAAGATCGGAGCAGACCATGCGACGTATGCGCTTTACGGGCGCGAATACATGGCGACCTGCCGGCTGCTGGGTTTCTACGAAAAGTCGGACGACACCAAGGCGCTCAAGACGTCAACGACGATCGGTCAGGGATCGGGATACAGGAAGACACAACAGATCATCTGGGCCTTTGCGGGCGTCTTGAATGTGCTTGTGCTGGCGTTCGCCTTAATGGCGGGAACGCTGGCGGTGCCCGGCGGGGGCGGAACTGCGGCGACCCGCGGCGAGCGCGAACACACCGGTCCGGCCAGCGGAACCGAGCGTCCAGCCCCGCCAGCACCAGACGCGAAGAAACCCGGTGCGCTGGAAGACCAGCCGGGGCATATAACGGTGAACGTACCGGTTGTCGTGTGTCCCCCCGGCAACCAACCCGCGAGCGCTCCGCCCTCCTCCAGCGGCGGTGCCGGAGGACCAAATAGCGCATCCGCAAGCAGCTCGATCGTGGTTGTGACCTGCGCTCCGGCTGGCAAGTGAGCGGTAAGCCGCCCGTCGCCCGCCGTTAGAACGGCAGCTCGACGCCGACGCCGGCCTTGCGCGCCTTCTCGAGGATGTACTTGCTCGCCGCGATGTCCTCGATGCCGATGCCCTGCGACTCGAAGAGCGTGATCGCGTCGCTCGAGGGGTACCCGGGCACCCTGCCGGCGACGACGTCGCTCAGCGGCACCGCACGGCGCCAGGCGAACCTGCCGCGCTCGGCCGCCCACATCAGTTCGCCGCACTCGGTCTTCGCCTGCTCGATGTTGTCGATCGCGATGATCGCTGCGCGCTGGATCGTCGTCTCGTCGATCTCGCGCTTGGTGAAGGAGTTCACGCCGGCGGCGGCCACCATCGTGCCCGGCCCGAGGTCGTTGCCGTCGAAGACCGGCTCCCGCGACGAGGTCATCGTCACGACGACGTCGGAGCCCTTCACCGCCGCGGTCGAGGAGTCGACCGGCACGACCTCGACACCGAGGCGCTCGCGCATCTCCGCCGCGAACGCGCGGCGGGTCTCCTCGGTGCGGCTGTAGACCTTCACCTGCTTCACGTTGCGGACCGCGCACACGCCCTCGAGCTGCGTGATCGCCTGGTGTCCCGCGCCGATGAGCCCGACGACGGACGCGTCCGGCTTCGACATGTACTTCACGGCGAGGCCGGTCGCGGCACCCGTGCGAATCCACGCGAGCTCGTTCGGCGCGATCGCGGCGTCCAGCTTCCCGGTGGTGGTGTCGTAGAGCAGCGTGATGTTCGAGTGACGCACCCCGTAGGCATTCGATCCGAGCACAGTCCCGCCCATGAGGTTCGCACCGGCCTTCTCGAAGCGGATGCGCTGGCGCGGCATGTTGTCGACGAGGCCGCGCGCCTCCTGCAGAAACAGGTCTTCCATCACACCGACGCATTCCTCGGTCGTGATGAGCATGCGCACGTCGTCATTGGTCAGATACAGCGCCATCAGGGCACCCTTCGTGGTCGGAACTGATGCCGCTGGGAAGCCCGGGACGGCTACGAGGGCTGCGAGCCGGGTCCCTCGACGTCGTTCCGGTTCTGGCGCAGGAAGCTCTCGATGCCCTCGAGCAACTCTTCGCCGCTGGGCAGCTCGTCCGGGGTCGCGGCCGGCTCCGGGTTGCGGAGGTCCTGCTGCGCGGTCGGGTCGCTGTCGTAGAGCTCTTCCATCTGCCGGATCTGGTCGCGCATCTGCGCCGGATCGGCCAGCTGAGAAAGCGCCTCGGACGTGCGCTCGTCGTACGAATCGATCTCGCCAAGCAGCGGCTCGATGGAGGTCGTCGAACCGAGCGCCTTGTCGAGCGCCTGCACGAGTGCCGCCACGGCGCGCGGGTTGGGACCGATGTTCACGTAGCCCGGCACGAGCGCGCTGATCCGGCCGGTGTTGAATCCCTGCTCGCGCAGGTGGAGCGACACGATCGTCTGGATGCCCGTGGGGCCCTGATACGTGCTGGGCTCCGACTTCCGCCCGGTGAGCTCCTCAAAGTACGCATCGGAGTCGATCAGCAGCACCGGCGCCGGCCGGGTGTGCGGGATCATCGCGGGCCGGGAGCCCAGCGCGAGGAACTGGCGGGCGCCCACCTGGCGCATGAAGTCCGCCACGAGCTCGGCGTAGTTGCGCCACGCGAGGCTGGGCTCGCGGCCCGCGAGGAGCACGACATCGCGGTCGCTCCCCGGAGGCGAGGCGACGTGAAAGCGCGTGCCTGGCCAGCGAATGTTGGGCACCCCGTTGCGCGGCTGCGAGCGCGGGCGCGCGACGGTCAGGTCGTAGTAGCGATCCGGGTCGACCGTCGCGACCTCGGTCGCGCCCCACTCGGCGCGGAGGTATCGGATGGTGCCCATCGCCGAGCCGGTGCCGTCGCCCCAGCCCCAGAACGCCCCGATCACGAGCGGATCCCGCAACTTGGTCAGCTCACCGACCGGCCGGAGCGATTCGTGCATGGTGACCCGCCTTCACGCTGACTCGATGCCCTCCGGCGGCGCCTGACGGCGCCGGCCTCGGGAAGTCCTTCTATTGTCCCCCGAAGCGCCAGCACCGCTCGCGCGCCCGCGGCCAGGGGACTCCGGCGGGCATGGTAGCGCGACCGGCCGCCGGAGGCGCTGCCCTCGACCCGACGGCGGCTGCAACGCTACGCGGGCGGGCGTTCCTGCTACCGGCACCCCGTTGGCCGGGGATCGGGGCAGGGAGCGGGTGTGACGGACGGGACGCGAAGCGCCGCAGCGCGAGTTGGCTTGTACGCGGGGACAACGTTCCTGAGCGCCTTCCTGCTCTTCCAGGTGGAGCCACTCATCGGCAAGGCGATCCTCCCCTGGTTCGGCGGGGGCTCGGCCGTCTGGACGGCCACGATGCTGTTCTTTCAGGTCGCCCTCCTGGGCGGCTACGCGTACGCCCACTTCCTCTCGAACCGCCTGAGCCTGCGCCGGCAGGCCCTCCTGCACATCGGGCTGCTCGTCCTCGCGGTCGGCGTCCTGCCGATCATCCCGCGCGAGATCTGGCGGCCGACCGGTGGCGGCGACCCCACCTGGAGCATCCTGCTGCTCCTTGCCGCAACCGTGGGCGCCCCGTACCTGCTGCTCTCCTCGACCGCTCCGCTCATCCAGCGCTGGTTTGCCATCGACCGCCCGGGCGCGTCCCCCTACCGCCTCTACTCGCTGTCGAACACGGGCTCACTGCTGGCGCTGCTCACCTACCCGGTCGTCTTCGAACGCTTCCTCGGCCTGCGGGAGCAGGCGTGGCTCTGGTCCGCGGCCTACGTCGCGTTCGTCGTCTGCTGCGCCACGCTCGCGTGGCGCGTCTCGCGCGGGGCAAACGCCCGCGCCGAGGCCGCCAGCGCCGACGCGCACGAGGCGCCCTCCTTCGCCGAGGCCCCCGCCGAGGAAGGTGGCACGGCGGCGGTCACCCCGATGAACGTCGCCCTCTGGCTCGCGCTGCCGGCGATCGCCTCGATGATGCTGCTCGCCGCGACGAACCAGCTCACCCAGGACGTCGCCTCGCTGCCGCTGCTGTGGGTACTGCCACTCGCGCTGTATCTGCTGACGTTCATCATCTGCTTCGGCGATGACCGGGCGTACAACCCCAGGCGCGATGTGCCGCTGCTTGCGCTGAGCCTCGCGCTCGGCACCTGGCTGCCGAAGCAGGTCACGCTCGACCTGCTGTGGCAGATCCTCGCCTACTCGTTCGTGCTGTTCATGTGCTGCGTCACGCTGCATGGGGAACTCGTGCGCCTGCGCCCGGCAGCGAAGCACCTCACCGCGTTCTACCTCATGGTGGCGGTCGGTGGGGCCGCCGGCGGGATCCTCGTGGCGATCGTCGCTCCGGCGATCTTCGTGGGGTACTGGGAGTACCACCTCGCGCTCGTCGCGACGGCGGCACTCGTCCTCGGCGCGCGCGGGCTCGAGTTCTCGCGCGGAGTCCGCGCCGCAAAGCGGGGCCTCTCCGAACGCCAGGAATGGCTCGTGGCGATCGGTGGCGTGACGGCCGTCGTCGGCGTTGTGCTCCTCGGCTGGACGCTCTACGGACAGATCGTCGAGTCAGGTCAGGGCGTCATCGTCCGCGGGCGCAACTTCTACGGCACCGTGCGCGTCTACGACAACCCGGCCCAGGATCCCACGCTCACGAAGCGCGAGATGGAGCACGGCCGCATCCTGCACGGCTTCCAGTACCTCGCTCCCGACAAGCGCGCGCTCCACTCCGGCTACTACGGTCCGAAGAGCGGCCTCGGCGTTGCGATGCTGAACCACCCGGGCCGCCCGGGACCACTGCGCGTGGGCGTCGTCGGCCTCGGCGCGGGCATGATCGCGTCGTACGCAGAACGCGGCGACACATTCGCCGTGTACGAGATCAATCCGACCGTCGTGACCTACGCGGAGTCTGACTTCAGCTATCTCGCAGACGCACGAACACGAGGCGCCGCGGTGCAGACGTACGTCGGCGATGGCCGGCTCGTCCTCGAGCAGCAGATCGGCGACACGAACGGCCCGCTCGCCGGAGGCCTCGATGTGCTCCTGCTGGACGCGTTCAACAGCGACGCCGTGCCGGTGCACCTCCTCACGAAGGAGGCGTTCGACCTGTACATGCGCGTCCTGAAGCCGAACGGCATCCTCGCGGTGAACATCTCGAACCGGCACGTAGACCTGAGCCCGGTGATCCGCGGCCTCGCCGCGGCCGAGGGCAAAGAGGCGAACTGGGTCAGCGGTCAGGCCGGCGATGGCGGCCCCGGGGTGATCCCGAGCGTCTGGATGCTGGTCACCAGCAACCGCGCGTTCCTCGACAAGCCCGAGGTGAAGGCATCGTTCCAGCCCTGGCCGACGGACGCGCGCGCGCCGATGCGGTGGACCGACGACTTCAGCAACGTCTATGACCTGCTGCACCTCTACTAGCGCGGCCTAGCAGGACACGAGCGCGGACACCTCGACGCGAGGCGGGACGACGGAGTAGCGTCACGCGTCGACCGGGCGCCCAGAGAGCAACGAGAGCGGCAGGCCATGGCGCTGGTGCAACGGCTTCCGCCCTCGCTCCGTCACGGCGAGTTCCGGCTCTACTTCTTCGGCTCCATCGCCACGACGGTGGGCAGCCAGTTCACCACGGTCGCCATGGCATGGCAGATCTACGACCTGACGCATTCGGCGCTGTATCTGGCCATGCTCGGGCTGACGCGCGCGCTGCCGCAGATGGCGCTCGCATTGCTCGGGGGCGTGCTCGCCGACGCCTACGACCGGCGCAAGTTCATGATGGCGATGCAACTGCTGCAGTCCGTCGCATCGCTGGTCCTCGCGGCGCTCGCGTTCACGCATCACATGACGCCGCTCGCCCTCATCATTGGCAACCTCGCGTTCGCAGTCGGCGCCGCGATCGAGACGCCGTCGAGGCAGGCCGTGGTGGCGAACCTCGTTCCACGGAGCGACCTCACCTCCGCAGTGGCGCTGAACAACGCGGCCCGCAACGGCGCGCCGGCGCTCGGGTCGTCGCTTGCGGGCGGCCTCCTCGCGTTCGCGGGCCCGTCGTGGTGCTACCTCGTCGACGGATTCTCCTGGTTCTTCATGATCGGGACGCTGTCACTCATCCGCCGCACGCTGCAGAGCGATCGGCGGTCGAGCATCTCGTTCAAGGCCGTCGGCGAGGGCATCGCGTTCGTGCGATCGCAGCCGGTCGTGCTGTCCTTCATGGTGCTGGACTTCGGCGCCACATTCTTCGGGACGGCGCAGTCGCTCCTACCGATCTACGCGGCGGACATTCTGCACACAGGGCCGGTCGGCCTCGGCCTCATGTTCGCGGCGCCATCAGTGGGCCAGGTGACAACGGGCTTCATCATGGGATCCGTGCAGAGCATCCGCCGGGCCGGGAAGTGGGTCCTCATTGGCGTCGCCTTCTACGGCGCGTGCATCTGCGGATTCGCGCTCTCGCACGTGTTCCTGTTCTCGCTCCTCATGCTCGCGGGTACCGGCGTCGGCAACGGCGTCTCGGCCGTCCTGCGCAGCACGAGCAACAACCTCCTCACCCCGGATGAGCTCCGCGGGCGCGTGGCGGCGGTGAACAGCGTCTTCACCGGGGGCGGGCCGCAACTCGGGCAGTTCGAGGGGGGCATCGTCGCCGCGGCGTTCGGCGCGACGGCGTCCGCGCTGTCGGGCGGCGTGGGCGTCCTGCTCCTCGTCGCGGGCATCGCGCTCGTGCCCGACGTGCGCCGCTTCGACCTCAGCGCGGCGATCCGCGCGATGAACGAGCCGATCCCACCGCAGAAACCCGAGCCCAGCGGCGCGGCGCCACACGCATGACCGCGTCCGCACCCCGCCCCTCCATCGGCATCATCGGCACGGGCCGCATCGCGTGGTCGCTCGCCCCCGCCCTCGCGCGGGCGGGCTACGCGGTCGCGGCCATCGGTGCGCGCGAGCCCGCCGACGCCAACGCACTCGCGCGCGAAGCGAGCGAGACGACGCGTGGCACCACACCTGCGGG
>CAIXBH010000236.1 GCA_903917615.1 uncultured Chloroflexota bacterium | reverse complement strand
GACGCCGCGGAGGCCGAGGCGTCCGCGAGCGGCGTCGTGTGGGCGACATCGATGGCCGCCGAGATCGCCGATGTCGCGCCCGCGGGGGCTGCCTCCGGCGAACCGCTGCCCGCAGAGACTGCGGGCGACGCTGAGCCTGCTGCGGATCCGGTCCCGGAGGGACTCGCGACGGAAGAGCGCCCGGCGGCCGAGGTCCAGCCGCCCGCCGCAACGGGAACTGCCGACGCCGAACCGCTCGACACCACCGACGAACGCGATGAGCCTGAGCCGGTCCGCCCGACAGGCGACGCCGCGCCGGCACCGAAGCCGACACCAGGCCCGAGTTTCATCAGCCGGATGGTCGCCGAAATCCGCGAGGCGATCGGCTTCGGCGAGCCGGGCACGAAGGTCTGGCCGGACCTCGTCGACTCCGCGCCAGCGCCGCATCGCTCACCGGACTTCGGTGCCGAGCTCGAGCCGGCACCAGCCGACGACGCTGCCCCGGTTGCCCTGACGATCACCGCGCCGGATTCCGCGCCGGCAGAAACCCGGGCGCCGCTGACAGCGGACGTGCCCACGCCGCGTGCCGCCGAGCCGTCGGACGCCCCGGACGTCGTGGAGGCCACAGAGGTCGTCGTCACTGCGGCGGCGCTCGCGGAGTTCCTCAGCAGCGACGCGGCCCCGCCGGAGATTCCGGGCGAGCAAACGCCCGCGGCGACGCCCAGCCCCGCGAGCACCGGAGTGGCGGCGTTCACCTGGCCCCAGTGGCGCCTGCCCTTCCCCTGGAATGCGTTCATCGCCGTGCTCACGGGGATCGAGACCATCGCGTTCCTCATGTTCGTGCTCATCGAG
The DNA here is from genome assembly GCA_903917615.1 of uncultured Chloroflexota bacterium. Lineage (GTDB taxonomy): Bacteria > Chloroflexota > Dehalococcoidia > UBA2979 > UBA2979 > SHYQ01. The sequence continues at coordinate 4,322 of CAIXBH010000236.1, read as the reverse complement.
CCGACGCCGCGCTGGGTCCTCCTCGTCGCGGCCGGGGCCGCGATCCTCGGGACCGACGGCGTGCTCCGGGCGACGTATCGCGAGCCCTTCGAGGCGGGCGCGGACACCACGCCCTACCTGTTCCTCCCGGCGCTCTACGCGTTCGCCGCGCCGATTCTGATCGAGAGCAACGCCACCGGGTACGCGGTGGCGCTCTGGGGACTGGCGGCGGGCCTCGGGGCCGGCGCGATCACGGTCGCCGAGGTGCTGTCCGTCCGAACGGGCGCGCGGACGTACCCGTGGGCACGCCTTTTCACGAACGGCGCTGCTTACTTCGCCGCCTTTGCGCTACTCGCGATCCCGTACGTCCTGCACATCGGCCTGCCCGCCTCCATCGTGGCGGCGTGGCTCGTCTGCGTGATGCTGGGCATCGAACTCCTGCGCGAGGGGGAGATCGATCCGCTGGAGACCGTCATCTTCGCGGCCGCCGTTGCCCTCGTCGTCGCGCAGGCGCGGTGGCTCCTGTTCTTCCTCCCGCTGGACGGCTACCTCGGCGGGCTCGCGTTGCTGCTCGTCTTCTTCCTCGCCACGGGCATCCTGCACTCCCACATCACCCGGCAGCTGACGGCGCTCGTCGCCGGCGCGTACGTCGCGATCGCCGTCGTCGGCGTCGCGGTGGTCGTGGCGGCACACCTCGCCGGGATCGCGTAGGCTGCCCCCGCAGTCGAGGGGGAACCGATGCGTTGGTGCCGTTTCCAGGATGGTGAGCGAGCCCGCTACGGGGTGATCGAAGGCGACACGGTCATCGGCGTGGACGGGGAGCCGTGGGGTGCCTACACGCGCACCGGAAGCGCGCATCCGCTCGCCTCGACGAAGCTCCTCGTGCCGGTGATCCCGCCCACCTTCTACGCCGCCGGGCTGAACTACCGCGAACACGTGACCGAGGTGGCGAAGACGCAGGGCATCGAACCCGCGTTCCCGCCGCACGCCGACGTGGGCTACCGGGCGAACAACGCGCTGATCGCGGACGGCGAGGAGATCGTCATCCCACGCGACGCGACCGAGCTCGTCCAGTACGAGGGCGAGCTCGTCGCGGTCTTCGAGAGGCAATGCCGGCGCGTCTCGGAGGCCGAGGCGCTGGACCACGTCTTCGGCTACACGATCGGGAACGACGTCAGCGAGCGGACATGGCAGCGCGACGACCGGACGTTCTTCCGTTCGAAGAACACGGACACCTTCAAGCCGATGGGCCCGTGGATCGAGACTGACCTCGACCCTGCCGCCCTCGGGGTGACCATCCGTCTGAGCGGGCGCGAGGTCGGACACTACCGCGTGGCGGACGCGATCTTCAGCCTTCAGCAGTTCATCAGCCGGGCGAGCCAGTACGTGACGTTTTATCCAGGTGATGTCCTCTGGATGGGCACGGATGGTGCGACTGAGAACATGCACGACGGCGACGTCGTGGAGATCGAGATCCCGGGCATCGGGGTGCTGCGGAACCCGGTAGTGAAGGAACGCTGACGTCGGCGCCCCGAATAACCGGAGCCGGTGGTAGCATCGGGCCTTGCGGTCGGGGAGTGGCGCAGTCTGGCAGCGCACCAGTCTGGGGGACTGGGGGTCGCAGGTTCAAATCCTGTCTCCCCGACCATCGAACACCACGGGACACACCGAATCGCTCGGCGCGACCGCCGACGTTTGGCACGTGACCGCTGGCAGGGGCGTGGCATAATCGCCGACGACGCTCGCGTCGTGGCGTCTACCATCACCCCGGGATATGACGTTCGTCGGCGGACCACCGCCCAGCGCTTCGAGAGGACGCCAGATGCAGGCACTGAAGTACGCGCGCGCCGCCTCCGTAGACGAGGCGGTCAAGCTGTTGCAGGAGGGCGGCCCAACGGCCCGCGTCCTGGCCGGCGGGACCGATGTGATCGTGATGGCGCGTGAGCGTCGCCGCCACATCGAGCTGTTCGTCGACATCAAGCACATCGACGAGCTGATGCAAATGACGGACGGCGCAGACGGCCTCCGCGTCGGCGCCGGCGTGCCGCTGTACCAGATCTACGGCGACGCCAACATCACGAAGACCTACTCCGCGCTGGCCGAGGCGACCCACGTCATCGGGGGCACCGCGATTCAGGGCCGTGCGACGATCGGCGGCAACCTGGCGAACGCCTCGCCGGCCGCCGACTCGATTCCTGCGCAGTTCGTGCTCGGTGGCGTCGCGACCATCGCCGGCCCCTCGGGCCGGCGCGAGGTCCCGGTGACCGAGATCTGCACCGGCCCGGGGCAGAACATCCTGCAGCCGGGTGAGTTCATCGTCTCGATCTTCTTCCCGCGCCCGGCCGCCCACAGCGGCTCCGCCTGGGAGCGGTTCATCCCGCGGAACGAGATGGACATCGCCGTCGTGAACGCGGCTGTCGCGCTCACGCTGGACGGCGAGACTGTTACTGCCGCCCGCTTCGGCCTCGGTGCCGTCGCCGCGCGGACGCTGTTCGTCGAGTCCGCTGCGGCGGCGATCGTCGGCAAGCCGCTGACGGACGCCACCATCGCAGCCGCAGCTGCCGCCGCCCGCGAGGCGGCGACGCCGATCGACGACATGCGCGGCTCGATCAAGCAGCGCAAGCACCTGGCCGGTGTCCTCACGGAGCACGTGCTCCGCAAGGCCGCCGAGCGCGCACGAGCCTAACGAGCAGAGAGGACACCCAGATGTCGACCCGTATGGTGATCACCACCAAGATCAATGGCGAGCCGATCGAGTTCCTCGCTGACTCGCGCGACTCGCTGCTCGAGGCCCTCCGTGAGCGCATCGGCCTGCGCGGTGCCAAGGAGGGGTGTAACAACGGCAACTGCGGCGCGTGCGCCGTCATCCTCAACGGTCGCCTGACCAACTCGTGCTGCGTCATGGCCGCTGAGGTCGAGGGCGCGGAGATCACGACGATCGAGGGCATCGCCTCCCCGGAGGCCCTGCACCCGATCCAGCAGGCGTTCCTTGAAGAGGCCGCGCTGCAGTGCGGCATCTGCACGCCGGGCTTCATCGTCGCGACGAAGGCCCTGCTCGACGAGAACCCGCACCCGACCGAGGACGAGGCGCGCTTCTGGCTCGCCGGCAACCTCTGCCGCTGCACCGGCTACGACAAGATCATCCGCGCGGTCCTCAAGTCCGCCGACGAGATGGCCAAGTAAGAAAGCAGACCCCCATGGTTGCCACCCCCGAAAAGCCGAGCACGTACAAGGTCATCGGCACGCGGCCGATTCGGCCTGACGGGGTGGACAAGGTGACAGGCCGGGCCGAATACGGCTCGGACCTGCACCTTGAGGGGATGCTCTACGGAGCCGTCCTCCGCAGCCCCCACGCGCACGCCCGCATCAAGCGCATCGACACGTCGAAAGCGGCCGCGCTGCCCGGCGTGAAGGCCGTGGTGACCCACCTCGACTTCCCGACGGTGGAGGCAGGCAGCCTCGACCTCGGCGAGGGCACCGCGAACCCGAAGTGGCTCGTCGACAACGTCCTCGCCAGCGACAAGGCGCTCTACCACGGGCACGCGATCGCGGCCGTCGCCGCGACCGACCAGCACGTCGCTGAGGACGCGCTCGCACTCATCGAGGTCGAGTACGAAGTCCTGACGCCCGTCATCGACGTGCGCGAGGCGATGCTCGACGGCGCCCCGATCCTCCACGATGACCTCCGCACCGCGACGCGCGCCGACGGCGTGCACGTGGATGCGGACAAGCGCACGAACATCGCCACGCACCTGCAGTTGAAGAAGGGCGACCTGGAGGCCGGCTTTGCCCAGGCCGAGGTCGTCATCGAGCGCGAGTACGAGACCTCGATGTTCCACCAGGGCTACATCGAACCGCAGAACGCCACGGCCCTCTGGAGCCCTGACGGCGACCTGACGGTGTGGACCAGCACGCAGGGCTCCTTCTCCGTCCGCGACCAGGTCGCGGCTGTGCTGCAGCTCCCGGTCGGCCAGGTGAAGGTCGTGCCGATGGAGATCGGCGGCGGCTTCGGTGGGAAGATTCCGATCTACCTCGAGCCGGTTGCCGCGCTCCTCTCGAAGAAGACCGGACGCCCGGTGAAGATGTGGATGACGCGCTCGGACGTCTTCCAGGCGACCGGCCCGACGTCCGCGACGTACTGCCGTGTCCGCCTCGGCGCGAAGCGCGACGGCACCCTGACCGCCGGCTACGCCTACCTTGCCTTCGAGGCCGGTGCGTATCCCGGGTCGCCCGTCGGCGCCGGCGCGCAGTGCGCCTTCGCCCCGTACGACATCCCGAACCAGGTCGTGGACGGCTACGACGTGGTCGTGAACGGCCCGAAGACGGCCGCCTACCGCGCGCCG
>CAIXBH010000235.1 GCA_903917615.1 uncultured Chloroflexota bacterium | reverse complement strand
CGGCGACGGCGCGCAGCGCGCCCAGCGAGCGGCGCTTCAGCCCGTTCCATCCGTGGACGCGCCGATACATCTCGTCCGGCGGCGTCCGCTCGGCCCACGTCTCTGCGAGGATGTCGCACTCCTCCTCGACCCAGCCGAGGCGCCCGCGGGCCTGCAGGCGCGCGTGCAACTCGCGCCATGCGGCCGGGAGGTAGCGGACGTCGTCGAGTGCGTAGCGAAGCTGATCGGCGGACAGGGGACGTCGTGACCACTCGGTGTACTGCGCACCCTTGTCGAGGTGGACACCGGCCATGTGCTCGACGAGCGGGCCGTAGCCGATCTGCTCGCCCATGCCGAGGAACGCGGCGGCGATCTGCGTGTCGAACACGCGCTGACCCCGGATGGAGAACGCGGCGCCGATGAGCGCGAGGTCCGCCTGGGCGGAGTGGATGATCACGTCCACGTCCTCCGCGCCGGCGAGCTCAACGACCGGGCGTGGGTCGACGGCGAGCGGGTCGATGGCCGCGACCTTGGGGTGGGCGATATCACCCCAGCCCACCTGCACCAGCGAGAGCTCCGCGACGTACCGACCTTCGGTCATGAACTCGAGGTCGAGCGCGAACCATCCGAGGTGCGCGATCTCGGCGGCGATGGCCGCGACTTCCGCGGCGTCTACGACGAGGGGCGATGGCGAAGTGGTCACGCGCCGACGATAACACGCGTTCCGGGCCTAGGCCCGGGCTGTCTCGCGGCATGGGCTATCCTGTGCGGCATTCCATTGAGACGGGTGGAGCGACCGGAGCACCTCATGACCACCATCAACCAGATCGAAGCCGGCACCCGCCTCAAGGTGACCGTGGTCTCCGACTACATCTGCCCGTGGTGCTACATCGGGCTCGAGGAGATCGAGCGGCTCTACGGGGAGTGGGACATCGACCTCGACTGGGCGCCGTTCTTCCTCGACCCGTCGATCCCGCCGGAGGGTCGCGCGCGCGCGCCGCAGGCCCCAGACGCGCCGCCGACTCCGGTCGAAGCGCGCGGCGAGACGCTCGGCCTCGACTTCCGCCGCGGCCGCACCTTCACGCCGCACACCCTGCTCGCGCTGCAGGCGGGCGCGTTCTCGGAGGCGACCGGCACGACGCAGCAGATCATGGATTACCACCGCGCGCTGTTTAAGGCGTACTTCACCGACTTCGAGAACCTCATGGACATCGACGTACTGGTGAAGCACGCGGACGTCTGCGGTCTCGACGGCACCGCGCTGCGCGAGGCGCTCGAGAACAAGACTTACGAGGCCGAAGTGAATGCCGGCATCGAGCAGTCGTACGCCATCGGCGTGACCGGCATTCCGACGTTCATCCTGAACGACCAGTACGCGGTCGTGGGCGCGCAGACGCACGACGTCTTCGAGCGCGTGTTCGCCCAGCTTGGCGTGTAGAAGCGCGGCGGGGCGTAGCCTGCGGCGGCGCGCCGCCGGCGTGGCTAGCGCCCGGTGAACTCCGGGTCGCGACGCTCGGCGAACGCGCGCAGACCCTCTTCCGCGTCGTCGGTCTTGCCGACGATCCAGCGGAGGGACGAGGAGAAGCGCAGCGCCTGCGCGAGCGG
>CAIXBH010000234.1 GCA_903917615.1 uncultured Chloroflexota bacterium | reverse complement strand
CTCGTCGCCACACCGCGCGGGCCGGGAGACGCGCCCGCCGCGCCGACAGCGCCCGCCTCGACAGGTCCGAGGCGGTAGCGGTGCCCGCGCTGCTCCTCGCGGCCTCGGCCTACGTCGCGGGGACGGTCGTCGCGGCGACGGTCGGCGGCCCGCCATGGGCGACCGCTGCGCTCGTGACGACCATTGCGCTGGCGATCGGCCTCGGGCGGCGCGAGCCGATGCGCTGGCTCGTGCTCCCGGCGGCGGTGCTGCTCGCGACCGCAGGACACGCGCGATTCGAGGCGCTCGCCGCGTGGCCGCCACCACCGTTGGCGGCGCTGAGCGGACTGCACGAGGTCGAGGGCATCGCGCGCGCCGACGAAGTGCTCGACGGCAGTCTCGTGCGCGTGGACCTCGACGTCACCCGGGTGGATGGGCAGTCCGCACCGGGCGCGCGCTGGGGTGGCCTCCGCGTCTCGCTGCGTGGCGCGCATCGCACCGTCTCCGAAGGCGACCGCGTCGAACTGACCGCACGGCTCGATGCGCTGCCCGCGGCGCGCGCGCCCGACTACGCCGCGTACCTCGCCAGCCGCAACATCGACGCGACCGCTGCGTACCCCGCGCGCTTCGAGGTCCATGGGAACGCGCTGCCGGGCTGGCGCAACGCGCTACACGCGCTCCGCCGCCGGGCGGTCACGAACATCGAGCGCGTCCTGCCCGAGCCGGAGGCCGCACTTGCGGCGGGCATCCTCATCGGCAAGCAGGGGGCGCTCCCGGCACGCACGGCGGAGGCGCTGCGGCTCACGGGCACGACGCACCTCATCGTGGTGTCGGGCCAGAACGTCGCGATGCTCCTGGGCGTGGCGATCGCGCTGCTCACGCTCGTCATGTCGAGGCGTCATGCGGCGCTCGCCACGCTCGCGCTGCTGGTGCCGTACGTCGCGCTGGTGGGGGCAGAGCCGCCGGTGGTGCGCGCGGCCGTTATGGCTGTGGGCATCGCGCTCGCTTCGGTCACCGGTCGACGGACGCCGGGCTGGGTGTACCTCGTGCAGGCGGTCGCGATCATGCTCGCGCTCGATCCGCTGCTCGCGCGCGACGTCGCGTTCCAGTTGAGCGCCACAGCGACGGCGGGCGTGATGGTGGTCGCCCCCGCGCTCCGCGACGGCGCGATCGCGCGCCTCCCCCGCGCGGCTGAGGGTTGGGCCGCCGCGCTCATCGAGGCCACCGCCACGGCTGCAGGGGCCGCGCTCGCCGTGCTGCCCGTGCAGGTCGCGGCGTTCGGGCGTCCCGCGCCCTGGTCCATCGTCGCGAACGTGCTCGTCGCGCCGGTGTACGAGGCGACGTTCGTCGTCTCGGCGATCGCGGCGGTCGTTGGCGCGTTCCGCTTCGGGGCGAGCGTCGGTGTGGTGTTGAACCTGGTGCCATCACTGTTCCTGGGCATCGTCGATGTGATCTGGCGACTCCCGGGGGCGGACGTCACGCTGCACGCGCCGCTCGCGGCCGGCGTCACGTTCTACGCAGCACTGGGCGGCGCCGTGTGGTGGCTGCAACGACGCGACGAGGCCGAGCGGCCGGCCCTCGACCCCGGCGGAGTTTCCGGCCTCGCGCTCACGGTGGGCCTCGCGGCGGTCGCGGGCGGGCTGTGGATCGCCGCGCTGACACCGACCCCCGCGCTCGCGAGCGTCACCGTGCTCGACGTGGGGCAGGGGTTGGCCGTCCTCGTGCGCGACGGCGGGCACAGCGTGCTGGTGGATGCGGGGCCACCGGACGGCGCGGCGCTGCGGGCGCTGGCCGCCGAGGGGCTGCACGACACGCTCGACCTCGTGATCGTCTCGCACCGCGACTCCGACCACTCGGGAGGACTCCCCGAACTGCGGCGCCGCCTCGTCGTGCGCGATGTCCGCGCCTCGCGCAGCACGCTGCAGGCAATCCGCGCTGAGGGCCAGGAGATCGACATCGGCGACCGCGTGCGCCTGAGCGAGCGCACGAGCGTGGAGGTGCTCGGACCACCCGTCGAGACGCACGACGCAACCCTGTCGTCGATCAACGACAACGGCATCGTCGTCCTCGTGCGCGTCGGCGACGTGCGTGTGCTGCTTCCCGCGGACATCGAGGCGCCTGCGGAGTCGTGGCTCGTGGGCAGCGGCGAGGATCTGCGCGCGGATGCACTCGTCGTGCCGCACCACGGCTCGTCGACGTCCTCGACGCGGCCATTCCTCGATGCGGTGCAGCCCGCTGTCGCGATCGTCTCGGTGGGTGCGCACAACGCCTACGGGCATCCCGTAGCGGAGGTCATGGCGCGCTACAGAGACTCCGGTGTGCCCGTGTACCGCACGGACGAGTCGGGGAGTGTCACGCTGCGCTCGGAGGGCTCGCGACTATGGGTCGCGCCGGAGCACGCCTCGACGCCCGTGCCCACACGAACACCGTCGCGCACGCCGACACCGGCGAAGCGCTAGTCGCGCGCCTCGGACGAGGGCGGACCGGGGGGCTCGGCCTTCGCCGGCGGCATCTGCACGAGCGCGAGCAGGGCCTCGTGCTCGCCCCGATTGCCGAGGCGCCACCCGCCACGGCCCGTCGTCTCCACGCGGATCGCATCGCCCACCTGCAGCACTGCCTCGACGCCGGCCGAGTCGGTGATCACGAGTTCGCCTGCGACTACGACGGCGAACGAAGGCACGGCGCGATGGAATCCCGGGTGTGCGCCGACCTCGAAGCGCATGAGCATGACGCGGCTCGCGTCACCCATCACGGCGCCGCCGACGCCCTTGAACTCGCCGGGCCCATTCTCAAACGGCCATGCGAACAGGTCCCACTCCTCGAGGTGGGTCTTGCCGTGCTCGTCGGCAGTCAGTCGGTACGCGGTCATCGAGGCTCCTCGAGCGGTGCGAGGCACCAAGGGTACCGCGTGCTACGGTACCCGCCGCGCACGCGCCAAACGCACGAAAGGCTCACCGATGATCCAGCGCTCGTACGAACGCACGCCCAAGCAGGAGCGCCCGGTCAGCATCGAGCCCGGGTTCCTGCGCCACGCGGAGGGCTCCGCACTCATCACGTGCGGTGAGACGAAGGTGCTCTGCGCCGCGAGCGTCGAGACAGGCGTGCCGGGTTTCCTGCGCGGCAGCGGACAGGGCTGGGTGACGGCGGAATACGGGATGCTCCCGCGCGCGACGAACACGCGCGGCGACCGTGAGGCGGCACGAGGGCGGCAGGGCGGCCGCACGATGGAGATCCAGCGGCTGATCGGCCGCTCGCTCCGCGCGTGCATCGACATGAAGTTGCTCGGCGAGTCGACGATCACGCTCGACTGCGACGTCATCCAGGCGGACGGCGGCACGCGCACCGCGAGCATCACCGGCGCCTTCGTCGCGGTGCACGACGCGTTTGCGCATCTGCTCAAGAGCAAGCTGATCTCTGAATCGCCGATCCAGGATTTCGTGGCCGCGGTGTCGGTCGGCGTCTATCAGGGCGTGCCGGTGCTCGATCTGGACTATGCCGAAGACTCGGCGTGCGAAACCGACATGAACGTGGTCATGACCGGCAGCGGCGGCTTGGTGGAAGTACAGGGCACCGCGGAAGGCGTGCCGTTTACGCGCCCCGAACTGACATCGATGCTCGATCTTGCCGAAGCCGGCATCCAGCGCCTGATCGCGCTGCAGAAGGCCGCACTCGCACAGGCATGAACCGGGCATATCATAGGCGCGCCGCCGCAGTTCGCGCAGCTTAGTGCAGGCACTACCGATGAATAAAATCGTCATCGCCTCGAACAACGTCGGCAAGCTCAACGAAATCGCCGCCATCCTGGGGCCGCTCGATATCGAGATCGTCGCTCAATCGACGCTCGGCGTGCCGGAAGCCGAAGAGCCGCATGCGACTTTCGTCGAAAACGCGCTCGCCAAGGCGCGCCAGGCGAGCCGCTACTCAGAGCTGCCGGCGCTGGCCGATGATTCCGGCATCTGCGTGGACGCGCTAGCCGGTGCTCCCGGCGTGCATTCCGCGCGCTTCGCGGACGCGGTCGCTGGCGGACGCGATGCACAGGACGAGCGCAACAACCGCAAGCTGCTCGAGTTGCTGGCCGCTGAGCAGAACCGCAAGGCGCATTACTACTGCGTGATCGTGCTCGTGCGCTCCGCTTTCGATCCGCAGCCGATCATCTGCGATGCCGAATGGCATGGCGAGATCGTGCGCGAGCCGCGCGGCAGCGGCGGCTTCGGCTATGACCCGCTGTTCCTGGTGCCGGAATTAGGCAAGACCGGCGCCGAACTCGCGCCCGCGCACAAGAACCGCATCAGCCATCGCGCGCAGGCGCTGGCGGCGCTGGCCGCGCGGCTGCGGCTCGCTCAGCCGCAGAGCAGGCGGTGAGCGCCGTGCAAGGCGGCACGCCAATCGCGGCTGCAATGCTGGCCCGCTCGCCGTCGTTCAAGGCGCTGCCGCCGCTCGCGCTCTATATCCACATCCCGTGGTGCGTGCGCAAATGCCCGTACTGCGATTTCAACTCTCATGCGGCGAACGGCCCGCTGCCCGAGGAACACTACGTAGACGCGCTGATCGCAGACCTCGAGGCGGCGCTGCCGCTGGTATGGGGGCGCAGGATTTACAGCATTTTTTTCGGCGGCGGCACGCCCAGTCTGTTTGCGCCGGCCAGCATCGACCGGCTGCTGGCGGCGGTGCGTGCGCGGATGCCGCTTGCGGTGGACGCCGAGATCACGCTCGAAGCCAACCCCGGGACCTTCGAAGCGCAGAAATTTCACGACTTCCGCATTGCGGG
>CAIXBH010000233.1 GCA_903917615.1 uncultured Chloroflexota bacterium | reverse complement strand
TGCTCTACCAACTGAGCTACCTCGGCATCGTCCGAGTCCGGAAGCGGCACAGGACCGCACCAGACAGCGGGATCGTCGACCGAGGCCGACGGCCCTGCCAGTCCGGGCATCGTACCGGCCACCGATCTCTCGGACAACATCGGCGGGTTCGGGCACCCAGCCGGCTACTTCGGCGCGAGCACCGTGTCGAGCTGCTCCCGCAGACGGTCCTTCAGCACGGGACCGAGCGCCTTCGACCGGAGGACGCCCTGGGCATCGATAAAGAACGTGGCCGGCAGTCCACGGATCCCGTAGGCGGTGGCGACACTGCCCGACTCGTCATAGACGATCGGGAAGGTGACGCCCATCTGCTCGATGAAGGCCTGCGCCTGCTCCCGCGAGTCGCTGGACGTCGCGTTCACGCCGACGAACAGCACGTCTTTCCCGAGCCGCTTCGATGCTTCCTCGAAGCCCGGCATCTCCTCGCGACATGGGCCACACCAGCTCGCCCAGAAGTTGAGGACCACGGCCTTCCCGCGCGCGTCGGCGAGACGGAACGTGGTGCCGTCCGCCCGCTTGAGGACGACGGGCGGCACGGGGGCGCCCACACGCAGGTCGACACTGGCCGCGGCAATCTCGGTCGCCGGCGGCGCCGCGCGCTGGGCCAGTTGCTGACGAAGGAACAACGCGCCAACCGTGCCACAGATGAGCGCCACCGCGAGATAGCGCGCGATTCGGTGCCGCGTGGTTTCCATACCGCGAGCATACACACGCGCGGCTGCAGCACGCCGCATCGTCTCGACCGTCCGCAGCGGCGACATGTACGATGCGCCGGTGACAGCCTCCGCAGCGACCACACCGCGAAGTGCGCCTGCCCGTGAGGGGCTGCACCTCGCCGTGCTCGCACTGCCAGTGCTGGCGTACCTCGTGGCGCTCGGCATGAGCGCGCAGATGGCGACCTTCCTCGCCGTGGGCATCGCAGTCGGTTTCACGCTGCAGCGCGCGCGACTCTGCTTCGTGTCCGCGTTCCGCGACCTCTTCCTCCTGCACCAGGGGCGCACGCTCCGTGGCCTGATCGTCGGCCTCGCCATTGGCTGCATCGGCTTCGCGATGGTGATGAGCACGATCGTGGGCGATCTCTCGACGGGACGCATGCCAAACGACGCGCACATCCTGCCATTGGGCATTGCGACGGTGCTGGGTGGATTCCTGTTTGGCATCGGGATGGTGCTCGCAGGCGGATGCGTCTCGGGCTCGCTCTACCGAATGGGCGAGGGCTACCTCGCGTCCTGGGTCGCCATGGGCGGCGTGCTGATCGGCCTGTACACGCTGAATCGCACGTGGAACTGGTGGTGGGAGCACTCAATCGAGAGCTCGCCGCGCATCTGGCTCCCAGCAACCCTCGGGTACACCGGCGCGCTCGTCCTGTCGGCGGTGCTGCTGGCGCTCGCGTATGTCGGCACGCTGTGGTGGGAGCGGCGGCAGGGGCCGACCCCCAACATCACGATCCGGCGCGCCCAGCCAGCGCCGCCCGCCAGCGTCGGCGACGACATCCGCGTCGCACTCCGAGGCGTCTTCCGTCGCGAGTGGAGCCCGATGACGGGCGCCGTCGTGCTGTCCGGGCTCAACATCCTGCTCTTCATCCACTATCGCCCGCTGGGTGTGGTGGGCGAGATCTCCCGGTGGGCCAATGACCTTGGGTCCCTTGCCGGCGCCCCGGTCGGCATCCAGAAGGGCCTGGACACCCTCGCGGGCTGCGCGGCCGCCCTCGCCGAGGGCGCGTCGTGGTTCACGGACGGTTTCATGCTGAATATCGGACTGGTCCTCGGCTCGTTCACGGCGGCCGTGCTGGCACGCGAGTTCCGGCTGCGGATCCCGCACCAGCCGCAACGTTATGTCCAGTCACTGGCCGGCGGCCTCGTCATGGGGTACGGCGCGGGGCTGGGCCTGGGCTGCACCCTCGGGGCGTTCTACTCGGCGATCCCGTCGCTTGCGCTGAACGGCTGGGTCTACGCCATCGCGATGGCCACCGGGGCGCTCGTTGGCTCGCAGTTGATCCGGCGGCTCGCGTGACGATGGAGCCCGAAGTCACGGAGATCGCCTGGGACGATCAGCCGCTGCCTGCGCTCCTCGATGCCATCGAGGACGCGATCGCGCGTGCCGCCGCCGGCGAGAGCCTGGATCTGACCACTACGCATGATGTTGTGGTGAAATACGTCGTACCCACCGCCGCGGTACGCGGGGTGAAAGCGGCGTTCCGGCGCGACCACGAGGATCATTGGCGCATCACACTGCGCCCACGCTCACCTCGAGCCGCCGAGTAATCATCAAGCTGTGCCCGCGGAAGAGAGGCCGAACATGACCACCGAGGCCGAGACCGTACCTGTGCTGGATGTCCGCGGGGAGATCTGCCCCTACCCGATGCTCCGCACGAACAAGGAGCTGGACGAGGTGCACCCGGGCATCCTCGCCCTGGACGTGCTCACCGACCACCCGCCCGCACTGTCCACCATCCCCCCAGAGGCGATGAAGCGCGGCTACGGCTGCGAGATCGACGAGATCCGGGACGGCGAGTGGATGATTCGTCTGTTCAAGGACGCGTAGCGTCACTTCGCGTTGAATCGCGCTGAACGCCTGCACCCCCGGGGCATGCAGGAGGAGGTTTGTATGGCACGTTCATTGACCGGTCAGGTGCTGCTCTTCGGCGGGACGGTGTTTGCCGCGCTCGCGATGGCGTGCGGGTCGACGGCGACCGCGCCGGGCACGGGAGCGCCGAAGGCAGCCGCGACGGCGGCCACCGCCGCAGCGACCGCGAAGGCCCCCGCGGCGGCCCTCAAGCCCAACCTCGACCGCATCATCACGGTGGACGCGCTCGCGGCGAAGTTGAACGACCCGACGATCGTGATCGCCGACCTGCGGACGAAGGACAAGTACGACGCGGGACACATCCCCGGCGCAATCCTCCTGTCGCAGGCCGACTTCAACAGCAAGAAGGGCGTGGTGACGGACCTCGCCCCCGCTGCGCAGATCGCGACCGTGCTCGGCAAGGCGGGCGTGAAGCCGACGGACACGATCGTGCTCTACGACGACTCCGGCAGCCTGTCCGCGACCCGCGTCCTGTGGAGCCTCGATGTCTACGGGCACAAGGACTCGCGCGTGCTGAACGGCACGTGGACTTCGTGGGACGCGGCGAAGAAGCCGGTCTCGAAGGAGACGCCGACGCGCCAGCCGGCGACGTACGCGTTCAGCGCCCAGCCGAACACGGCGATCGTGGTGACGATGGACCAGATGGTGAAGGCCGTCGGCGACCCGTCGAAGATCGTGTGCGACTCCCGCACCGCAGACGAATTCACGGGTCGTGACCTTCGCGCCCCCGCAACGGCGGGCGGCCACATCCCCGGCGCCCTGAACCTCGCCTACAGCGACGCGGTCGCGAAGAGCGGCGAGTTCCTCCCCCTGGAGGACCTGAAGAAGCTGTACGACAACGCCGGCATCAAGGCGTCCGATGGTCAGACGATCTTCACGTACTGCCAGTCCGGCATTCGTGCGGCCCACGCCTGGTTCGTGCTGAAGTACCTCATCGGCTACCAGAACGTGGCCGTATACGACGGCTCGTGGGAGGAATTCGGCTCCACCCCGGGCATGAAGATCGAGGGCAGCCGCGGCTAGTCTGCGCCAGCCGGCCCGGCAACAACATCGAGAGGAAGGCCCGATTTCGGGCCTTCCGTCGATCTCGGGCGATACTAGCCTCGTGGATCCGACCGCCCGTTCCGCCACCACGCCCCGCACGCGTCATCGCGCGCGCGCCGTGGCCCTCGCATGCCTGCTCGCACTCGGCCTGCTCCCGGGCTGCGCACCGCGCTCGAGCGCATCCGCGACCGGGGTGGACCTGCGGATCGAGTGGGTGCTGCCGGCCGATTTCCCGGCGGCGGCATCGCTCCACCGCCTGCGCGCCGGGGACTCGACCAGCGCCGTCCCGCGCGTTTTCGCGGCGGGTGAAACGCCGCTGCTCGGCGAGGAGATCTCGGGGGGCGTGCTTCACGGCAGCGTCGACGAGGTGCAGACGGTGGTGCTCGCGCTGCGCAATCCGCTCGACCACCCGGTCCGATTCTGGGCGGCGCCGCACCTCCCGACGCCGCACGACGCCGAGCCTGCCCTGCTGATCCGCTGCCTCTGCACCGGCGAGACGTACGAGGTCCCTGCACATGCCACGTGGACGCGCGCGCTCCAGTTCGGCATCCAGCGGCGCCAGGGCGTGCAGCGCATGGTCGTGACGCATGTGATCACCGTCGGCGAGGCTCCATCCATGGACGCGCCCGCTCACCGCTGAGGTCGCGCGCGATCTCGCTCCAGCACACGCGAACGAGCGAGCCCCGGCGGGACATCCACCGACGCGACCGGCCGCCCTGGCGCCGCTTCATGAGGCTGATGAACGATTTACACGACGATATCGCGCCCGCCGATTCCTGCCGCGCGGCGTACCAGACGTTGTTCTGCGTCCCTCAGTAGCGGGCCTCCGGTCGGATCGCGTCTTCCGCTGTTACTCCAGCACTGCTGCGGGGTGTGAACCGTCTTGCCGGGCGGCCATCCGAGATGCTCGGTCGCCTGGAGAACCGCCCGAGCGCTCTTCCACGTGGCGCAACTTGAAGAGCGCCGCCGACACGGCCCACGTCAGGATCGACATTCCCACGATGCCGTAGCCCATCGCCTCGAAATCGATCGACGTCAGCCGGTGGAGGAATGGGTTGGAGATGCGGAAGCCACCGACGATCGCCTGCGCGTACTCGACCGTGCCGACCGCGAGGGCGACGCCGACCGAGAGGCCGGTCGTGGTCAGGTTGTAGTAGACCTTGCGCAAGGGCGTGGACAACGCCCACCGGTACGCCTTCGACATGAGCGCGCCGTCGATGGTGTCCATCAGCGACATGCCTGCCGTGAACAGCAGCGGCAGCGCGATGATGCCGAACACCGGAAGGACGCTCGCGCTGTCGCCGAACGCGGCGCTCGCGGCTCCCGCGGTGACCGCAAGCAAGCCGACCTCGGTCGCCGTGTCGAAGCCGAGCCCGAAGAGCACCCCCACCGGATACAAATGCCAGCTCTCAGTGATGAGGTTCCGGTAGCGCTGCCCGAGCATGCGATTCATGAAGCCGCGCTGGGCGAGGAGTGCTTCCAGGTGCTCCGGGTCGTACTCGCCGCGCCTCATCTCCAGGTAGGTGCGAAGGATGCCGACGAAGACGATCAGGTTGAGCAGCCCGACGATCCACAAGAAGGTGGCCGACACTGCCGCACCGACGATGCCGCCGATCGCGTGCCACCCATCGAGGTTGGCCAGCACGGTCCGCGCGGCAAATGCGAGCCCGACCGACAGGAGGATCACAATCGTCGAGTGGCCGAGGGAGAAGAAGAACCCGGTCCCAACGGGCTGCTTGCCGCGCTGCAGCATGTATCGCGTGCTGTCGTCGATCGCAGAGATGTGGTCCGCGTCGAACGCGTGACGGAGCCCGAGGCCGTAGGCGAGCGCCCCGGCGCCGGCGTAGACCGGGCCGAAGTCGCCGGAGTAGTGGACGAACAGCCCCCAGGCGACCACATGCAGCAGCGCGATGACGCCGAAGAGGCCCCCGAGTCGGGCACCCTCGGCGCTGGAGAATCCGAAGTATCGACGCTCCATCCGCCCCTGCTCACTCTCCCGCGCCGGCGGGCGTCATCCGGGCCGCTGGCCCCTCGTGCGGGTCCCTTGCATGTCATTCGGGCCCGCCACGTCCATGGATCACCTGCGTTGGCAGGGCGCCGGGCAGCGATCAAGCGCGCGGGCGCGGAGGGTGTGTGACGGGTAGTATCTCGACGGTCGGGCCGTGGGGATGCTCTCCGCCCGCTCCACGCAAGATGGGTGATCCGTTGCTGCATGGCCGGCGAACAACCGATGTCGACCCCGCGGAGGCTGCCCGCCTCCGGGATGGCGACATGCGCGCGCTGGAGGCCCTGTATGACCGTGTCGGCCGGCGCGCCTACGGGCTCGCGTACCGGGTGCTCGGGGATGCCGCGGCCGCGGAGGACGCGGTGCAGGAGGGGTTTATCTCCTTCTGGCGTCAGGCAGATCGCATCAATCCGCATCGAGGCAATGTCGAGTCGCTCCTGATGACGATGGTCTACCGCCGCGCCATTGACCTCGTGCGCACCCGGCGCGGCCAGGCGCCGCTCTCCATCGGCCCGGACGGTCTCGATATCGCCGCCGAGGAGTTTGTCGACGAGGTCTATGACGAGGTCAGCCTGGAGGCCGCGAGGCGTGCGCTCACGACGCTCGCGCCCGACCACCGGCGGGTCATCGAACTGGCCTATTTCGAAGGGCGCACGCAGGCCGAAATCGCGGACGTCGTAGGTGTGCCACTGGGGACCGTGAAAAGCCGCCTGCGCCTCGCGCTGGTACGACTGCGGGATGTGATGGGGATCCGCACGAAATGAACTGCGAGCAGGTCGACGAGCTTTCCGGCGCGTACGCGCTCGGCATCCTCGATGCCGAGGAGCGTGCGGCCGTCGAGGAGCACCTCCGTGGGTGCGCCCTCCACCCCGAACTCGCGTCGCTGCGCGCCGCAGCCCTCCTCGTCGGCCGCTCCGTTGAGGAGCGCGAACCTCCGCCCGGCATGCGCGCTCGTGTGTTGGCGGCCGCCGCGAACGCCCGACCGACGACGGCGACGCCGGTGCAGCGGTTCCCGCAAGCTCGACCTCGATGGGTGCTGGCTGCTGCCGCTGCAGCGGTCCTGGTCGTGATCTTCGGGGGGCTGATGGCGAGTGGCGTCGTCGGACGCCCGAGCGAGGCGCTCGTGCGTCGCGTGCCGGCGGGCACCGCCGCCGGCAGCACCCTGCACTATGACCTCGGCGTCACCTCGGCGACTCTCGAGGTCACCGGCCTGCCCCCGCTGCCGTCCGGGCAGACGTACCAGGTGTGGACGATCCACCCGGGCGCCGCGCCGCACGGGGCCGGCCTCTTCAGCAGCAAGCCTGACGGCTCTGCGCGGCTCCGCATCGGCGCGGCAGCACCGCTCCAGGCCGGCGATGTCATCGCTGTGACCGTGGAGCCGAGCGGCGGCAGCCCGGCGCCGACGACCACGCCTCTCTTCCTCATCACCCTGTAGCGCCCCCTCCGCCCGCCGGACTGATCCATCGCCCATGTGCCTGCGAATGAAGGGTGCGCGACGCACCTCGCGTCGCGTCGCCCCCGGGGGCGGGGGTGCAGATGGGCGGCTCTCACCGCCGGCAGAAGGGATATGGCATGCCTGTCTTGAGAAAGGGGTGGTCCTCCTTCGGAGGGTCGCT
>CAIXBH010000232.1 GCA_903917615.1 uncultured Chloroflexota bacterium | reverse complement strand
ATGCAGAACGCGACATCGCCTGCGGAGTTCAGGACGCTGTCCCCGTAGTACCCGAGCGAGATCGTCGTCTCGCGGTAGCGGTCGATCACGAGCGGCGAATTCTCGATGCCCTCCCACAGCGCCTCGACCACGACGACGGCGACCAGCCGGAGGTCGAGGCTGCCACGCGGCCAGAGCAGGCGGAGCGCCCAGAACAAGAGCAGTCCGTGCTCGATGTGCGTCAGGCTGTACGGGTCGGCGAACATCTGCGAGTTCTGGTTGCTCTGGATGTTGCCGGACCACAGCGCGATCTGCCCGCAGGGGCAGATCGCAGACCGCCCCATCGCAAGTTGCGTCGCCGCCAGGGCCGCGAAGATCAGCGCGATGACCGCGACGGTCCGCATCCGCGTCGACATGAGGCCGCCCTTCATGCGGTCCCGCAGGCGTGCAGGCCACGCAGCGGGGTACGCACTTCTTCGGCGCGGTCAGCCACGGACATGAGTGGCATGGGGCTCCCTCATCGAGCGGCGTCTCTCGCGGCCCGGGCGCGAGTGTAGACGGCGCCGGCGTGCGGGGTGCAAGGCGCTGTCCTCGCGCGGGTGCGCCGATACACTGAGAACATTCCTGTCACGCCGCCATGCGAGGCGCTGCGAGGCGCGGTCCGACCACGCTCGCTGCCCACAACCACCCGAAGGGGGACACATGCCTGATCTGCCACGAACGACGCTGGGCCGCACGGGCCTGGAAGTGACCACGCTCGGCTTCGGCGCGATGGAGCTTCGTGGCCCGGCCCGCGGTGGCCCTGAAGTCACCGACGATGAGGCGCAGCAGGTGCTGAACGCCGTCCTCGACGGGGGCATCAACTTCATCGACACGTCGCCGGACTACGGGCTGAGTGAGGAGCGCATTGGCCGCTTCATCGCGCACCGCCGCGGCGAGTACTACCTCGCGTCCAAGTGCGGCTGCGCCGTCGAGGGCTTCGGTAGCCCGGGCGAGCACGTGTACACGGCGGCGAACGTGCGTGCCGGCGTTGAGCAGAGCCTCCGGCGCATGAACACGGACTACCTCGACGTCGTGCAGTTCCACGGGAACCCGACGCGCGAGCAGCTCGAGCGGGATGGCGCGGTCGCGGAGCTCCAGAAGCTCCAGGCCGAGGGCAAGGTGCGCTTCCTCGGCATGTCGGGGACGCTGCCCGAGCTGCACGACCACATCGCGATGGGCGTGTTCGACGAGTTCCAGATCCCCTACTCGGCGATCCAGCGCGACCACGAGCGGATCATCGTCGAGGCATCGCAGGCGGGCGCTGGCATTGCGATCCGCGGTGGCGCCGCGCGCGGGATGCCGACGGACTGGGAGCACCGCTCGTACTACATGATGTCCGGCTCGGTGCCCCGCGATCGCTGGGAGCAGGCGAAGCTCGACGAGCTGCTGGACGGCATGAGCCGCATCGAGTTCACGCTCCGGTTCACGCTGTCGCACCCGGACCTCGACACCACGATCGTCGGGACGAAGGACGTCGGGCACCTGCAGGGCAATATCGACTTCGCGATGAAGGGGCCGTTGCCGGCGGACGTGGTCGCGGAGGCGAAGCGCCGGCTGGACGCCGCTGGCGTCAAGCCGGAGTAGCGCGCGTCAGGCCTCGCTGCCGCCGCCCAGCGGCGGCACGAGGTAGATCTCCGCGTCCGGACGGACGGCGTCGATGAGGCCGCCGCCCTCGAGGATCGAGCCGTCGATCGCGACCGCCATGTCGGAGCGCATGCGGTCGCCCTGGGTGATGCGCCCCGCGAGGGCGGGACACTCCTGCTCGACCGCTGCGAACACCTGTCGCAGCGTGGCTCCCGCCACCTCGAGCCGATCGCGGCCGTCGGTGAGGTGGCGGAGCGCCGCAGGGATGTGGACGACGGGCATCTGTCGTCCTCGACCGTCCTAGAGTTCCGGGTGGAGCTGCTCGAGGATCGCGCGCGGCGACGCCGGGAGCTTCTGCATCCGCACGCCGATCGCATCAGCGATCGCGTTCGCGACCGCAGCGAGCGGCGGCACGATCGGCACCTCGCCGACGCCACGCACGCCGTACGGGTGCCCCGGGTTCGGGACCTCGACGAGCACGACGTCGATCATCGGCAGGTCGAGTGCAGTCGGCATGCGGTAGTCGAGGAGGCTGCCGTTGCGGAGGTTGCCCGCCGCGTCGTAAACGTACTCCTCGCTCAGTGCCTGGCCGATGCCCTGCACGACGCCGCCCTGGATCTGCCCCTCGACGTACGAGGGGTGGATCGCCTTGCCGACGTCCTGGATCGCCGTGTACCGGAGGATCTGCACCTTACCGGTCTCCGGGTCGACCTCGACATCCACGATATGCGCGGCCATCGACGCGCCGACCGAGCCCATGCTCGTCGACATGATGTCGGCGTGGCCCTGGATCATCCCGCCGGTGTGCGAGAGGCGGGCTGCGGCTTCCTTGAAGGTCATCGCGCGGTCGTCGGGCCCGAGCACCATGCCGGTGGCCGGGTCGTAGTCGACGGTCTCGGGGGCGACTTCCCACATCTTGGCCACGCGCTGGACGAGCTGACGGCGGATGTCGAGTGCGGCCTGGTGGACGGCCCAGCCGGTCGCGAACGTCGTGCGGCTGCCGCCGGTGTTGTTGGTGAAGCCGATGGTCTCGGTGTCGCCCACAAGCGAGTTCACGTCCTCGTAGGGAATGCCGAGGCTCTGCGCGAACTGCATCGCCAGCGATGCGCGCTGTCCGCCGATGTCGACCGAGCCGGTGAGCAGGGTGACGCGCCCGTCGGGGTGGAGGTTCGCGTACGCGCTGGACTCGCCGCCGCCGTTCTGCCAGAAGCCCATCGCCACGCCGCGGCCGCGGTTCGGGCCGGTGATCTCCGAGCGGTAGTGGGGGTGGCTGATGACGGCCTGGATGACGTCCACCGTGCCCACGGAGCCGTGCGTCGCGCCGTCGCTGCGCCGGTCACCCTGGCGGGCGGGGCTCTTCATCCGGAGTTCCATCGGGTCGATGTCGAGCTCGCGTGCGAGCTCGTCCATGGCGGACTCCACGGCGAACTCCGCCGCGGACGCCCCCGGGGCGCGGTACGCCGCGACCTTCGGCTTGTTGGAGACGACGTCGAGGCCGACGATCCGCTGGTTCGGGATGACGTACGGGCCGAGCGCGCAGCGCGCGCCGCCCGCGACCGGCGAGCCGTGGTAGGCGCCGGCCTCGTACTCGAGGCGGATGTCCGCGGCGACCAGCGTGCCGTCGCGCTTCGCGCCGATCTTCACCCACGAACGCGTGGCGGAGGTGGGGCCGGTGGCCTCCAGGACCTCGCCGTAGTTCATGCGCACCTGCACCGGGCGGCCGCCGCACTTCTTCGACAGCAGCGCCGCGAGCGGCTCGAGGTACATGACGTTCTTGGCGCCGAAGCCGCCGCCGATCTCCGCGGGCACCACCCGCAGCATGCCGACATCGATGCCCAGCACACGGGAGATGCCCTCGCGCATGCCGAAGGCGCCCTGGGTGCTGGTCCACACCGTCAGGCGGCCGTCGCGGCTCCACATGGCGGTGCCGTTGTGCGGCTCGATGTAGCCCTGGTGGTACGTCCCGGTCTCGTACTCCCGCTCGATGATGACGTCCGCCTCGCGGAAGCCCGCTTCGATGTCGCCCGCACCGAGCTCGATGCGCGTCGCGATGTTCGTGGGCTTGCCGTCCACAAGCTCGAACAGGCCGGGGATGTCGTCGGCAAAGCCGTCGTCGTGGAGGATGGGTGCGCCGGGGGCGAGCGCGTCCGCGAGGCTCATGACGGGCGGGAGGACTTCGTACTCGACCTCGATCAGGTTGAGGGCATCCTCGGCGATGTGAATGTCGGTCGCGCAGACCGCCGCGACCGGGTGGCCCCTGTAGAGGACCTTGCGCCGCGCGAGGAGTCGCTCGATCTCCCAGTCAGCCGGGCCGGGACCACGGAAGCTGTCGACGATCTTCTCGGTCGGCGGCGGGAAGTCCGCGTGCGTCACCACGGCGTGCACGCCCGGCAGCGCGAGCGCCTTCGATACGTCGATGCTCTTGATGATGGCGTGCGCGTGCGGGCTGCGCTTCACGCGCCCCACGAGCATGCCCGGGAGGCGGACATCCGCGCCGTAGACGGCACGTCCCATCACCTTGTCGGCCCCATCGGGCCGGACCGGGCGGGTGCCAACGATGCTGGGCTGCGTTTCAGTCGTCATCGAGTCTTGCCTCCACTGCCGGGCGCGCGTTCGCGTCCGCGCGATTGTCGCACTTCAGATGCGTTCCGGACGCGGGGATCGTGTCCCGCGTGAACTAGCCGTTGAGGGATGGTGGGTGGCCGGCTGCGCCCTCCACCAGCGCGCGGCCAGCGTCCGTGAGCGACAGCCAGGGCCAGCGGGCCTCGCCACCGGGGAGCCCGAGCGCGAGCACGCCTTCGTCGATCAGTGTTTCGACATAACGGCGTACGGCAGGCTCGTCGACCGGTTCGATCTGGACGATCCGGGTGTCCTGGCGGGGTGGGGTCATCCCGCGCTCGATCGCCACCCAGGCCACGGCCTGCGTCAGGCCGAGCCACTGCCCGCCAAAGTCGCGCCGAAGCGCCTCGAAGACCACGTCCCGAAGTGCATCCGCCGGAATGGCCATTGCGGTGTTGTAGGGGCTCAGGACTTCGCGCGGAAGTAGGGGAGGACGTCGCTCGCGAGCAGATCCATGTCGTGGGCGAGGCGCACCGGATCGCTGGTGAGGTTGAAGACGAAGTGCCGGACGCCGGCCTCGGCGAAGCGTTCGCAGAAGGCGATGATGTCCTGCGCGTTCCCGTGGGCCTGGTAGCGGTCGATCGTCGCGTTCCAGTCCGTGGTGGCGCGCGTGCCGTTCGCCGGGCTGCGGCCCGCGACCTCGGCATGCGCGGTGTCGTGATCCGCGGCGATCGTCGTCACGGTGACGAGACCCACATCCATCGTCGAGGTGTCGCGGCCGCGCTGCTCCCCGAGGATGCGGATGCGCTCCAGGCGCTGCTTCAGGCCTTCCGCGGTGGTGAGGAACGGGAAGTAGCCGTCGGCGTACTTCACGGCACGCTCCAGCGCCTCCTCGGCGCGGCCGCCCATCCAGATCGGTGGGTGCGGCTTCTGCCACGGGCGCGGGGTCAACTCGACGTCCTTGATCGAGTAGTACTTCCCCTCGAAGGTGACGCGCTCCTCGTTGAAGAGCCGCATCACGACCTCGAGGTTCTCGTTGCCGATGCGGCCGCGCTCCTTGAGCGGGATGCCGAGGTTCTCAAACTCCGGGGCGTAGTCACCGCCGATGCCGACGCCGTAGATGAAGCGGCCGTGCGCCAGCTGGTCGACCTGCGCGGCCATCTTCGCGTTCAGCATGGGGTGCCGGAGCGGGAGCACGATGACGCGCGACCCGATCGTGATGGTGGATGTCGCGGCGGCCATGGCCGCGAGGTAGGTGTAGCCCTCGCCGCTGCCGGCGGTGGTGGTCTGGATGTGGTCGCCCGCCCAGACGGAATCGAAGCCGAGGCGCTCCATGTTGCGAGCGAACTCGACCTGCTCGGTGCCGCTGATCGCCGCGCCGAACTTGAAGGGGCGATGAGCCATCGGAGTGCCTCCCGGGCAGTGCGGTCGTGTGGGCTACGCGGGGATCGGCACGCCCGCGTCGCGCGCGAGCTCGTCGATCTCGGTCAGATGCAGACGAAGCAGTCCCTCCATGAATCGCTCGACCTCGGCCGGCGGCGGCGTGAGGTAGGGCTTGCGGACGCCGCCGGCGCCGCCCGGCAACTTGAAGGTGGCCATGATCGTCTTGAACACCCGCGGGCTGCCGCCCGGCCAGCGCCGAATGTAGTCGATGAACTTTACGATCTCGGTGTACGCGAGATCGCGCTTCGCGACATCGTTCTGCTCGAAGCCGTCGATGAAGCGGCGGAACGTCTTCGGGATGATGTTCGCCTGCGCGCCGAGGAGCCCGCCCGCGCCGAGCGACAGGAGCTCGAGGCAGCCCGGGACCGACACCAGGATCGGGATGTCGCGGTTCAGGCGCTCCTTGAGGTTGATGAAGTAAGTGTCGCCCGCCTCGAGGATGTTGATGCGCGACACCTGCGGGACGCGGTTCGCGACTTCCGCGATGAGGGCTGCGGACGGCATGTAGCCGATGGAGTTATTCGGTGCGAGGGCGATCGGGTAGTCGATCTCCTTCGCGACGTCCTCATAGAACTCGATGAACTCGGCGTCGGTCGGCCGGTAGCCGTGGTGGCCGGCGGGCCCGTAGATGTTCACGAAGTCCACGCCGGCGTCGACGGCAATTCGCGCCTGCGCGATCGCGCCCGGCGCGGTGTGCTCCTCGGGCTGGTTCGAGGCCACCGGGACTTTGCCCTTGCAGACATCCACCGCGACCTCGTAGACGCGCCGAAGCTCATCCTTCGAGAGCGCGTGGCCCTCGCCAGAGGCGGTGCTGGCGAGGTACACGCCGATGCCGGAATCGACGAGCCGCTGGAGGGAGGCCCGGAAGGCGCCTTCATCGAACGATTTGTCTGCCGCGAACGTGGTGACGTTGCGGCAGAGCAGATTCAGACCCGATGCAGGCGCCATATCCGACGATCCTCTCGTGTAGGCCCTCTCGTTTGGGGCTGCTCGCCCCTGTTCCTAGAACTGCTCGCGGAACCAGAAGTTCTGGAACAGCAGCGTGATCCACGAGACGCCGTACCGGACGGACGGGGACCACGGGTTCCACTCCTGCGGTCCCCGCAGATCCTTCCACACGAGGTCGATGAACTCGGTGTACGGGCCGGCCGGCACCACGAGCATGTTGTCGACCGCGTACTTGTTCAGCTCGTGCACGCCGGCGACGCGCTCGTCGAAGTTCGTCACCGGGAGCTGCTTGCGGAGCATCGCCTCGAACTCGGGGTACTCGGTGCCGGTCGCGGTGTTCGCGGCCTTCGCCGTGTAGAAGTTGAGGTAGTACAGCAGCGCGTCGGCCGCGCCGCCGCCGCTGACGAGGTGCGCCGCTGCGTCGACGTTCTTGCCCTTGAAGAGGGTCTTGCCGCGGAAGATCTTCGGCACGTACTCCGTCGCGTAGTCGACGGAGACGCCGTTCATCTTGACGCCAGCCTCCTTGAGCATCGCCTGGAGCGTCTCGACGCGGGTCGGCCAGTCGGTGCCGTAGGTCGTGCCCGGGTAGAGCAGGTCGAACTCCATCGGCTTCGCCGAGGTGTACCCCGCGGCGTCGAGGAGCTTCTTCGCCTCGGCGACGTTGTACTTCAGGTACTGCGCGGCGGGGCCGAACTTCAGGCTCTTCGGGTCAAGCCAGAAGGCGCCGTAGCCGCCGGAGAGCGGAGCGTTCCAGTAGGTGTTCAGGTTGACGCCCAGCGCCTTGAACTGCTGCGGGTTGTACAGCACGTTCGCGAGCGTGTCGCGGTCGATCGCCATCGAGACGGCGCGGCGAACGCGGATGTCGTGCCACGGCTGGCCGGGGAGGAAGCTCGGCGAGATCAGCGGGCTGCGGGTGTTCGGCGTGCCGACCGCGATCTCGGTGCCGGGCAGGTCCTTCGCGAACTGCGCGATGTTCTCGTTCGAGACCGCCGACCACTGCAGCTTCTTCGCGCGGAACTGGACGTCCAGCTGCGCCTGGGCGGAGATGATCGGGTTCTCGATCGCGTCCACATACGGCTTGTCGGGGCCGCCGAACCAGTCCGGATTGCGCTTGAACTTGATCGACACGCCCGGCTGGTAGCTGTCGAGGATGAACGCGCCGGTACCGCGCATCTCCTTCGACAGGTCGAACTTGCCTGCGATGCCCTCTGCCGGGAGGATGCGGAGCGCGCCGCCGAGGCGCGAGAGCGAGGTCGCGTCCGGGTACGCGAGCTTGATGCGCACCGTCGAGGCGTCGACCGCCTCCATGTCGGCGATCGGCGCGTCCGGATTGGCCTTGTTGGCGAGTCCCGGCGCGAGCGTCGGCGTCGCGAGGAGCAGCTTCCACGTCTGAAGGACGTCGTCCGAGGTCAGGTTGCGGCCGTTGAGCGGCGCGCGCTGGTCGAACTTCGCCTTCGGGTTGATCTTCGCGACGATCGTGAGGGGGTCCGGCTGCTCCCAGGAGACGGCGGCATCGCCGATCACCTTGCCGGTCGCCGGGGCCTTGAAGCCCGGCTCGAAGGCGAACAGCGTGCTGTAGACGTTCTGGTGGAACGTACCGGCCGTCGCGCCGCCACCGAGGCCGAGGTACGGGTTGAGGCTGTCCGGGTTCTGGTCGACGGAGTAGCGCAGCGTGCCGCCGCGCTTCGGGGTTTCGGGGGCGCTCGACGCCCCTGTCGCGGCGGCCTTGTTCGCGGCCGCAGGCGCGGTCGCCTTCGAACCAGCCGAGCAGCCGATCAGCGCTGCGGCGCTCAGGCCGAGCGCGCCCGTGCCGCCGACCGCGAGTGCGCGGCGGCGCGTCATGCGGGCAAACAGCGGATTGTTCTTCGATGCTTCCATGCTCGGCTCCTTGGGCCTGGCCGATCGCTTCGGCCGCTTGGTCTGCTCGCCGCAGAATAACACCCGTCCAGGGTGCGATCTCCGCCAGCGAGCGTTGCATCACGGCGTGCCGTGGCGAGGTGAGGGTGCCCTCGTCAGGGAGGATCGACGTACGCTTGGCCGCGTCTCAGGATCACTGTGGGCGTGCGCGAAGGATGCAGCATGGAATATCGGTACCTCGGGAACTCAGGCCTCCAGGTGTCCGTCGTCGGCCTCGGCACCAACAACTTTGGTCGCCGCCTCGATGCCGGCATCGACGCCGATCAGGCGGCTGCTGTCGTGCGCGAGTGCCTCGACCAGAGCATCAACTTCTTCGACACGGCTGACGTGTACGGTGGGCGTGGCCCCTCGGAGGAGTACCTCGGGCGGGCGTTGCAGGGGCACCGGCAGGAAGTGGTGATCGCGACGAAGTTCGGCGCGCGCATGGGCGACCAGCCGATGCGCAGCGGCGGCTCGCGGCGCTGGATGATGCAGGCGGTGGAGGACTCGCTGCGTCGCCTCGGCACGGACTACATCGACCTGTACCAGGTGCACCAGCCGGACCCCCGCACGCCGGACGAGGAGACCATGCGCGGGCTCGACGACCTCGTGCGATCGGGGAAGGTGCGCTACGTCGGCGCATCGAACTACCCGGGATGGCGGCTCGCGCGGTCGCAGTCGATCGCACAGGCCTGCGGGTACGCGCCGCTGGTCTCCATCCAGAGCGAATACAACGTGCTGAACCGGAAGCTGGAGGCGGAGGTCATCCCCGCCGCACAGCACTTTGGTATTTCCCTGGTGCCGTTCTACCCGCTCGCGAGTGGTCTGCTCACCGGGAAGTACCGCCGCGACGCGACGGGCGCCAGTGGCCGCCTGGCGCAGGGACGCGACTCGATCAGCGGGTACGAGCTGACCGCGGAGAACTTCGACCGCGTGGAGCGTCTCGAGGCGTTCGCGCGCGAGCGCGGCCACACGATCCTCGAACTCGCACTGTCGTGGCTCGCGTCGCTGGACTACCTCGGCTCGATCATCGCGGGTGCGACGCGCCCGGAGCAGGTCACCGCGAACGCTGCTGCCGCGTCATGGCGACTGTCGCGTGAGGAGATGGCCGCGGTCGACGCGCTCGTCGGTCGCTGACCCGCGCAGCGCCGGTGGCCCTGGTCGTGTGCAGTATCGGAGGTGTGGCATGGCGACGAGCTCGACTGATGCGGTGAGCGGTGCCAGGGCGCACGTGCCGAAGCTCGTCCTGTCGGCGCTCGGTCACGAGGCGGTGCATGGGTCAGGCGGCCTCGGGCGGCTCAACCGGTGGCTGGCGGTGCGCATCACAAACTCCGTTGGGTCGATGTGGTGCGCTTACGCGTTCACGGCACTCGCCCTGATCTCGCTCCCCGCCGCACTCGCGTCCGGATCGCCGATCGTGATCGTCGGCTGGATCGCCCAGACATTCCTTCAACTCGTGCTGCTGCCCATCATCATCGTCGGGCAGAACGTGCAGTCGGCGTCGAGCGACGCGCGGGCGGAGGCCGACCACGCGACGCTCATTGCGATCCACACGCTGACGACGGAAGTGCACAACATCAACCTGCAGCAGACGGAGATCTTGAAGCGCCTCGACAGCCGGGACGCGGGGGCGACTCGCTAGTTCACCCGCTCCGCGACGATGGCATCGCGGTCGAGGTACTCCCCGTACCCGGAGTCGTCGTAGACGAGGCGCCCGCCGCACGTGATCAATGTGATCCACTGGGCGCTGCCCTTCCGGGCGGGAGGGGTGATGAT
>CAIXBH010000231.1 GCA_903917615.1 uncultured Chloroflexota bacterium | reverse complement strand
GCGCGAAGATCGCGAACGCGAGCACCTGCAACAGCGTCCCGACGATGTGCGCCAGTGCGACGATGTCCACGCGTCACTCTCCCAGTTCGTGCGCGCGGTCGTAGGCCGCTTCGATGGCTGAATCGATCGCGGTGCGGAAGCCGGCGGCCTCGAGCTCCGCGAGCGCTGCTGCGGTGGTGCCGCCTGGCGACGTGACGGCGTTGCGCAGCTCTGCCGGGTGCCGGCCCGTCTCGATCGCGTAGCGCGCCGAGCCACTCACCGTCGCCAGCACCAGCGCGGTCGCGTCCGGGCGCTTCATGCCGAGGCGCACCGCGGCGTCGACCATGGCCTCGATGAAGAGGTAGACGTACGCGGGCCCGGATCCGTGCACTGCGGTTGCGAGGTCCACGGCGTCGTCGTCGTGCACCTCGACCACGGCCTGCGCGACGGCGCGCAGCACGGTCTCGACGCGGCGGCGCTGCGTCTCGGTGACTTCGCTCGAGGGGTAGTAGACGGCGGCGCCCTCGCCGACCGCGGCGGGCAGGTTCGGCATCACGCGCACGCACGCGCGATGGCCGCTGTAGCGGCGGACGTCGTCGAGCTTCACGCCCGCGGCGATCGAGATCAGGACGGCGTCCTTCGGGAGGCTGCCCTGCAGCTGCGCGGCGAGGTTCGGGATGTCCTGCGGCTTCACGGCCAGCAGCACCACCTCCGCGCCGATCGATGCGCTCTCCGCGTCGTCCGTGACGCGCACGCCGTGCTCGCCGAGGACCACGCGACGGGCCTCGACGACCTCGGCGACGGCGATGTCCGCCGGCTTCGCCACGCCCGCACGCAGGAGCCCGCGCAGGAACGCCTCGCCCATGAAGCCGCCACCGATGATGCCGATGCGCAACGTCTCGCCCTCGTCCCGCGACCCGCCCTGGGCCGTCATGATCGCCGCTCGCCGAAGATCGCGCGTCCCACGCGGACGAGCGTCGCGCCCTCCTCGATGGCGACCGGGTAGTCGTCCGTCATGCCCATCGAGAGTCCTTTCAGGCCGTGTGCCTGGGCCAGTTCGCGCAGTGCGCGGAAGACCGGGCGCACCTGCTCGGGGTCGGGCACGAGCGGGGCCACGGTCATGAGTCCCACCACCGTGACCACGGGCGACGCCTCTGCGGCCGCGAGGAGCGCCGGCACGTCGGCGGGCGCGATGCCCTGCTTCTGCGCTTCGCCCGCCACGTTGACCTCAAGGTAGCAGGGGAGCGGGAGCGTCGCACCGGCGGCGTCGAGAGCCTCTCGGCGGCGCTCGATCTCGGCGATGAGCGCGGTCGAGTCCAGCGAGTGGAGCGCAGAGATCGCCGGCACCACCTCGCGGACCTTGTTGCGCTGCAGGTGGCCGATGAAGTGCCAGTTCGGCTGGATGCCTGCCACGCGCGCGGCCTCGACCTGGGCTTCGAGCTCGTCGGCGCGGTTCTCCCCGAAGTCGGCGAGGCCGGCGGCGATGGCGTCGCGAATGGCGGAGGCGGGCTGGGTCTTCGAGGCACCCACGAGCAACACCTCGGACGGGTCGCGGCCGGCGCGCTCGCAGGCGCGCGCGATGACCGCGCGGACCTCGGCGATGCGCTGGGCGATGGTGGTGGTGGCGGTCATGCGCCGTAGAGTACCCCTCCACGCGCGCGTGGAGGAGCGCCGGGCATCAGACCCCGCGATTCGCCTCGACGTGGGCGCGCACGGCCGGGAGCACGTCTGCGGCCAGGATCCGCATCTGGTCCTCGACCGCGGCAGGGTCGCAGGCCCAGTTGAAGACGAACTCCGTCACACCGAGGTCCGCGAACTGCTGCATCCGGTCCACGACCTGCGCGACGTTGCCCGCGAGGACGAGCCGCCGGAATTGTTCCGGTGTCCCTCCGTAGCCCTTCGCCTCGCGGATGGCTGCCTCCTCGACGGCGGCGCTGCCGTCGCCCGATCCGACGTTCGTCATCTCGACCAGTCCGAGGATGCGAGGGGTGTCATCGGGGTCGAGCGCGTGAATCGCCTCGAGGCCGCGCGCGTATCCCGAGGGCGTCATGATGTAGGGGAGCCAGCCGCTCGCGCGATCCACGACGCGACGATAGGCGTGCTGCAGTTGCGGGGTCGCGCCGCCGCGCGCCCCGATGAGCAGCGCCAGCGGCTTGCGCGCGGGCGTCACGCCGAGTTTGCCCTCGATGTCGTAGAAGCGCCCGTGATGGTGCACCTCAGCGCCTGACCAGAGCCCCTGCATGACCTCGAGCTGCTCGTCCATGCGGGCACCGCGGTCGTGCGCGCTGATGCCGTTGAGGGAGAAGTCCGGGCCGCGCTCGCCGCCGACCCCGACGCCGAAGAGGAAGCGCCCGCCGCTCATCTGGTCGAGGGTGGCAGCCTGGACCGCGACCGTGGTCGGGTGGCGCATGGGGAGCAGGAACACGGACGTGCCGACCTGCATGTCCTGCGTAATCGAGATCGCGTGTCCGAGGAGTGCGAACGGGTCGGGCGCAGCCATCGCGTACGAGTTGCCGACGAAGATGCCATCGAAGCCCAGTTGTTCCGCCAGCTCGACGCGTCGCGTGAAGCTCGGGAAGCGGGTGCCGACCTCGGCTCCCAGCGGCATCAGCATGACGTTGAAGTGGAGTGGGTTCATCGCCCTGCCCTCCCGTGGCGGCAAGCCTGTGGATCCGCGCCTTCAGCCGGGCGGGCGGCGGTCGTTCCGGCGGTCGCGCATCGGGCGCGTGCCGTTGATCTCCTCGTCGAGGTCGGCCTGGGCGCGCTTGTCCTTCCGGACCATGTAGTACCAGCCGGCGCCGAGGATGCTCAGCGGCAGCAGCGCGAGCGGAGGGTTCGAGAACAGTGCGACGAGCGCCCCCATGACGAGGCCGAGCGCGAGCCCGATCAGGCCGAGGGGCACCGCGAGGGCCACGAAGACGGCGCGGGTCAGCGCCCAGACCTCGCTCCACGAGCCTTCGGTGCTCTGCTTCTGCGGTTCGTATCCGTAGGACATCGACCCCAGCATACGCCGCGGAGCGGTGGGCGCTGCGCGTGGGGGACGGGTCGGAAGGCGATCAGGCCGCTACGCGCGCTTCGAGTCGCGGCCGCGCCGTCAGGCGCACTTCGAGTAGCCGCAGAAGCGGCAGGAGAGGCAGCGTTCGGCGTACTGGAGCTGCTGGCCGCAGTCCGGGCACGTGAGGCCCGAGAGCGACGGCGCAGTGCCGTCCGGGAGCGAGGCCTCGATGCCGAAGTGGAGGCGCATCCAGCGGAAGACGTAGTCGAGGACGCTCGTCGCGAAGGGGATCTCCGGGTTCGCGGTGACGCCGTACGGCTCGAACCGCGTCTCCTCGAGCTTGGCCGCGAGCTGTTCGAGGCTGACGCCGTACTGCAGCGCGACCGAGGTGAGCATCGCGACCGCGTCCATCAGGCCCGACACCGTCGAGCCCTCCTTCGCCATCTTCATGAAGACCTCGCCCGGCTTGCCGTCCGGGAACATGCCGACGGTGAGGTAGCCCTCCTGATCGCCGACGCGGAACTTGTGCGTCACCGCCTCGCGCTCGTCGGGGAGGTGGCGGCGGTACGGCGCAGGCGCCGTCGTGGTGGAGGGAGTCGAGTGCTCCTCGTGCGTGTGTGACGCGGCCGCAACGTCCTCGGCGACCTCGTGCGCGAGGACCTGCACGGCGCGCGAGCCGTCGCGGTAGACGGTGACGCCCTTGCAGCCGAGCTGGTGTGCGAGCACGTAGACGTTGCGCACGTCGTCGACCGTCGCGTCCGCCGGAAGGTTCACCGTCTTCGACACGGCGAGGTCGGTGCCCTGCTGGAACGCGGCCTGCATGCGCACGTGCCACGCGGGCGCGATTTCGTGCGCGGTGGCGAAGCGGCGGCGCACGTCCTCGGGCACGTCGTCGCGGTCCTCGAGGTGGTCGCCGTGGGCGAGGTCGTCGAAGAGCTCGTCGGAGGCGAAGCCGCGCTCACGCGCGACGACGCGGAAGGCCTCGGACGCCTCGGGGAGGATCGTGCCGTCGCCCATACGTCGATAGTGCGCGAGCGAGAACAGTGGCTCGATGCCGGACGATGCGCCGGCGATGATCGCGATCGTGCCCGTCGGCGCGATGCACGTGCGGGTGGCGTTCCGATACTTCGGACCATTCGCGTAGATCGAACGCTCCCAGTTCGGGAAGACGCCCTTCTCCTCGCCGAGGGCGGCCGAGGTCTCGTCGGCGGCAGCGGAGATCGTCTCCGCGAGGCGACGGCCGAGGGCCAGCGCCTCGTCGCTCGCGTAGGGGATGCCGGCGGCGATGAGCAGGTCGGCGAAGCCCATCACGCCGAGGCCGATCTTGCGGTTGCCGTGCACGGCGTCCGTGATCTCCTGCAACGGGAAGGTGTTCACCTCGACCACGTCGTCGAGGAAGCGCGTCGCGACGCGCGCGGTCTCGCGCAGCGCCTCCCAGTCGACGTCGTGCGCGGTGTCGTCCCAGAAGAGGGCGAGGTTCAGCGAGCCGAGCGTGCACGCCTCCCAGGGCAGCAGCGGCACCTCGCCGCAGGGGTTCGTCGCCTCGATGTCGCCGAGGGCGGGCGTGGGGTTCGTGCGATTGATGGTGTCGAGGAAGATGAGGCCGGGGTCGCCGGTCGTCCACGCCGCGCGCGTGATCTCGTCGAGCAGCGCGGCCGCGTCGACGGTGCCGCGCGGGCTGCCGTCGCGCGGGTCGCGCAGCGTGAGCAGACCGCCGTCGGCGGCGAGGCCCATGAACTCGTCGGTGACCGCGATGGAGATGTTGAATCGCGTCGCGGTGACGCCGTCGTCCTTCGCGTGGATGAAGGCGCGCACGTCCGGGTGGTCGACGCGCAGGATGCCCATGTTCGCGCCGTCGCGCTTGCCGCCCTGCGTCACTAGCCGCGACACGTCGTCGTAGTGCTGGAGCACGGACACTGGCCCGCAGGCGGAGCCGTGCGTCGAGGCGATCGGCTCGCCGATGCCGCGCAGGTGCGAGAACGTGAAGCCGGTGCCGCCGCCGTACTTCTGCACCATCGCGGTGGCCTGCGCCGTCGCCATGATCGACTCGAGCGAGTCCTCGACCGGCAGCACGAAGCAGGCCGCGAGGGTGCCTCGACCGGTGCCGGCGTTCATCAGGGTCGGGGAGTTCGGCAGGAAGCGCAGCGACGCCATCGTGTCGTAGAAGCGCTGCGCCCACGTGCGCCGCGCGTCCTCGGTGACCTCGCCCGAGGCCACCGCCGAGGCGACCCGCGCGAGCATCCCCTCGGGCGTCTCGACGACGGCGCCGCGCTCATCGCGCAGCAAGTACCGCCGCTCGAGGACCGTGCGTGCGTTCTCGGTCAGCGCGACTGCGCTCGTGCGGATGTCCTGTGCAGCGACCATGCTCTCGACCTCCCTCGCCGGGCGGTCAGTAGAACATACGTTCCGCTGACGATGCAAGCGAAGGGTACGTGACCATTATGGCATGCAGGCGAGTCGCCTGGCTTCGGAGAACACGCGTTCTGCTAGGATTCGGGCAGAGGGCCGTCGGAGTGACTAGGGTCGACCGCAAATGTTGAACGACGAAATCGTCTCAGTGCTCGCGAGATTCTTTGAGGGTGGCCGCGGGCCGTCGCACGACGAACTCACTCGAGCGTTCAGGCGATTCAAGTTGGATTCCGCCGACCCGCTCTCCGACGGTGCCGATCCAGTCGGCAAGATGAAACGCGTTCGCGATGTCCTCTCTTTCGCGATCGATTCGCAGCCCGCTAACGGTGAAGAACTCGCGAAGACACTTCTGGCGTCCGCGAAGGCGCGCGGAGCTTTTCGCCCAGCATCTAACGAGTTTCTAGGT
This sequence comes from uncultured Chloroflexota bacterium, assembly GCA_903917615.1. GTDB lineage: Bacteria > Chloroflexota > Dehalococcoidia > UBA2979 > UBA2979 > SHYQ01. Next base: position 4,011 of record CAIXBH010000231.1, on the reverse strand, counting down.
GAGGACCTGATTCGATCTGCACAGTCGGCTTTCGCCGCGGAGGGACTCACCCTCGATTCAGATGGGACTCTCTACCCGACGCGGCTCGAGGCACTCGATGGGCTAGCTCTTACTGAGGCGTTACGGAATTACGTGCGACGGGCGCAGGGAGGTTCACGAGATGCCGCGCTGCTTGTCGGAACAAGCAAAGATCTGTTGGAGGCGACAGCACGGCATGTGCTTGTTGAGATGACTGGCGATTATCCCCAGTCTTCCAACTTTCCCATGACGCTTTATCTCGCCTTTGACCGACTGGGACTTCAGCCACCTTCCCCGAAGGTTGCGGATTCGCTCGATCCAGATCCGTGGGTCGCAGTAACGCAAGCGTGTTACCTCTTGGGAGGTGCGGTCAATCGGCTCCGTAACCACGAAGGAACGGGACACGGACGACCATTTCCTCCGAGCGTTACCGAAACGGAATCTGAGATTGCTATCCAGGCGATGGGGCTCGTAAGTCAACTTCTGCTCGTTGGCCTCGAACGATCTAGGACGCCAACTAAATGACATCGCTACTGTCTCGTGCCACCGGGCCGTACTGGGATGCGCTCGTCGTGCGGCTGATCGCTGCCGCGCCGCTGATCGGCGTCGGACTCGCGCACGTCTTTAAGCCGGGGCAGGGGATGCTCCCGCTGGCGCAGGCGCTCGGCCTGCCGGGCGCCGAGATCCTCGCGCCGATCGCCGTGGCGATCGAGATCATCGCGGGGCTGTTGTTTCTGCTCGGGGGGTGGGTACGCCTCGGCGCGCTGCTCGCGATCCCCGTCATGCTCGTGGCGTTCTACGCGCACCTCGTGGTGACGGTGTGGCCGGCGCCGAACGCGCCGCCGTTCGCGCTGCCGCTGGTGATCCTCGCGTGCGCGGGGTGGCTGCTCTGGCGCGGCGCCGGTCGGCTGAGCCTGGACGCGCGCGCCTCAAGGTAGGGCGGCGAGGGAGAGCCCTCACCCCAACCCTCTCCCGCGAGGGGAGAGGGAGCCGGAACTAGCGCTCTCCGCGCGATCCGATCGGGATGGGCTGGCGCGGGTCGTCCTCGTCCAGGAGGTTCTCGTCGAGCGGGGCGTCTTCCTCGAGCGAGGACTCCAGGGTGGTGCCGTGGAGGATGGCGTCGAGCTCGTCCTCGAAGAGCTTGGCCTGCTCCGGCGAGATGCCGAGGGGGCTGCGGGCGATGCGGTTGAGCTCGTCCATCATCTCGTCGAGCGAGACGAACTGGTGGTAGACGGACGCGAAGCGGATGTAGGCGATCGGGTCGAGCGGCTTGAGGCGCGTGATCGCCATCTCGCCGATGACGCGGCTGGGCACCTCGCTCTGGCCGGAGCCCATCAGGCGCTGCTCGACGTCCTCGACGATCGCTTCGATCGCGCCGCTGGGCAGCGGGCGCTTGCGGGCGGCGATGCGCAGGCCCAGGAGCAGCTTCTCGCGCTGGAACTCCTCGCGGCGGCCATCCTTCTTCACGACCATGACGACGGCGCGCTGCACCTGCTCGACGGTGGTGAAGCGCTCCCCGCAGCTCTCGCAGCGGCGGCGGCGACGAATGCCGGCCTCGGCGGTACGGGAGTCGATGACTTTGGTGGCGGCTTCGCCGCAGAACGGGCATCTCATGGTCGTGGTAACTCTCTTGGGGAGAGAGGCTCTGGCCGAGTCACGCTGCCCCTCCGAGGAGTGAGGGTTGCTGCGTGCCCGGCCTTGGATATTGAGGCCGCGCCCCCGCTCCGACAACGGCTCCCATCCACACCGGGCGGTGAACTTGTCCCCATTGCGCGCGGAACGGTGTCGACGCCTGTGGAGCGGGCGGGCACGGGCGTGCGCGCGCGAGGTATGCGCGCATTGCCGCGTCACGGGGCGAGGAGATGCGCGCGTTGTGTGACCTCCACCGGCGCGATGACGTAAGCGCGCGGATGGTCGAGGCGGCCCATCCCCCCGGCCCCTTTCCCGAGGCGGGAAGGGGGAGACAGAAGGAGAACAAGAAATGGGGGCGCTGCGCGCCCCCAAACCCCCGGCGGACCCACATTGCTTGCGCGCGGTGCGGTGCGAGTGACTCCACGCGTCGGGAGATCCGGTTCCCTCGCCCGCGCAGCGGGAGAGGGCGGGGGGTGAGGGCGCTGCCCGGGTGCGGCCACGGAGCATCGCGGGATCGCACGCCGGGGACAAAGAAAAGCGGGCGGCCCTTCGGGAAGAAGGACCGCCCGCGCCCGGGCGGGAGCTAGCTCGAGATAGCTACCGCGTCGGGAAGCTGCGCCGCAGGAACGTCGGCAGGTCGGCTTCGGTGAGCGACTCGGCCGAGGTCGGGTCGGGGCGGATCTGGCCGAGCTTGATCGGCTCGGGCTCGGACTGGTCCATCATCTGGCGGACGCTCATCTTGCGGACGCCGGAGAAGCCGGTCGCGATGACCGTGATGCGCACCTCGTCCGACATCGTGTCGTCGATGCTCGTGCCGAAGATGATCTCCGCCTCCGGGTCGACCACGCTCGCGATGACGCGCGCGGCCGAGTCGAGCTCGCGCAGACCGAGGTCGCGCGGGCCCGTGACGTTGAACAGCACCCCGGTGGCGCCGGTGATGTCCACCTCGAGCAGCGGGCTCGCGATGGCCTGGCGGGCGGCATCGGTGGCGCGGTTCTCGCCGCGGCCGCTGCCGATCGCCATGAGCGCGGGGCCGGCGTCCGACATGATCTTGCGCACGTCGGCGAAGTCGAGGTTCACCATGCCCGGCACGGTGATCAGCTCGCTGATGCCCTGGATGCCCTGGCGGAGCACGTCGTCCGCCATCTGGAAGGCTTCCTCGATCGAGATCTTGTCGTCGCCGATCTGCAGGAGGCGGTCGTTCGGGATCACGATGAGCGTGTCCACCTTGCCCTGGAGGTCGCGGACGCCCTCCTCGGCCTGCTGGCGGCGCTTCGAGCCCTCGAAGGTGAACGGCTTGGTGACGACGCCGATGGTGAGCGCGCCCAGTTCGCGCGCCACCTCGGCGATGGTCGGAGCCGCGCCGGTGCCGGTGCCGCCGCCCAGGGTGGCGGTGACGAACACCATCTCCGCGCCCGCGAGCGCCTCCGCGATCGCCTCGCGGGACTCCTCGGCGGCGCGCTGGCCGCGCAGCGGGTCGCTGCCGGCGCCGAGGCCGCGCGTGAGGCGGTCACCGATGCGTACCTTGATCTCGGCCTTGCAGTACTCCAGCGCCTGCATGTCCGTGTTCATGGCTACGTACTGCACGCCGGGGAGCCGGGCGTTGATCATGCGGTTCACGGCGTTCGATCCGCCGCCGCCGACGCCGACCACCTTGATTGGCGGCAGGCCCTCGTAGTCGTTCATCCCTGCGCCTTCCTTTCGCGCCGCCTTCATGGTGTTTCCCTTCCCCGTCTCGCGTGGCGCACCGGAACGTCCGGTCGTCGCACGAGGGCTTGTTGTCCCTGGATGGCTGCCCGCACGCGACGGCGCGGGGGTGGTGGCGGCGGCTGCGGGGAGGACAGCTGCCGGTGTCTCTTCGATGGTTGCCGCCGCCGCGGGCGCGACGCGCGCCGGCGGGGGAGGCGGGTCCGAGGATTCGCTGAGCATCGACGCGGCCGGCGCGAACGCCGGCATCGGCGGCTCGACGAGCTCCGGCATCGCGGCCGCCGGGGCAGTCGCAATCGCCTCGGCCGCGGGGAGCTCCTCGTATGCCTGCACGGAGTTCGGCTCCGTTGCCTGGGCGAACGGGGTCACGATGATCGGCCCGTACTCGGACTCGACCTCGAACGTCGGCAGCTCGGCCGACAGGTCGAGGGGCACCTCAGCCGCTGATGCCTCGGCGACCGGCTCTGCAGCGGCAGCGGCCGGGGCCGCGAACGGCTCGTCGGCTCGCGGCGCGACCGGGGCAAACGCGGCGACCGGCGGTGCGACCGCTTCCGCGTCGTCGGCGTCGAAGGCCTTCGGCGGCTCCATGCGCCGCGACATCGGCACCACGACGTTCGATGGCGTCTCGGCGTCGTCCTCGGCCGGGTCCGCCTC
>CAIXBH010000230.1 GCA_903917615.1 uncultured Chloroflexota bacterium | reverse complement strand
CGGCCGGTACGAGCCCCGACGGGGGCCAGGCGCGGTGTCTCCACCTCGGTGAGCTCACTTGAGGGAGGGCGGCGTCCAGCGCATATCCTGACGGGACGTAGGCGGGCGATCGAGAGGGATATGGAAGAACTCGAGCTGCTGACCGTGCTGTCGGTCGCACTCGTCGTGGCGCTGGCCGGCGGAGTGCTCGCGCGTGCGCTGCGAGTCTCCGCGATCATCGGCTACCTCGGCGCCGGGATCGCGATCGGCCGGTTCACGCCGGGGTATGTCGCGGACGCGCACGTGATCGGGCAGCTGGCCGAGCTCGGCGTCATCTTCCTGATGTTCGGCATTGGGCTGCACATCCGGCTGGCCGACCTGCTCGCGGTGCGCGGAGTCGCGCTCCCTGCGGCGCTGCTGCGGATGACGGCGATCGTGGTGCTGACGGTTGGGGCGGGCCGGTTGCTTGGCCTTGAGGCGCGCGAGGCACTCGCGCTCGGGCTCACGATCAGCATCGCGAGCACGGTCGTCGCGATCCGCGCACTCGAGGAGCACGGCGAGCTGGACTCGCGTCACGGCCGGATCGTCGTCGGCTGGCTGGTGGTCGAGGACCTCTCGACCGTGGTCATTCTCACGGTGCTGCCGGCACTCGCGCCGCACGGCAGTGGCGACGTGATCGTCCAGACGTTGCTGAGCCTCGCGAAGGCGGTCGTGTTCGTCGGGTTCATGCTCACGATCGGCAGCCGGCTGCTGCGCTGGCTCCTCGGACGGGTGGCAAGCACGGGGTCGCGCGAGCTGTTCATCCTCGCCACGATCGGCGGCGCGCTGGGCATCGCCACCGGCGCCGCGGCGTTCGGTATCTCCGTGGCGTTGGGCGCGTTCATCGCCGGCGTCGCGATCAGCGAGGGGGAGACGAGCCACCAGGCCGCTGCCGACGTGCTCCCGTTCCGCGATGCGTTTGCCGTGCTGTTCTTCGTTTCGACGGGCATGCTGCTCGACCCCGTCGCGATCGTCCACGAGCTGCCCAAGCTGGCGGTCGTGCTCGCCGTTGTCGTGCTCGGGAAGGCCGCGCTCGCCGTCCTCATCACGTGGGCGCTGCGACAGGACCGCCGCACGAGCGCGACCCTTGCGACCTCGCTGGCGCAGATCGGCGAGTTCTCGTTCATCGTCGCGTTGCAGGCGACGGGTGAGGGCGTGATGAGCACCGCGACATATAACGTGGTGCTCGCCGCTGCGGTGCTCTCGACGGTCCTCTCGCCGGTGCTCGTCGCCAGTACATCGCGCCTCGAACGGCTGCTGGCGCGCGTGCCGTGGCCAAGCCCCGGTGGCGCGCCCCCGATCGAGGACGTATCGGCGAGCGGCCATGTCATCGTCGCGGGATACGGACGTGTGGGGCAGCTCAGCGGACGCGCGTTGGAGCAGCGCGAGCAGCCGTTCGTGGTGATCGATGCCGACTTCTCGCTCATCGGTGGACTGCGCGCGGCGGGTGTGTCGGCCGTCTGGGGCGACGCCGCAAGCGCCGAGGTGCTCGAGCGCGCGGGTGCCGCTCACGCCCGCGCGTTGCTCCTCGCGGTGCCGGACGAGAGCACGGCGCTGCTCGCCGCGGCGAGCG
>CAIXBH010000229.1 GCA_903917615.1 uncultured Chloroflexota bacterium | reverse complement strand
TCGCGGCGGACGACCTCACGATCATCGACGGGCCGCCGGCGAACCGGCGTCGCTACCTCGACCTCACGATCTCGCAGCTCGACCCTGCGTATCTGCGCGCGTTGCAGCGCTACGCGCGCGTGCTGGAGCAGCGCAACAGCCTGCTGCGACGGCTGAACGAGCGCGGCGGTCGCGGCCTCGACCAGCTCGAGTTCTGGGACGACGAGCTGGCGACGGCGGGTGCGCTGATCCTCGCGCGGCGCGCGGACTCCGTGCGTGCCCTCGCACGCGACGCGGCCGACCGCTACGCCGAACTGGCGGCGACGCCGGACGAGACGCTCGAGGTGCGCTACCTCCCGGGTGTGCCGGAGTCGGTGCAGGACGTGCTGCGCGAGCACGATTTGCAGGAGCACCTGCGCGCGGCGTTCGAGGCGGGACGCGTCGAGGACGTGCGTCGCGGCGTGACGCGCATCGGTCCGCATCGCGACGACCTCGCGTTCCTGATCGGGGGACATGCGGCGGGGCTCAGTGCCTCGCGCGGCCAGCAGCGCAGTGCGGCGCTCGCGCTACGACTCGCCGAGGTCGCGCTCTCCACGCGGCGCACCGGCGATCCGCCCGTGCTGCTGCTGGACGACATCCTGTCGGAGCTCGACCCGCGCCGCCGCGAGCGCATCCTGCGTGTCGCCTACGGCGTCGACCAGGTGATCATCACCACCCCCGACGAGGATCGCCCCACGCGCGAGGAGCTGCCGGGCGCGCGCCGGATGCGGCTCCTCGACGGAGCGTTGACGCCGATCGCGGACTAGCGCACGCCGAGGATCATCGTCACCACGCGGTGCTCGACCTCGATGCGCAGTGGCGCGGTGGGACCGCAGCGCCCGACGCTCTCGCCATCCAGTTGCACCGGGAGCGGACGCGAAGGCGTGATCGTCACGCGCGCCGCCTGGCGATGCCGCACGCCGGTCACATCACGCTCGTCGAGGCGGCCGCGCCAGGCCTCGAACGCGAGCGCCATGCGCGCTACCAGCGATCCCGCCTCGAACGTCGTGAACTCGAGCAGTCCGTCGTCGAATGCCGTGCGCCGCGCGAGGGTGGTCACGCCGCCGTAGCGCGCGGTGTTCGTCGCGAGCGTCAGCAGCAGTTCCGGGGCGTGGTGCGACGCATCGGTCGCATCCTCGAACGCCACGTGCGCCGCCGCCGAGGGCCACCCGGCGATCGTGACGAGTGATGATGGCCCGAACGCGAGGCGACCGAGGCGGCGCTTCCAGTGTGGCCGCCGCTCCACCGACTCCACGACCGCCGCGTCGAGGCCGACGCCGCACGACAGCAGGAAGCGCACCGGAGCGCCCTCGCCGATGCGCGCCACGCCGAGGTCTACGCGCTGCCGCGCCCCCTCCTCGAGCAGCGCGAGGGCGCGGACAGGGTCGCGGGGGATGCCCGCCTCGGCGGCCCAGACGTTCGCCGTGCCCGCCGGGATCAGACCGACGGCGGTCGTCGCCTCGTCGCCGGCGTCGCGCAGCCCGTTCAGCACCGCGAGCAGCGTCCCGTCACCCCCGCACGCGATGAGCGCGTCCACACCGTCGCGTGTATGCCGCTCCGCCCGCCCGCGCGCGTCGAGGGCGGTGGTCGCGACCTCGATGCCGACGCGCCAGCCGCGGGCGCGCATCGCGAGTGCCGCTGCCTCCAGCGCATCGGCGTGGATCGCACGGCGCGCTTCCGGGTTCGCGATGATGACAGCGGTGCGCTCGGGGACCTGCATCCCTCGATGCTACCGCGCTCGCTGCCGTCCGCAGCACAGGGCGCACCGTTGGGTGCTGCTGGGCCCAAGGAGCGCCTCGGCTAAGATGGGTGCAGACCGAACCCACGGGCAGGAGCGACCTCTTGATCGACATCGTGCGCTTTGACCACGTCTGTCAGGCAGTGCCCGAGCTGGCGCCGCAGGTGGACCTGCT
>CAIXBH010000228.1 GCA_903917615.1 uncultured Chloroflexota bacterium | reverse complement strand
GGCGGGCGCTGTCGGCGCGGCGGGCGCGTCTCCCGGCCCGCGCGGTGTGGCGACGAGGTCGCGCAGACTGGCGTATACATTCGCGGGCACGAGCCCGCGCTCCACGAGTTCGTCGGTCGAGGTGAATGCGGCGCGTTGTCGCGACGCGATGATCGCGCTCGCCCGCGTCGCGCCGATGCCCGGCAGTGCCTCGAGCTGTTGTTGCGTCGCGCGGTTGAGGTCGAGGAGGCGCGCCGTCGGGTCCCCTCGACGCGGCACGACCACGTGATCCTGGTCGATCACGCGCCGCGCGAGATTGAGCGCGTCGAGGTCCGCGTCCGGAGTCGCGCCGCCCGCCGCGGCGATCGCATCGTCTACGCGCTGCCCCGGCCGCGCCGTGATCACACCGGGTGCACTCACGGCGCCGCTGACGTCGACGCGGATCTCGTCGATGCCTGGGGCCGGCGGACGCCGCTCGACCTCGACGCCCGGTACGGCCGTGGGACGGACGAAGAGCAGGACGGCGGCCACGAGGGCGGCGAGCGCCAGCGCGACCTGCACGAGTTGCCGCGGCGTGAGCGGCGGTCTGGGGCTGGGAGCGCCGGACATGCCCGCATCGTACCCACCGTCCAGGGCGGTGGGTGCTGATACATAACGACGGACGCTATACTGCGATCTCGTTTCCAACCGGCGGCCTTCGGGCGGGGGCACGCCAGACGCAATCCCGGAGCCACGCCGTGCACGTCCGCGACTTCACCTCGATGCTCAATCTGTCTCCCGAGGGCCTCTCGGACATGCTGGAACTTGCGCTGGGCATGAAGCGCGACGGGCCCAGCCAGGTCCTGTCCGGGCAGACGCTCGCGATGGTGTTCCAGAAGCCGTCGCTGCGGACGCGCACCTCGTTCGAGATGGCCATGCGCCGCCTCGGCGGGGGGGCGATCTACCTCTCGCCGGCCGAAGTCCAGATGGGCGAACGGGAGCCGGTGCAGGACGTCGCACGCGTCCTCTCGCGCATGGTGCAGGCGATCGCCGCACGCACCTTCGAGCAGTCGATGGTCGACGACCTCGCGCGTTACGCCGATGTCCCGGTCGTGAACGCGCTCTCGGACGAAGAGCACCCGTGCCAGGCGCTGGCCGACATGCTCACGCTGCGCGAGCGCTTCGGGACGCTGCGCGGCGTGCGCCTCGCGTACGTCGGCGACGGCAACAACGTTGCGCGATCGCTCGCCTACGGTGCGGTCATGGCGGGCATGGAACTCGTGATCGCGGCACCGAAGGGCTACGAGCTGCCCGCGGAGACCATCGACCGGGCGCATGCGCTCGGCGGAGGCGGTCACGTGACGCAGGTGAATGACCCGCACGAGGGCGTGCGCGGCGCCGCGGCCGTCTACACGGACGTCTGGACCTCGATGGGCCAGGAGGCCGAGACGGCAATCCGCAAGGAGGCGTTCGGTGGCTTCCAGGTGAACCTCGAACTCCTCGCATCCGCGCCTGCCGATGCGCTCGTCATGCACGACCTGCCCGCACACCGCGGCGAGGAGATCACGGACGAGGCGATCGAGTCGCCGAACTCCGTGGTGTTCGATCAGGTTGAGAACCGCGTCCACGCGCAGCAGGCCGTCCTCGCGACGATCCTCGGAGGCGTCTCGCGCTGATCGTGCGCGGAGCCGAGGAGGAAAGGACGCGCCATGCCTGAGATCCCTGCCGGCGTGCGCGATGTCCTGCTGCGCTTCGACGCGTCCGCCGTGGTCGACATCCTGATCGTGACCGCGTCGATCTACTGGCTGCTGCTGATCGTCCGCGACACCACGGCGATGACGGTGTTGCGCGGCGCGGGCGTGGTCATCGCCGGCGCGATCCTGCTCAGCCGCGTGTTCGAGTTGCGCGTCATCAACTGGATCCTGCGCAACTCCGTGGCCGGCATCGTGATCGGCATGTTCATCATCTTCCAGCCCGAGTTGCGTCGTGCGCTGGAACGCCTCGGTCGGACCGGACTGCGGTCCGTGCTCCGCCGCCACGAGCACACCGACAGCGTGGCGCTCGTCGTGCGCGCCGCCGTGCAACTGGCGCGGCAGAGCGTGGGCGCCCTCATCGTGATCGAGCGCGAAACGGGCCTGCAGGAGGTGATCGACACCGGCGTCGCGATCGACGCGGACCTGTCCGTCGAACTGCTCGTGAGCCTGTTCCTCGAGCACGGGCCGCTCCACGACGGCGCGGTCATCGTGCGCGTCGATCGCATCGTCGCGGCCGGCTGCACCCTGCCGCTGTCCGAGGCGCCGCTGCCGGCCGAGTACGGCATGCGCCACCGCTCCGCGATCGGCATCACGGAGCGCACGGATGCCGTGGTGGTGGTGTGCTCGGAGCAGCGCGGCGACATCGCGCTCTGCTCGAACGGTCGCATGGTGCCTGGCCTCGACGAGCTTGGATTGAGTCGCCAGTTGCATCGCCTGTTCGAGATCGACTTCGTCGAGCCGGACGCCGGCGAGCGCCGGGTGTCCGCGTGAGCGCGGAACGCGGGCGCCGCGATGACGTCCGCACGCTGATCCGCGAGGGCTATCACCGCCTCGTCGGCGTCGTGCGCCGTACGCCCGGGCTGCTGGCCCTGTCGCTGCTCCTGAGCGTCTCGCTGTGGTTCTTCGTGACCGACACGGAGAACCCGACGGTCGTCGATGTGTTCCCGTCGCCGATTTCGGTCGAGGCGGTGAACGTGCCGCAGGGGCTGGCCGTCGCCAACCAGTTGCCCTCCATCGATATCCGCGTGGCGGCGGCCTCTGACCGGTGGCAACACATGACCGCCGCGAACTTCCGCGCCTTCGTCGACCTGAACGGCTTCGAGGCGCGCTCGCAGGACGTCCCCCTGCGCGTTGAGGTCGTGGGCCTGAGCGCGGTACGTGTGCTCGACACGAGCCCGCGCACGGTTTCGGTGAACCTCGAGCCGTTCGTCACGAACAAGGTGTCGGTCGCGACGCGCACAGTCGGGCAACTGCCGACGGGGTACGAACTGGGGAGCACCTCGCCGGCGGTGTCGTCGGTCACGGTGAGCGGCCCCGCGTCGCTGGTCGCCCTGGTCACCGACGCAGTCGCCGATGTGAACGTCACGGGCCTGACGGCCGGAGTGGAGTCCGGGGTGACCTTGAAACCCCAGGGTGCTGGTGGCGGCGAGATCCGCGGCGTGCGCCTCGACCCGACGAACGTGAAGGTCAACGTCCAGGTCATTCAGACGACGATCGTCCGCACCGTCCCATTGGCGGTGGACGTTGTCGGCGTGCCCGAGCCGGGGTATCGCGTGGCTTCCGTCCTCGCCTCGCCGATCACGGTGCAGATCCAGGGCGCGGTGCAGACGCTACAGCAGATCGAGAAGCTCCAGCTGCCGTCCGTCGACGTCGCGGCAGCCCGCTCGGACATCGCCCGGTCGCTCGCGATCCCATTGCCGCCCGGCGTGACCGTCCTCGGCGCGCAGCGCGCCACGGTGACCGTGAACATCCGGCCGGCCGACGGCTCCGAGCGCACTGCGCTGGCCGTCCAGCCGCTGAACGTGGGGCCAGGCCTCCGCGCCACGGTGTCGCCGGTGTCGGTCGCGGTGGTGCTGGCGGGGCCATTGCCGGCCCTCAACGCCCTCATTCCGAGCGATGCCCGGGTCACGGTGGACGTCGGCGGTCGCGGGCCGGGGAGCTACGCGCTGCCGGTCAAGGTGACTGTTCCGGAAGGGCTCAGCGCTCAGCCGGTGCAGCCGGAGACGGTGAACGTTACGATTACGTCATCATGACAACCGATATGACCGATGGTGCCCCCCCAGCCGCCGCCGTTGCGCCGGCGCCGCTCATCGCGATCGTGGGGCGGCCGAACGTCGGCAAGTCCGCGCTCTTCAACCGCATCACCTCGGGCAATCGCGCCCTCGTCGAGGACCTGCCGGGTACCACGCGCGACCGCATCTACGGCGCGTTCGAGTGGAACGGGAAGCACGTCCGCGTCGTGGACACCGGCGGGCTCTCGCAGGTCGATGAGGATCCCTTCTCCCCGCTGATCCGTCGCGGCGTCGTGCAGGCGCTCGCGGAGGCGCAGGGAGTCGTGTTCGTCGTGGACGCCGCTGCCGGCCTCACCGCCGCGGATTACGAGGTCGCCGAGATGCTGCGCCGCACGAGCCAGCCGGTGCTGCTCGTCGCGAACAAGACCGACACGCGCGCCGGGCAGGACAACCTGACCGAGCTCTACGCGCTCGGGCTCGGCGAGCCGTTCTCCGTCTCCGCACTCCACGGCCGCGGCATCGGTGACCTGATGGACGCAATGCTCGACCTCGTGAAGGGCGCATCGGTCGTCGCGGACGAGCGCGATCGCATCAGCGTGGCCATCGTCGGCCGCCCGAACGTCGGGAAGTCCTCGCTCACCAACGCCATCGTCGGCGCCGACCGCGTCGTGGTGTCCGATGTCCCCGGGACGACGCGCGACGCGATCGACACCCCCTTCGACTTCGAGGGGCAGCCGATGCTCCTGGTGGACACGGCCGGCATTCGCCGCAAGGGGCGCATTGAGCGCGGCGTGGAACGCCACTCCGTGCAGCGCGCCGAACAGGCCGTCGACCGCGCCGACGTGGTGATCCTCGTGATCGACCAGGGCGAGCCGCTCGCCGCGCAGGACACGCACATCGCCGGCTATGCCCTCGACCACGGCAAGGGGATCGTCCTCGTCGTGAACAAGTGGGACCTGGCCGAGGATCGCGCCGCACGGCACGAGTTCGCCCAGACCGTCGACAGCCGCTACGACTTCATGGCGTGGGCGCCGATTCACTTCACCTCCGCCAAGACCGGCGAGGGGATTCGCGACCTGCTCGAGCTGGTGTCGCACGTCGCCGAGACGCGGAAGCGCCGCGTGCCGACGTCCGAGATCAACCGCGTCGTCCACAAGGCGATGTCCGAGCATGGCCCCGCGACGGTGCACAACCAGAAACTGAAGGTCCTGTACGTCACGCAGGCCGCCGTGTCCCCGCCGACATTCGTGTTCTTCGTGAACGACCCGGAGATCATCCACTTTTCCTACCAGCGCTTCCTGGAGAATCGCATCCGCGCGTCATTCGACTTCGCCGGCACCGCGATCAAACTCGTCTTCCGCCGCCGCTCCGAGGATCGCTTCGAGGTCCCCGCGTGAACCCGCTGCTGGCCGCTGTGATCGGCGTCGTCGTGGGGTATCTCATGGGTGCCATCCCGGTCGGTCTGATCGTCGGCCGCATCGCGGGCGTCGAGGACCTGCGCGCATACGGCTCCGGCAAGACCGGCTTCACCAACGCACTGCGCAGCCTCGGGCTGCGCTGGGCGGTGCTCGTGATGGTCGGCGACATCGGCAAGGGCCTGCTGGCCGTCCTGCTCTGCCGCATGCTCGTCGAGAGCCCCTGGGCCGGTGCGCTCGCGGGTGCCGCCGCGGTGCTGGGCCACATCTTCCCGGTCTTCGCGGGTTGGCGCGGTGGCCGAGGTGTCTCGACGGCGTTCGGCGCCTTCCTCGCGGTCGCCCCCCCGGCAGCGCTGGTGGTGGTGCTGTTCTCCGCGGTCATCCTCGCGGTGTCGCGCTACGCCTCGCTCATGTCCGTCGTGGGCGTCTTCGCGGGGTTCGTGGTGGTCGTCGCGCTGGTATTCACGCACAACCTCGCGGCCGAGTACCTCGTGTTCGCGCTCCTCACGATGCTGGCGGTCGAGTTCAGCCACGTCGAGAACATCCGCCGGCTGCTCGCGGGCACGGAGCCGAAGCTCGGCCAGGGCGGGGCTCGTCGCACGCCGGCGACGCGCTGACGGCAGCGGGCGGCGTGCAACAGTCGACATTCGAGCGCGCCGCAGTCGTCGGCACCACCGCATGGGGCACAACCCTCGCTGTGCATCTCGCACGGAACGGCACGTCCACGGTTCTCGCCGCGCGCAGCATCGACGAGGCGTCCGCCTGGCGGGCGGCGAAGACCAGCCCCCGCCTTCCGGGCGTCGCGTTCCCCGATCGGCTCGAGGTGCTCGACCTGCACGCCGCGCTGCGCGGCGCGGATCTCGTCGTGCTCGCGGTGCCTTCCGTCTCGCTCGCGCTGAACGTAGAGGCGATCGCGCCGCTCCTTGCGCCCGATGCGACGCTCCTCAGCGCTACGAAGGGCATCGAGCGCGGTACGGGCCGCCGCATGTCGGAGCTGCTCCTCGATGTCATCACCGACCACCCCTTCGCC
>CAIXBH010000227.1 GCA_903917615.1 uncultured Chloroflexota bacterium | reverse complement strand
CGCGCGCAACGCGTTCCCGCCGCCGAGCGACCGGTGCCGGTTCTCGATACGCCCGAAGAGCGATCCCTGCGCGCCGCGCGTGCTGCCGCGTTCGAGGGCTGCGAAGACACGCGCGTGCTGCGCCTCGTCCGCCGGTAGACCGGCGTCCTCCGCGATCACGTCGCCGACGTACATGTCGGTGGCGTCGCGTTCGAAGGCCTTGATGATCGGCAGCACCGTCTCGATGCCGAACCGCTTCGCGATCCACATGATGAAGCGCGCCTTGCGTGTCGGCGTCCCCGGCATCGCCTCGACACCTGCGTTGCGCAGCTGCGTTCGCCACAGCTCGAGGTGGCGTACCTCCATTTTCGCGAGGCGCTCATACACGTCGCGGAGTTGCTCGTCCTCTTCGAGGGATGCGAGCTGCTCGTACGTGTAGATGCCGTCCACCTCCTCCTGGAGGTAGCCGCGGTAGCGCTTGATATCGGCGGGGGTGACAGGGGCGGACGTGCTCATCGGGTGCTCCTCGATCGCCGGTACGACGAGGCGGAGCCTAGCGCAGCGGTGTGCGGGTGCCTATGTCGTTGCGCTGTCTTCGTCGCGCCAGCCGTACTCATGCAGCCGCTCAACGAAGGCTGCCTCGTCGAGTATCTCGATGCTCAGTGTCTCGGCGCGCTCGCGCTTGCTCCCGCCACCGGGGCCGGCCACGACGAACGCTGTGCTCTTGCTGACGGCACCGGTGACCTTGCCACCGAGCCCCTTGATGAGCGTCTCCACCTCGTTGCGGGACCACCGATCGAGGGAGCCGGTCACGACGATGCTGAGGCCCTCGAGCGGGCCGCCGCGCGCGCTGACATCGTCGTCCATGCGCAACCCGAGGGCGGTGAGGCGGTCGATCAGCGCGACGTTCTCCTCATCCCGCAGGTAGTCGTACACGGATTCCGCCACCACCGGCCCGACGTCCGCGACTGCCTGCAATTCCTCGAGGCTGGCGTCGCGCAGCGCTCTCATCGTGCCGAAGTGGACGGCGAGGGCGCGCGCCGTCTCGCTGCCGACGTGGCGGATGCTGAGGCCGATGAGCAGCCGCTGCAGCGGCTGGTGCTTGCTGGCCTCGATGTTCGCGAACAGCGCACCGAGCTTCTTCTCGCCGAGTCCCTTGATCGCGAACAGCTGCTCGCGCTTCTCCGAGGCGAGCACGTAGAGGTCCGCGAGGCTGTCGATGAGGTTCTCGTCGACGAGCGTGTAGGCCATCTTCTCGCCGAGACCTTCGATATCCATCGCGCCACGCGATGCGAAGTGCTCCACCTGGCGCGCGAGTTGCGCCGGGCAGCGGCGATTGCGGCAGTAGTACGCGGCCTCGTCGTCCGAGTGCATGACGGCCGAGCCGCATTCCGGACAGGTCGAAGGCATCACGAACGGCGCAAGTTCCCGGCCGGCGCGCCTCGACAGCACGGGCGCGACGACCTGCGGGATGACGTCACCCGCCCGCTGCACGATGACGTCGTCGCCCGCGCGGATGTCGAGGTCGGCGATGTGCGCTGCGTTGTGCAGCGTCGCCATGCTGACCGTCGCACCCCCGACGAACACGGGCTCGAGCGCCGCGAACGGCGTGAGCACTCCGGTGCGCCCCACGGAGACGGCGATCTCGCGCAGTTGCGTGACGGCCTGCTCGGCCGGGAACTTCCATGCGATCGCCCAGCGCGGATCGCGCCCGACGATGCCGAGCTGGCGCTGTATGGCGAAGTCGTCGACCTTCGTCACGACCCCGTCGATGTCGTACTCGAGCGCATCGCGTCGCGCGACCCAGCCCTCGCAGAAGCGCGCCACGGCGTCGATGTCGTCGAACTGCTGCGCGAGCGGATTCGTGGGCAGGCCCAGACTGCCGAGCCACGCCATCGCCGCGGAATGCGAATCGACCGGGCGATCCCCATCCACCCAGCCGAGCTGATACACGAAGAGGTCGAGTCGCCGGGACGCCGTGATGCGCGGATCAAGCTGGCGCAGCGAGCCGGCCGCTGTGTTGCGCGGATTCATGTACAGCTGCTCGCCGGCGGCACGACGCTCTTCGTTCAGGCGCGCGAATTCCGCCTTCGACAGATAGATTTCGCCACGCACCTCGAACGCACGCGGGAGGCTCGATGCAGGAGCGTCGAGCACGAGCGGGATCGAGCGGATCGTGCGCAGGTTGGCGGTGATGTCTTCGCCGCGGGTGCCGTCGCCACGGGTCGCACCCTGCACGAAGCGGCCGCCCTCGTAGATGAGCGAGATGGCGAGGCCGTCGATCTTCGGTTCGCAGACGAAGCGGACGTCCGTGCGCTCGATGTTGCGCACCAGACGCTGGTACCAGGCCGTGAGTTCCTCGGCGTTGAACACGTTGCCGAGAGAGAGCATCGGCTCGCGGTGCTGGACGCTTGCGAAGCCCTCGACCGCCTCGCCGGCGACGCGCTGGGTCGGGGAGTCCGGGCTGACGAGCTCCGGGTGCGCCGCCTCGAGGTCGCGCAACTCCCGGAACAGCAGGTCGTACTGCGTGTCGCCGACCTCCGGCTCCTGCAGTACGTAGTACCGGTAGTCGTGGTGGCGGATCTGCTCGCGCAGCGCCTCGACGCGCTCACGCGCCTCCTCGAGGCGCCGCGGGTCGGTGGCCGAGGAGGGGGCGGTCATGCGTCGAGGATACCGCGAGGCGGCGATACACTGGTCACCAGAACGGCACGGGTGGGGGCATCCATGGCTGACGTGGTGATCGTCGACTACGGCGCGGGAAACCTGCGCAGCGTGGCGCGCGCCGTCGCGCGAGCCGGCGTGGAGCCGGAGGTCACGGCGCTCCCGCGCGCCATCGAGCAGGCGCGGGCGCTGATCCTCCCGGGCGTCGGCGCGGCCGCCGACACCATGCGCAATCTCCGCGAGGGCGGCCTCGACGGCCCGATCCGCGACTACATCGCGTCCGGACGGCCCTTCCTCGGCGTGTGCATGGGCATGCAGGCATTGTTCGAGGTGTCCGAGGAGGAGGGCGAGCACGCCTGCCTTGGCGTCTTCGGGGGACGCATCGTTCGCTTCCCGCAGGGGACGAAGGTGCCGCACATGGGCTGGAACACGGTCCGCCGGCGCTTCAACCACCCCGTGTTCGAGGGCATCCCGCAGGACTCGTACTTCTACTTCGTGCACTCCTACTACCCGCAGCCCGCGGACGACTCGATCATCGTCGGCGAGACCGAGTACCTCGGGCTGAAGTTCGCCTCGGCCGTCGGCCGCGACAACGTGCTGGCCACGCAGTTCCACCCGGAGAAGTCCGGGCCGTGGGGCCTGAAGCTGTACGAGAACTTCCTCCGGCTCGCGCGCGAGCGCGGCTCGATCGCGCCCGTCGCGGCGACGCGGTAGGGCGAGGCACATGGACGTCATTCCCGCGATCGATATTCGCGGCGGGCAGTGCGTCCGCCTCGCGCAGGGCGACTACGCCCGCGAGACGGTGTTCGGTGACGACCCGATCGCGATGGCGCGGCGTTGGGCGGCCGAGGGGGCAACGCGCATCCATGTCGTTGACCTCGACGGTGCGCGCGACGGCCTCCAGACGAACGCGGCGATCGTGCGCGGCATCGCGGACGCCGTGGACG
This sequence comes from uncultured Chloroflexota bacterium, assembly GCA_903917615.1. Classification (GTDB taxonomy): domain Bacteria; phylum Chloroflexota; class Dehalococcoidia; order UBA2979; family UBA2979; genus SHYQ01. The sequence goes on along the minus strand of CAIXBH010000227.1, from coordinate 5,240 downwards.
TGCCCGTGCAGACCGGAGGCGGCATTCGCACGCTCGACGCCGTGCGCGCGACGCTCGATGGTGGCGTGCAGCGCGTTGTCATCGGCACGGCGGCTGTGAAAGATCCCGAGCTGTTGCGCGAGGCGGTCGCGGCCGCCGGTGAGCGGCTCATCGTCTCGGTCGATGCGCGCGACGGCATGGTGAGCGTCGAGGGTTGGACGGAGACGAGCGACCTCGACGCGCTCGAGTTCGTTGCACGGCTCGCCGAGGCAGGCGTGCAGCGCATCGTGTACACGGACATTGCACGCGATGGCGTCACCGACGGCCCCAACCTCGACGCGTACCGGCGGCTGCTCAGTCACACGACGCTGAAGGTGATCGCGGCAGGCGGCGTTGGCTCCGTGGACGACGTGCGCCACCTGGTCGAGGTCGGTGTCGAGGGCTGCATCGTCGGGCGCGCGCTGTACACCGGCGACATCGTGCTGAGCGAGGCGCTGGACGTCGCGCGCCACACGGCGGGCGCGTAACGCATGCTCACGAAGCGCATCATCCCCTGCTTCGACGTCGACAATGGCCGTGTGGTGAAGGGCGTGTCGTTCGTCGAACTGCGCGACGCGGGCGATCCCGTGGACCTCGCGCGGAAGTACGACCTCGCCGGCGCGGACGAGCTTGTGTTCCTCGACATCACTGCGTCGTCCGACGCGCGCACGAGCGTGTACGACATGATTCAGCGCACCGCGGACCAGGTCTTCATCCCGCTGACCGTCGGTGGCGGCGTGCGTGAGACGGGTGATGTGCGCCGGATGCTCGAGTCCGGTGCGGACAAGGTGTCCATCAACACCGCCGCAGTGGAGCGCCCGGAACTCATCACCGAGGGCGCGCGCGGGTTTGGCTCGCAGTGCATCGTCGTCGCCGTAGACGCGCGGCGTACCTCGGACGGGCGCTGGGAGATCTTCACGCACGGCGGACGCACTGCGACGGGCCGTGATGCGGTCGAGTGGGCGCGCGAGGCCGAGGAGCGTGGTGCCGGCGAGTTGCTCGTGACGTCGATGGACACCGACGGGCACCAGGAGGGGTACGACATCCCGCTGCTGCAGGCGATCAGCGGAGCTGTGCACGTGCCCGTCATCGCCTCGGGCGGTGCCGGCAAGCCGGAGCACCTCTACGACGCGCTCACCGAGGGCGGCGCGGACGCGGTGCTTGCCGCCTCGATCTTCCACTTCGGGACGTACACGATCCCCGACCTGAAGCAGTACCTCGAATCGCGCGGCGTGCCGATGCGGCCCGTCGAGGCCTAGGGCCGCTCTGTCCCCCCCTCGACTAGGGAGGGTGTGGGGGTGGCTGCCACGCCCGCCGAAGACCGGTCTCACCCGGGTAGGCGACATCGACGCTACGGGTTGAGGTTCTCCAGCGCGCCGGTGCTGAGGTTGATGCGGCGGTAGTAGCAGTTCCGCGGCTCGCCCGCCTGGTTCTTCGTGTGGCAGATGCCGCCGCGGTTCGGGCGCACCTTGTACACGAGCGAGTTCTGCTCGCAGTTCACGAGCACCTCGAGCAGGGCGAAGGTCTCGCCGGACGTCTCGCCCTTGATCCACAACTCCCGGCGCGAGGTGCTCCAGAAGACGGCGATGCCGCGCTCAATCGCGGTGTCGAGCGCGAGCTTGTTCACGTACGCGACGAGGATCACCTCGCCGGTGTCGACGTTCTGCACGGCGCACGGCAGGATCCCCGGCGACTCGGCCGCCTTCGCGAGCTTGTCGAAGTCGAGTGCGAGGTCGAGGCCTTCCTCGAGTGCGTTGGTGGTCATCGTGTCTCCCTCGTCGCTGTAGGTCGTGCGATCCATTCTGACCCCCTCCCCCCTTGCGGGGGAGGGTTGGGGTGGGGGTAGCTACCGCCTCACGAAGAACCTCGCCACGTCACGGTCGGGGCGGTCAAACGGCACGTACTCCGCGTTCGGGTGCCCGAGGCAGACGAAGGCCTGCGGGTGCCACGTGGCATCGAGGTCCAGGGCGGCGCGCACCTCGTCCGGCGCGTAGAGCGGCGCGCTGATCCAGTACGCGCCGAGGCCGCGCGCGGAGGCGCCGAGCAGCAGATTCTGGAGCGCGGCGCCGAAGGAGTGCTGCGCCAGGCCCCACTCGGCCCGCGCGCGACGGTCGTCGGCGTATTCGTTCAGCCCGTCCGCGACGAGACAGCCGAGGAGTAGCGTCGGGGCATCGACGATGCGGCGCCGCGAGCGGGCCAGCGCCCACGCGCGGCGTGCCTCCGGCAGACCGTCGTGCTCAAGGTCCGCGGCCCGTGCGGCGCCCATCGCGTCCGCGAGGGTCGCACGGCGCGCCGGCGAGACCTCGACGAAGCGCCACGGCTCAGTGTGATGTGGCGCAGGGGCGGTGAGCGCCAGCGCGACGAGCGCCTCGACCTGCTCCGGGGGCAGGGGCGGGCCCTCGAGCCCGCGGATCGACCGCCGCGCGCTGATTGCAGCATCGAGGGCGCTCGGGTCGGGGTTCGTCACGCGAGGCCCCGCGACCCCGCGCGCTCTTCGTCCTCGCAGCGTTGCAGCGCAGCGATCGCCACCTGGATCTGCGCGTCGTCTGGTACGCGGGTCGTGAGGTACTGGAGCGCGATGTTCCCGGCGAAGAGCCAGCGCACCACCGGCCAGCGCTGGTGGAAGCCAGCGAAGCGGATCGCCTCGTACGAGATCGCCGCGACGAAGGGGATCAGGACCAGCCGGGAGGCGAACCGCCACCAGAGCGGCTCGGTGCCGGCGAAGGCGAACACGACGATCGAGACGAGTGCGACGGTGAGCAGGAACGAGGTCCCGCAGCGCGGGTGCTCCTTCGGATAGCGGCGGATGGCGGGGACGTTGAGCTCGCGTCCCTCCTCGTGCGCGTAGATCGTCATGTGCTCGGCGCCGTGGTACTGGAAGACGCGGTTGATGTCCCCCTTGCGGCCGATGACCCAGATGTAGCCCAGCAGCAGCGTCACGCGGAGTGCGCCCTCGGCGAGGATCGAGATCCAGTGGTACGGCGTCACGAGGTCCAGCCACGCCGTCACGAGTACCGGGCCGACGAAGAAGATCAGCAGCCCCACCGCGAACGCGCCGAGCAGCGCGAGCCACTCCACAACGCCGAGGCTCTCGGCCTCGCCGCGCTCATCGACCGCGCCGGTCGAGACGGCCGCGGACCAGGTCAGCGCGCGCATGCCGAGCTGCATGGTCTCGAAGAGCACGAGGACGCCGCGGAGCAGGGGGACGGTGCGCAGCGGACTGGTCGCGAGCCCGTGCAGCGTCTCGGCGCGGCTCGTGATGCCGCCGTCTGGACGACGTACGGCGACGGCCATCGCCGTCGCGCCGCGCATCATCACGCCCTCGATTACTGCCTGGCCGCCATAGGTAGGTGAGCTCACCGCGTCAGCGTACGCGAGGCCCCGCGCGGCGGCGAGAAGTGGAGGCTGGCGGGGAACGACGAAGGCGGCCTTGCGGCCGCCCTCGTGCGATCTCAGCGAAGTAGTGCGACTACTTCTGCGCGCCACCGCCGGAGGCGTAGCGGCGGCGGAAGCGCTCGACGCGGCCCGCCGTGTCCACGATGCGCTGCTCGCCCGTGTAGAACGGGTGGCAGCTGGAGCACACGTCGACGTGCAGGTCGGCGATGGTCGAGCGGGTCTCCCAGGTCGCGCCGCAGGAGCGGCAGGTGACCTTGGCGAGTTCGTACGTGGGGTGAATCGAGGCCTTCACGGGCCGGTCCCTTCGATGAGCGAGTGGTCGCGGTATCCCGCGACCGTCAGAGTGACGCTACGAGGCTGCCTCGGCGTCAGGTGCAGCGACGATCTTCGCAGCGGCGTCCATCGGGACGATGGAGACCTGCTTGCGGCGGCCCTTCGCGAACGGGCTGAACTTCACCGTGCCCTCGACCTGGGCCCACAGCGTGTGGTCCTTGCCGAGGCCGACGTTGAGGCCCGGGTGCATCCGCGTGCCGCGCTGTCGCACGATGATCGAACCTGCCGTCACGACCTGACCGTCGGACCGCTTCACGCCGAGGCGCTGCGATGCCGAGTCGCGACCGTTCTTGCTGGATCCACCGGACTTCTTGTGTGCCATCTCAGTCTCCCTCGATCAGCGAACGGTGAGGCGGCGCTAGCCGGCCTTGATGTCCGTGATCACGACGCGCGTCTGCAGTTGCTTGTGACCGTGCATGGTCTTCTGCCGCGTCTTGTTCTTGTAGTCGAACGACGTCACCTTCGCGGCGCGGTCGTGAGCCTCGACGCGAGCGCGGACGCTCGCACCGGCCACGGTCGGCGCGCCGACGGTCGTGTTGTCGTCGTCGCCGACGAGGAGCACGTCGCCCAGCGCGATCTCGTCACCCTCGGGGGCGTCGAGCCGGTCTACGGCGAGGTGGTCTCCGGGGCGCACGCGGTACTGCTTCCCGAGGAAGCGGACGATTGCGAACATGTGGGCCTTCCTTGAAGTCGAGGATTGAGTTTAGACGGCGGGCCCGGAGGGGTCAACGAGGTCACCAGCCGGTGGTGCTCGTGCCACACTGAGCGCAGGGCGGTTCCACAGAGCCACCTCAAAACGGACATAACGTGGAGCGGCATGGACGTCCTGCAGATACTCCTCGCCCCGTATCACTGGTTCAACAGCCTGACCGACTTCGTGTTCGTGGCCGTGAACGGCCTGTTCGCGCTCTACGGCGCTCCCGTGGTGTTCGTTGCGGCTGTGGCGGAGGCCACCGTGGGCCTGGGGGCGATCTTTCCCGGGGTGGTCATCATGTTCCTCGGCGGCGCGGCGGCGGCCCGCGGCGACGGGAACGTCGTGGTCGTGTTCCTCGTGGCCCTGGCGGGGACATTCCTCGGTGACCTGATCTCCTACGGGCTGGGCCGCTGGGGAGCGCGCTTCCTGCAGGGCACGAGGTTTGCGCCGACTCTGCGCGTCGCCTCGGAACTGATGCGAGGCAAGGCGCTCTGGCTGCTGCCCTTCTACCACCTTCACAGCGTGACCCGGACGCTCGGTCCGTTCGGCGCCGGGGCGCTTCGCATGCCGCTGCCGCTGTGGGCGCCGCTGGACTTCCTGGGGGCGGCGGTCGCGAACGTGGCGTGGGTCGGCCTCGGATACGCCTTCGGGACGGCGCTGCTCGACGACGATGGCCGGCTGAAGGACTTCCCGGCGCTTCGCATCGGTCTGCTCGTGGCCGGGGGGCTGTGGGCGCTGGTGGCGTACCGGATGTACGAGCGCCGAACGCGCGCACTGGCCGCCGCCGAGCTCGCCGAGG
>CAIXBH010000226.1 GCA_903917615.1 uncultured Chloroflexota bacterium | reverse complement strand
GGCCGCCTACCGCGCGCCGGGGGCACCGGCCTCCGAATACGCCGTCGAGGCGACCATGAACGAGCTCGCGGAGCAGCTCGGCATGGACCAGATGGACCTGCGCCTCAAGAACGCCTCGCGAGAGGGCACGACGAACGCCGTCGGCGCCCCCTGGCCGAAGATCGGCGCCACCGCGGTCATCGAGGCCGTGAAGAACAGCCAGCACTACCAGTCCGAGTTGCACGGCAAGGACACCGGCCGCGGCGTTGCGCTCGGCTTCTGGTTCAACGCCGGCATGGAGTCCTCGTCCACCGCCACGGTGAACCCGGACGGGTCGGTCTCGCTCATCCTCGGCTCGACTGACATCGGCGGCACGCGCGCATCGCTCGCGATGCAGCTGGCGGAGACCCTCGGCCTGACGATGGACGACATCAAGCCGCACGTCGTGGACACCGACTCCGTCGGCTACACGGGCGTCACCGGCGGCAGCCGCACGACGTTCGCGGGCGGCTGGGTCGTCTACGAGCTCGGCATGGAGATCCGCCGCCAGATGGTCGAGCGCGCTGCTGCCATCTGGAACGTGCCGGTCGATCAGGTCGCGTACGGCGAGGACGGCGTCATCGTCGGCCCCGTCGAGGCCGGCAACGAGCGGCACATGCGCTTCGCGGAGCTCGCGAGCAAGCTCGGCTCCACGGGCGGGATGATCAACGTCTCCTCGACCCAGCGGAAGAACACGGCCGGTCCGGCCTTCGCCGCGCACATCGTCGACCTCCACGTGGACCGCGAGACCGGTAAGGTGCAGATCCTCCGGTACACGGCCGTGCAGGACGTCGGCACCGCGATCCACCCCTCGTACGTCGAGGGTCAGATCCAGGGCGGCGCCGCGCAGGGCATCGGCATGGCGCTGAACGAGGAGTACATCTACGACGCCGACGGGCGCCTGCGGAATTCGTCGTTCCTCGACTACCGCATGCCCGTCGCGAACGACCTGCCGATGATCGACGTCGTCCTCGTCGAGGTGCCGAACCCCGGCCACCCCTACGGCGTGCGCGGTGTCGGCGAGGTGCCGATCGTGCCGCCGCAGGCCGCGATCCGGAACGCGCTGAAGGACGCCATCGGCGTGAACTTCTACCGCACACCGGTCTCGCCGCGGGTCATCCTCGACGCGCTGCTCCCCACCGAGTAGACGGGACAGCGCGCGTGGCCACCGTGCATATCCCATCGCACTGGCGCGACCGCACGGGTGGCAACGCCACGATCGAGGTCGAGGGCGGCACGCTGCGCGACACCGTGCGTTCGCTCCGCCAGCAGTACCCCGCGCTCGCCGAAGTGCTGATCGACGAGGTCACCGGCGACATCCGCGGCGAGATCGCTGTGGCGATCAACTCCGAAGTCACCGAGAACGGGCTGCTCGAGCCCGTTCCCGACGACGCGGAGATCTACCTCGTACCGGCGATCGCGGGCGGAGCGCGCTAGCGCCCCGTGGGCGTACCGGTCGGGGTGCCGGCGACCGGGGCGCCAATGCAGTTCGCGTACGACTGCTGCCCGCCCTGCTCGATGAATGCGGTCGCACCCTTCGATGACAGCGTGAGCGTCCCCGCCGCGTCCGCGTAGCGCGTGCCGCTGCCCGAAGGCCCCTGCTTCAGGTCGATCGTCTTGCCCTCGAGCATGAGGGTGGCTTTCTGCTGGTCAGCGGGGAAGTAGACGGCCTCGAACTTCTTGCCTGCGTCGCAGGTGTAGGCGTAGCGCGTCCCGCTCGGCGACGGCGGCACGACCACGCCGGTGGCGCCGCTCGCCCCCGAGGCACCTGTCGCGCCTGTGGTCGCGGCCAGTGTCGCGAGCGGGACGGTCGGTGTCGTGCTGGCGGTCGGGCTCGCGGTGGTGAATGCCGGTGTGGCGGTCGGCGCAGCCGGCGTCGAGGTGCACGCAATTGCCGCAAGTGCGAAGACAGCCACGAGCGGCGCAAGGAGGAAGAGGCGACGGGGAGAGCGCATGTGGATCCTTCCAAACGCATCAAGCTGATGCGGAGCCCAGCATAGATTCGGCCGCGTGACGGGCGCGTTGCATCAGCAAAGGAGTGCGGGCTGCGCGCGGGTGGCCGTTGCGGGCCTGCCCCAGGGAGTCGTATCCTCGAGGTACGAACATTAGAACTGCTCATTCGCATGGATGGATGAGCGGAGAAGTCCCCATGCCGCAGCCAGGCACCCCCGGCAGCCGACGCATCGCAGCAAGCAAGCGCGACCTGCTGCGCCTCGACCTCCGACGCGGCACGCCGGACCAGATCGCGGAGGCCGTGCAGGCGCTCCTCGACCAGTCGACCCTCTCGCACGACGAACGCGTGCAGCTCCTCGGTGGTGCACTCGTCCTCGAGGCCCTGCGCCCCTACTGGGGCGACGGCCGCTCCCCCGGCGACGCACATGAGTCGCTGCGGTTGCACGACCCCGAACTCGCCGACGCCATCGAAGCCATCGCGCCGATGCTGCTGGGCCGCGCGCAGGCGCAGAACGAGGCCCAGGAGGCGCTCGCGGCCGTCGAGGCGATGCTGCGGGGCCTGTGATGCCGGACGATGCCGCTGACGGAGCCGAGGGGCAGCTACAGCTCCCCGAGGAAGCGCGCAGGGCGCTGGAGGCGATCACGGCTGAGGGCCGCACCGGCAAGGTGGGCGTCCACGTCAGCAAGGGCCGCCTCGTCGCGATCATCTTCACCGGCGACGACCAGTCGAAGCAGTTCCTCTGGGGCGATGCCGAAGCGATTCGCGACCTGTAGCGGGCGCTGCGGGGTGTCGACGGTGCGCCAACCCACCCTCGCAGGTGTTCCGCCCGCCCGCATATACTCGAACTTCGACATCGTTACGTCGTGAGGTGCGCTCCCACCGAGCCGCGCGCCTCGACGGGAGCAGTGCATGGCACGGGCGATCTGGCGCGGCGCGATCTCGTTCGGGATGGTCAGCATCCCGGTGAAGCTCTACACGGCGACGGAGAGCAAGGACATCGCCTTCCGCCAGCTCGTCGCTGAGGACCTCAAGCCGCTCAAGCAGCTCCGCTGGTCGCCCACCCTCGACCGCGAGATCGCGTACGAGGAGCTCGTGAAGGGCTACGAGTACGCGAAGGACCAGTACGTCATCGTCGATGACGAGGACTTCGAGCAGCTGCCCGTCCCGAGCAAGCACACGATCACCATCAGTGCGTTCGTGAACGCCGATGAGATCGACCCGGTCAACTACGAGAAGGCCTACCAGCTCGACCCCGAGGAGATCGGCGTGCGCCCGTTCGCGCTGCTCCTCCGCGCGATGGAGCAGGAAGGCCTCGTCGCCCTCGGCAAGCTCGCGCTGCGCCAGAAAGAGCACCTCGTCGCGCTGCGCCCGATGGGCGCAGGCCGGATCATGCTCGAGACGCTCTTCTACCCCGACGAGATCCGCGAGTTCGATGGCATCGACGTGAGTGAGGTCGAGGTCTCCGACGCGGAGATGAAGATGGCGACCGCGCTCGTCGAGATGCTGCGCGAGTCCTTCGACCCCACGAAGTACCAGGACGCCTACCGCGAAGCGCTGATGGCGATGATCACCGCGAAGCTCGAGGGCGGCCAGGTGGTCGCGGACACCGAGCAGGCCCCGGCGACCCAGCCGATCGACCTCATGGCGGCGCTGCGCGCGAGCATCGAGGCGACGCAGGCGCGCAAGGCCGGTCAGGCCTCGACGCCACCGGCCGC
>CAIXBH010000225.1 GCA_903917615.1 uncultured Chloroflexota bacterium | reverse complement strand
CTCGGCGCCTCGCAGAACCAGATGGAGCACGCCGTGAACAGCGTCGCCGTCTCGGTGGAGAACATGAGCGCGTCCGAGTCACGCATCCGCGATGCGGACATCGCACAGGTGTCTTCACAGCTGGTCGCGAAGCAGATCATGCAGCAGGCAGGCGTGGCGGTGCTGGCGCAGGCGAACACGGCGCCGCAGGCCGTCCTCCAGCTCCTCCAGAACCACTAGTCATATCGAGGACGACGGAAGCAGTTAAGAACGAGGAAAGAGGCGCGGGAGCCCTTCAGGGGACTGAAGGGTCGGTCGATGATGGCGGCAGGGACGGTGTGCCATGCCAGAACTTCGGATCGACCACCCGGTGCCACTCACGAACGGAACGCCTCCGGCGAGCGCGGATCAGCGCCGTCGAGGGGGCGGGCGACAGGAGCAGCCCGGTGGCGGGAAACCGCGCCCGGGCGCCGAGGAGCTGGCGGTCGCCCTCGATGGGCGGCAGCAGCTGGCGGCCCGGTTTGAGCAGGATGCCGAGGGGCAGCCGCTAGTACGCATCTTCGACCGGGAGCGGGGCGAGACGGTCGCCCTGCTGACGCCGGAGGAGCTGCGGGTGTTGGCGGAGCAGACAGGGCTGCCGCCGGGAATGCTGGTGCACATCTCGTCATGAGGACGAGGTAGTAAAGAGGACCACGGATGGTCAGTGGCAGCGGACTCAGCGGCGGCGTCAGCACCAGCGGCGTCACGACATCCAACACGGGCGCCATCACCTTCGGCGGCCTCGCCTCCGGCATCGACACCAACTCGATCATCGCGAAGCTGATGTCGGTCGAGCAGCAGCCGATCACAGCGCTCCAGACGCGCGTCAGCGCCGTCCAGACCAAGATCCAGGCGTACGGTCAGCTCACCTCGGCGATCTCTGCGCTGATGACCGCGGCCGCGCCGCTCGCCAAGACCGACACCTTCGGCCAGCGCTCCGCGTCCGTCATCGCCCAGACCGTCGATGCGAACAAGGTCGCCGCGACTGCCACCTCGGGCGCCGCACTCCAGAGCTTCACGTTCGAGGCGGTCTCGAAGGCGACCTCCACGAACGTCACCAGTCCGTCCGCACTCGGCATGCCGGTGGACGCCAGCGCGTCGCTCGACAAGGCCGGGTTTGGCGCGACGTTCGTCGCCGGCACCTTTTCGATCAACGGGCACACGTTCACGATCCCGGCGGCGACCTCGACCGCGTACACCAGCAATACCGCGATCGCCGCGACCGTCTCGCCGAGCACCAAGCTCAACGCCGAGAACCTCGACACGCCGGTCGACAACGGCTCGATCATCATCAACGGACACACGATCGCGATCGACATCGCGAACGACTCGCTGAGCGACATCATCGGCCGCATCAACTCTGCCAATGTCGGCGCGACCGCGAGTTTCGATTCGACGACGCGTACGTTCACGCTGACCGCGAACGACACCGGTCCGACCTCGATGACGATCTCCGACACCGATGGCGGCAACTTCTTCCAGGCGATGCACATCCTGGATGGCGGCGGCGCCAACGTCAGCACCACCACGACCGGCACCGACCTCGAGTCGTTGAACGACGTGATCTCGCAGATCAACGGCGCGAGCCTCGGCGTCACCGCGAGCATCGTCAACGACGCGCTGGGGCAGCCCAACCTGCTGCAGCTGACCTCCGGCATCTACGGCATGGTGGGGGTTTGGGGTGGGGGGGGGGGGG
>CAIXBH010000224.1 GCA_903917615.1 uncultured Chloroflexota bacterium | reverse complement strand
GGCACCGGCGCGGGAGGTACGGGCGCCCGAGCACCAGGAACCGGCGCGAGTGGCCCGACCGGACCGCGCCCAACGGGCACCGGGCCTTCCGGAGCGAGCGGGCCGGCGGGGGGCACCGGCGCACGAGGCGCAACCGCGGCCCAGGCGATCGTCCTCCGCTCCGGGATGACCGGCACGGCGACGGTCGAGATCCAGCGCCACGACAACGTGCTGACCGTGCCGTCGCGCGCGGTCAAGCGCTCCGGACGGAACTCGGTGGTCACCGTGGTCGTGAACGGCCAGCAGGAATCGCGCACGGTGACCACCGGCGCGAGCGACACGACCTACACGGAGATCACGAGCGGGCTCAACGAAGGCGACCAGGTCGTCGTCCCGAGCACTGGCGCCGTGACGTCAGCCACGGGCGCCTCGGGTGCGAGCGGGGTGAGCGGTGCCAGCGGTGCGCCGGCCGGGGGACCGCCGGCCGGAGGCCCGCCGGCCGGCTTCCAGCCGGGCGGCTAGGGGGACGTGATGGACGACGACGTCATTGTCCGCGTCACCGACGTGAGCAAGGTCTACGAGCTCGGCGAGGACACGGTGTACGCGCTCGATGGGATCTCGTTGGAGGTCCGCGAGGGTGAATTCGTCGCAATCATGGGCGCGTCGGGCTCGGGCAAGTCGACGCTGATGAGCATCATCGGGTGCCTCGATCAGCCGACCAGCGGCACCTACGAGCTTGCGGGCATGGACGTCTCGTCGATGACCGACGATGAACTCTCCGACGTGCGCAGTCGGACCCTGGGCTTCATCTTCCAGAACTACAACCTCCTCCCACGGATGCGCGCCGTGGAGCAGGTGATGGTGCCCCTGATCTACCAGCACGGCGCGCAGCGCGAGGCGCGTGCCATTGAGGCGCTCACGCGCGTGGGCCTCGGCTCGCGCCTGCACCACCGGCCCACGGAGATGTCCGGCGGCCAGCAGCAGCGCGTCGCGATCGCGCGCGCGCTCGTCGCGAACCCCAGCGTGCTCGTCGCCGACGAACCGACGGGCAACCTCGACAGCCGCGTGACGGGCGAGATCCTCGCGCTGCTCCAGCAGCTGAACGAGGAATACGGCGTGACCATCCTGATGGTCACGCACGAGCCCGACGTCGCACAGTCCGCGAAACGCATCATCCAGGTTGGCGACGGCCACGTGATCTCGGATGGGCCCGTCGAGCACCGCCTGCGACCGCAACTCCCTCCGCTGGGTGACGACGTGGAGAGCGAGGCCTAGCGGTGTCGATCTTCGACAGCCTCCGTGTCGCGGTCGATGCGCTCACGGCGCATCTCTTGCGCACCACGCTGGCGATGCTCGGCCTGATCATCGGCGTGGCCGCCGTGATCACGCTGCTCGCGGTTGGCCGAGGCAGCCAGGAGGACGTCACCAAGAACATCCTCTCGCTGGGCACCAACCTGCTCACCATTCGTCCGCAGGCGCCGACGACCGGCACGGTGGTCCGCGCGGCCGCTGGATCCCGACCGACGCTCACCTACCAGGACGCACAGGCGCTCGCAGCCGGCTCGATACCCGGGGTGGCGAACGTGACGGTCGAGAGCAACACGGGCGTGCAGATGGTCGTACCGGGGGGTGGCAACGTCGCGACGCGGGCGATCGCCACGGACGACGTGTACCCGCTCGTGCGCAACACGCCGCTCGCGGCCGGTGACTTCTTCACCGCGGATCAAGTGAGGACGAATGCCGCGGTGCTCGTCCTCGGTGCGAACGTCGCCAACACGCTCTTCGGGGGTACCGAGGCCGTCGGCCAGCAGGTGCGTGTCAGCGTGGGCCGGACCGGCACGCTGTTCACGATCGTCGGCGTGATGGCCAGCCAGGGGGGCACCGCCCTCGGCAACCTCGATGACCGCGTGCTGCTGCCGATCACCACCTCGAACAAGGTGCTGGCGCGGTTCCGCGGCCCGACCGGCAGCGGAGACTTCGTCGACCAGATCGATGTCGCCGCGACGGATACCTCGCAGATGGCCGCTGCAACGACCGGCATCGGCACGATCCTGCGCGACCGTCACAACGTCACCGACGACGACTTCCTCGTGCAGAGTCAGGCCGACACCCTCGCGGCGGCCGCCGGCGTCGCGCAGGCCCAGTCGTTCCTGCTCGGCAGCATCGCCGGCATCTCCCTCGTCGTCGGCGGCATCGGGATCATGAACACGATGCTCGTGTCCGTCTTCGAGCGGACGCGCGAGATCGGGATTCGTCGCGCCGTGGGCGCACGGCGCCGCGACATCATGGTGCAGTTCCTCGTCGAGGCGGTGCTGGTCTGCTGCCTCGGCGGACTGATCGGCGCGGTCGCCGGCTGTGGCATCTCGCTACTGGTGAACGGCCGCAGCATCGTCGGGCAGACGATTCACGCGGTGCTGACGCTGGACGCGATCCTGCTCTCCGTCGGTGTCTCGGTCGGCATCGGCGTCTTCTTCGGCTTCTACCCGGCAACCCGTGCCGCCCGCCTGCGTCCGATCGAGGCCCTGCACTACGAGTAGCGTGCACCCGCTGCCCTGACGCAGCGCTAACCTCGAAGCATGGTGCGACACATCCCCGCCCTGCTCGAGGAGTTCCTGATCGCGGCGGCGCTGATGACGGCGCTGGGTGCCGCCGTGGCGGTCGTCTTCTGGTTCTTCACCGGCCTGTCGCCCTGGCCCTATCTGATCCTGGCCGAGATCTCGGCATTCGGCTGGGGCACCGTGATGCTCGCCATCGGATCGCCGCGGTCGCGCTCCCGCTAGCCGTCCTCGGAGCTTCTCGTGACCGTGAGAACGGTCGTGCCGCGGTGTCGGTAGCGTGCAGCGTTCAGTCCGCGGGGCAGGCGCACACCCTCGAGTAGTCGCGTCCCCGCTGTCGAAGAGCAGGCGATGACTGCGCTGCCGCCGGCGCGCAGC
>CAIXBH010000223.1 GCA_903917615.1 uncultured Chloroflexota bacterium | reverse complement strand
TCCAGGCCGACGGCGGCACGCGCACCGCCTCGATCACGGGGGCGTGGGTCGCGCTCGCGATGGCGATCGAGTGGATGCAGACCGCGGGCGGGCTGCCGACGTCACCCCTGAAGTCGCACGTCGCGGCGATCTCGGTCGGCATGATCGACCACACGCCGCTCCTCGACCTCGACTACTCCGAGGACTCCACGGCGGGCGTCGACTGCAACGTGGTAATGCTCTCGACGGGGCAGCTCGTTGAGGTGCAGGGGACAGCGGAGCACGAAGCGTTCACGCGGCAGGAGCTGACGTCGCTGGTGGACCTCGCTGCGGACGGCATCGAGCGGCTGTTCAAGTTGCAGGACGCGGCGATGGCGGACTGGCGGTCGCGGTAACGCGGGGAACCGGGAGCCCTCACCTAACCTCTCCCATGAATGGGAGAGGAACCGGCACGACTCGAACCGCCAGAACAATTGATCTGTCGATTGATCAGATCCCTTGACGCCGGGATCCTCGACCCGTAGGCTTCACCGATAACGCGTCGCCTGACGTTGGGCCGCTGTTCTCCCCAGGGCAGCCGGACGACGGGAGTGCGTGGATGCTGTACGGGCTCTTCTGCCGCCTCGGGCGGCCTGCCGCCGACTACCCCACCCTGTCGGGCGCGGTGCAGTCCATCGCGGTCGCCTCGTGGCCGTTCCCGGACGCCTGCTGGCTCGTGGAGTCCGAGGCGAGCGCCGACGTCATCCGCGATGCCATCGAGGCCGCCCTCGAGCCGGGCGATGTCGCCCTCGTGTTCCCGATGAGCGTGGGCCCCGCGCGCTGGACGCCGCTGCGCGACGCGCGCTACGGGCGCCAGTTCCTGCAGAGCGCCCTCGAACGCGAGTCGGCAGCGCGGCAGCGGTAGCCCCGCCGCGCGTCGTACCTCCGGAAGCCCGCGGACCTCAGGACGACCGGCGGCGCAGCCCGGCCCAGCCGAGCAGCCCAAGCACGAGCGACGCAAGCAGCAGGATGATCAGCACGTTGATCGCGAGGTGGAGGATCGTCCCCACCCCGAAGACCAGTGCGAGCAGCAGCAGCACGACCAGTAGGCCCATCGGAAGCTCCTTCACCACATCGAGCGAGGCACTGATTCCCGCGCCGCAGGCCCCAGGGGCGAACGGCCGCGGGTGCCCGCCGACGATGCGACTGTCCTGCCTGCACCGTCACGGATGCGTGATGGGATGCGCGGCCTCCACCGGCGCAGTCTCGTCCGGCGTGCGCCCCTCCCGAGAGCGAGAGCGGTGCGCGCGGAACCGATGCCGCTAGGCGGCGGACGGGGCCTCGCCGTGCAACTCGGCGGCAACGGCGACCACGAGCATCGTCAGCGGAAGCGCGAGGAACGCGCCCGCGACGCCCCACACGACCGCACCGGCCGCAACCGTGAGCAGCACCGCAATCGGGTGCAGCGAGACGGCGTGACCAACGAACAGCGGGCGGATGACCGGCCCTTCAAGCTGCCCGACTGCCAGGACGATGGCGAGGACGATGAGCCCAGCACCCGGGCCGTTCGTCACCAGCGTGATGAGTGCCGCGAGCACCCCCGCGGAGCCCAGGCCGGCGATCGGGATCGCCGCCCCGACGAACACCAGGACCGCCAGCGGCAACGCCACCGGCACGCCGGCGATCCAGAGCACCAGCCCCAGAATGACGCCCTCCGTGAGGCCGACCATCGCCACCCCTCGGACGTATCCCGCGAGCGCCTTCCAGGCGCGTGCTCCGGCACCGCGCACGGTCTGCTCGTTGCGGTCCGGGAACAGCTGCACGGTCCACTCCCAGATGGCGTCCCCGCCGATCAGGAAGAAGAAGAGCAGGAACAGCGTCAGGAACGCGCCAAAGACGACCTGCAGCAGGCCGTTGGCGCCGACGAACACACTCGTCAGGATGAGGCCCGCGTTCGTCCCCACCTGCCCGCCGATCTGGTCGAGCGAACGCTGCACCACGTCCTTCGGCAACCCGAACTGCCCGGTCGCGAGCCAGTCGGAGACCGTCGCCACGACGGATTGCAGCCCCGTCATGAACTGAGGGCGTTGAGCGATCACTGCGGGCACGAGCGCAGCGCCGATCGTTGCCAACACGACGAGACTCGTCACGAGCACCACGATGGCCGCGACGGCGTTCGGCCAGCCGTGCGCCTTCAGCCAACGAATTGGTGGCATGAGCTGGGTTGCGAGCAGCGACGCCGCCGAGAGCGGCAGCACGATGATCGCGAGTTTCGCGATGCCGAGGGCGATGACGGAGACGGCAGCCGCGACCGCGAGGAACCGCCAACTCAGACCTGCTGCGAGCGTCAGCGACGCCGGGATGTTGTCGTTGTCAGGCATGCGACCTCCCTCGGCGCCGCCTCGACGGGCCGTCGCCCGGAACGAGACGAGCGATCAGGCGCCCCAGATCTACTTCCCAGTCTTGCGCGTTCGAGTGGCTTTGCGTGCTGGCTTCGCGGCTGCGGCGGGCTTCGGCGCTCGCGCAGTCGCGGGCTTCGCCTGGGCCCGTGCGCGCGGCGCGGGTGCCTTGTGACGGGCGAAGACCTTGGTCCCCACATGCCAGTGGGACACCTCGACGCCTACCTGGTGGCCGGCGCGCGTGAGGAGGCCCTTCACGCTGCGCACGGCCTGCGCGCTCCCTGCCTCGACCTCGAGGACGGTGTCGGCGGTGAGCCTCGCGATCGCCGACTTCAGCAGTTCGAGGTCCTGATTGATCTTGCCGGCGGCGGGAGGAGGAACCTGGCTCGCCTTGCGGTGCACCACGTGGAGAGGCATGTCCAATCCTGTCACTGTTCGTGCGGGCGGCCGACACGGACGATGCCGACCGGATCTCGTGGCCGCTCGCCGGGTGATATCGGCGCACGGCACCGCGCGCCCCGTCGCTCGTCGGCGATGCTCACGTCCGTCCGCCAGTTCGGAGTGTGCCCCTCGCACCGTCACCGACGCGTGCTGTGGCGCACGACCCAGGGCATCTGCGTACGAGTTCCCGCGGAGCGTCCCGACGGGACTCGGCTGCGCGCCGGCCGGTCGTGGACGCTCCGAAGGGCAACGGCTTCGCCGCCGACCCCGATTCCGCTCGCCAGCGGCTAGGCTCGGCCCCGCCCGACTGCGCAGGCGCTGGCCACAACCGCAAGGGCGACCAGCGCGAGGAGCACAGGCCCGACCGGCGACGATCGACGATCTTCGGGCAGCCCGGCGTTGCCAGTGTTCGCCGGACGCGGCGCCGGCTCGGACAGCGTGAGCGCGAACGGGAAGGCATTCGGGTCGCTCAGCGCAGTCGGAGTCACGCTCGGGGCCGAACCCACGGAGGGCGTCGTCGGAAGCGCGGTCCCGCTCGACGTTCCCTCCGGCGGCGGCGAGGTGGATTGCCCGTCATTCGGCGTCGAGGGTGGGGTCACCGCCGATGGGGGCGTCGGTGACGGCGTTCCCGTGGCCGGGGGCGTCACGACGTTCGTGACCGCGATCGGCGTCGAGGTCGGCGTGGCGACCGGGGTTGCGGTCGCCGTCGGAGTCGCGGTTGCGGTCGGAGTCGCGGTTGCCGACGGAGTCGCGGTTGCCGACGGAGTTGCGGTTGCCGACGGAGTTGCGGTTGCCGTCGGGGTCGTGGTTGCCGTCGGAGTCGGCGTCGGGGTGCCGACCGATGACACGACAGGCGTTCCCGATGGCGTCGGCGACGCCACCGCTCCCGTTGCGTTCGTGATCGTGCAGGTGTGCGATTCGTCGAGGACGATCACCACCGTGCTCGACCCATTGCAGACACCGGCGAACGCGGCAGCGTACCCACCGGGGCCGCCGGTCTCGCTGACCGTGTAGGTGCCGGCCTCGAGGCTGAACGAGACGCCACCGGTCGACGCCGTCTTCGGGCTACCAGCCACCTCGACGCCGCCCTGCTTCACGTGGATCTGGAAGTCGGACGCCTGCGCGGTTCCGCCAGACACGATCTTGACGACCGTCAACGTGTTGGTCCAGGCGTAGGCACTGTCGGTGTGCGCCATCGTCGCCGCAACGAGGAACAGCGCCGCCGCGATCGAGGCGGTTCCGAGCGCCGTGAGCAGTCTCCGCATAGTGGTTGTCTCCCGAAAATGGGTGCGCGAAGTCGCGAACGCATGCTGCGTTTGAGATCGAGCTCGCATGGGTGGGTACCGGGGTGGCTGCAGTGCCGTGCGGATTCCCCCCGTGCTCAAACCGTATCAGGGGGGCCGTCGCAAAACCCGCACGTCTGACGAACGCTTGACGTGGATTTTGGTTGAGCGCTGGTGAAGGTTCAGTCGTGACCGCGAATGTTCCACACTACTTTGCGCAACGACATGAACATGTGTTGGAACCGCGCGAGGAGTCCGGCCGATCGCGTCACGGCGATTCGCCCGCCTCACTCGAACAGTCCGTCCCCCCTCACTGTGACGGCGCCAGAACTTCGGCATCGGTCACGCTGGCGTCACAGCGTCAGTACAAACATCGACGCTAGATCCACCGTCGGAACGGGAGAGCGTGCGAGATGCCAGATCGAATTCAATCGAACACGTGCCCGCGCTGTGGGAGTTTCGTGATCGTCGAGACCGACTCCTACGGAACATTCGCGACGTGCGTGGTCTGCGGACACGTACACGACGACGGCGCAGGCGACCCGATGGCCCTCGCCGAGGAACTCCGCCCCGTCGTCGGCGAGAAGCGCCAACGGGAGCCATCGCACAGCTTCAAGAGCCTGTAGGTGCTCCGCGACTCGGGCGCGAGGGCTCGCGGCCCTTACGCGTACTCGCCGAGGAAGACACCGCCGAGGATGTGCACGTGCGCGTGGTCCTGCGACTGCATGCCGTCGTAGCCAAAGTTCGAGAGCAGGCGGTAGCCGCCGGGGCACTGCTCCTCGGCGACCTTGATCGCGGCGCGGCCGACGGCGCCCATGTCCTGCCAGAGCTCCTGCTGGGTCTTGTGGACCTTCGGCGCGGCGAGGAGCATCACGGGCACCCAGCGGAGGCGGTTGCGGAACACGATCGCCTCGTCATCCTGGTAGAGGATGTCCGCCCGCTCCCGGCCGGCGATAATCTCGCAAAAGACGCAATAGCCCGGCATCTGTAGCCTGTCAGATCGTGAGCGATCGGCTCGAGGGTGTCCGTGGGATGGCGGTCACTCTACGGACGCCCCGAGGGGGCGTCAAAGGCAGCCAGCAGTGCCCATCCCTGCCAGAAGGAGTCCGCTCGATGGTCGAGATCCGCCCGTTCCGCGCGCTGCGCTACGACCCCACGAAGGTGAACCCGGACGACGTGATCGCCCCGCCGTACGACGTGGTGGGCGCGGACGACGTCGCCTCCCTGCACGCGCGGTCGCCGTACAACGCGGCGCACCTGGAGAACCCGAGCGGCGGCGAGCAGCGCTTCGCGAACGCCGCGGCGAGCGTCGACCGCTGGCTGAAGGAGGGCGCGCTGGTCCGCGACGCGCGCCCCGCGCTCTACGTGTACGAGCAGCGCGCGAAGATCGAGGGGCACTGGGTGAGCCGCCGCTGCGTCTTCGCGCGCACCCGCCTGCACCGGCCTGAGGAGGGCCTCGTCCGCCCGCACGAGGCGACCCTGACGGGCCCGCGCGAGGAGCGCCTCCGCCTTCAGCGCGCGACCAACATGAACGTCAGCCCGATCTTCGCGGCGTTCGAGGACCCCGCGCACACCGTGCGCGACATCCTCAGCGCGGCCGCGCAGGGTGAGCCCGACTTCGAGGCGACCGACCGGCTCGGCGACCGCCACCGCGTGTGGGTGGTCGCCGACCGCGCACGCATCGACGCGATCGCCGGCGTGGTCGGCGCGACCAGCATCACCATCCTCGACGGGCACCACCGCACGCACACCGCGCTCGACTACCGCGACGAGGCCGCGGCGAAGGCCGGCAAGCGCTGGACGGGCAACGAACCGGAGAACTTCGCGCTCATCGGCCTCATCCCCGAGGACGACCCCGGCCTGGTGATCCTGCCGATCCACCGCGTCGTGCACGTGGAGGCGCTCCCGGAGCGCTTCCTGGAGCGACTCGGCGGCCTCTACCGCGTCGAGGTGCTGTCGGAGTCGGGCGGCGCGAACGCGGTCGAGGAGGCGTGGCAGCGCGTGAAGGCG
>CAIXBH010000222.1 GCA_903917615.1 uncultured Chloroflexota bacterium | reverse complement strand
TGGGAGAGGATGAGAGGTGAGGGTTCTGCCTTGCGCGAAGTTGCGCACGAGGGCGGCCGCTCAGGCCCCCTTCTCCTGCGAAGCGCCCGCGCGGGGCTCCCACGCTCGCTCTCCAATCAATGAGACCGGAGGCGGGGGTGAGGGTTGCAGGGCGTACGAGCCGACAGCGGTGACGCAGTCTGCAGAGCGACCCTCACCCTCACCCTCTCCCGCTCCGCAGGCGAGGGGGTCAGAGGCTCGAGCTCCTTCGCCCATTCATGGGAGAAGGCGGGGGATGAGGGCTTCTGCGGGGCGGGGCTGCGGCTACGCCGCCGGAGTCGCCTCGACGCCGTCGAGCGCGGGGGCCTTCGGGCGGGCGAAGGCGACCTGCGCGAGGAAGAACACTGTGCCGATGGCGGGGAAGATCGCGAGGATCGCGAACGTCGTCGCGGGCGACGTCGCGTTCACGACGAAGCCGAACAGCACGCCGCCGAGCACGAGGCCGACGTCCCACGCCATGGTGTACGTCGCCGCCGCAGACCCGAGGACCGATGGGTGCGTTCGGTCGACGACGATCGTCATGATCGAGGTCTGCGTGGACGCGAGGCCGAGGCCGTAGAGCAGTCCCGCGATCATCATCGTGCGCGTGTCATGCGCCGACGCGAGCACCAGCAGGCCGATGCACGCGCAGATGAGCGCGGGCGTCACGGCCTTCGCGGGGCTCAGCTTGTCCGCCAGCCAGCCGACGCCGAGACGTGCGGCCACCTGCGAGAACGCAACGACGGTGTAGAAGAACCCGGCGTTCTCGATGTGACGGTCGCTCGCGAACACCAGTAGGAACGCGGTGACCGCGCCCCACGGCGCCGTGACCGAGAGGAACACGAGGGCCGGCTTCAGCGCCGAGGGCGAGACCCAGCCGCGCGACATCCAGCCCCCGCTCTTCTGCGCGGGCGGCGGCGGCTTCGGGTCACCGGCGAGCGTCCCTGCCACCAGCGCGATCACGGTCATCGCGGCAGAGAAGAGGAACGACACCTCGAAGGAGAAGGCCTGCACCAGCCAGATCGCGAGCGGCGCGGAGTAGAGCTGCGCCGCCGCGCCCGAGGTCTGATAGAACCCCACGCCCATGCCTCGACGCAGCGGAGGGAGCGCGCCGCTGACGACGGCGAGCATCGACACCGTGAAGCACGCCGTCGCGATGCCGTGGATGAGTCGGAAGCCGAGCATCGCCCAGGGCCCGAGGCCAAGCGAGTACCCGACGAAGGCGACGCCTGATCCGAGCGCGCCGATGCGCACCCAGCGCATGCGGTTCCCGCCATCGAGCAGCACGCCGACGATCGGGCGCATCAGCATCCCGGTGACGCCGAGCGCCCCGACGACGAGGCCGATGACCCACGCGGGCTGACCGATCAGCGATCCGGGGACGGACGCGATCGACATGTTGTACGAGATGAAGAACGCGTGCGACGCGAGGACGGAGAGCAGGAACGACCGCGTGTAGAGCGGCGGGACGACGGCGGCCGCTGCCGGCGCGTTACTCGTCGTCGTCGCCACCCTCGTCATCGGCGGCCGCCGGGTCGTAGACGTATGCCATGAGGCGCTCGTTGCGGCGCACGACCATGGCAAGGTGCCCCGCGGCCTCCTCCTCGCGCACCCAGCGCGGCAACACCGCGCCGTGTCCGTGCTCGAGGTAGGTCAGGCCGGTGAACGCAAAGCGCTTGCCGTCGATGGTGATGTAGTACGGGGGCGGGTTCGGCGCCTCGGCCGCGTCGTACATGAAGATGTCGACGCCGCCCGTGGAGAGGACGTTGAGGTCATCGAAGGTGAGCGTGGCGCTCGTCGGGTCCGCTGCCGTCATCTCAACCACCGCTGCCTCCTCGACACCCGCCGGCACCGCCGCCGGCGGGGGCA
>CAIXBH010000221.1 GCA_903917615.1 uncultured Chloroflexota bacterium | reverse complement strand
GCCACCGCGAAGGCGATGGCGAACACCCCGCCGAACGCGAGGCCGATCACGCCGACGGCGATCGCGAGGCCGAGCGTCCGCTGGATGCTTCGACTGACCACCGGGGGCTCCTGCGCCGCAGGCGATCCCACGGTGGGTAGGCCCGGGATCCCGGCAGTCCCATGGTCGCCGTGCGCCTGCTCCTCGAACGCGATTGCGCGTTCGATCTGCGGCTCGCCGACGACCTCGGCGAAGCCGACCGAGAGCGCGGCCGAGAGCAGCCCGGCGATCAGGCCGCGGACAAGGAGGTCACGCATGACCATGCGAGGCACCTATCTCGTGCTGTGGAATGGGCCGGTGAGGCCGCCGACGTCGAATGGTCTAGTGGCAGGGGAAGCCGAGCAGGTGGCGGCCGTCGTGCACGAGCTCGTGCATGAACGCGCCGGAGAACACCGAGGTCGCGCCCTGCTCGACACCGACGAAGTACAGCGTCAGCGCGGCGAGCGCGACGGCGAGGATCGCCCACGGCAACACTGCGCGCAGCGGCAGCGGCGAGGCAATGGTGCGGGGTGCGGAAATCGTGGAAGCTGCGAACGCCATCTCGACCCTCCTCGGGGTGCGCATTGTTGGGTGACAGCGGGGTCGGCGACCTGGCTTGCCGCCGCTCGAGGATGTCGAGGGCGGACCACAGTTGCGGGACAGCGCCGGATTCTCACCGGCTTCGCGGCACCCGTGCCGTTGAGCGCACCATAGTCCGCGCGGTCGCAGCATCGCAAGCAGCGCCCGAGTCCGAGGCCCCTTACCATCGACCCCGCCCCGCCGCGGTGAACGCGAGCTCGTTATGACACTCCGATTCGGATCTTTGCTGCGCGCCGATTTGATTGCGATCGCCGTGGTCGGTGTTGTGATCGTGGCGCTCGTCGGTATCGCGCCGCGCGGATTCCGAGTGCCTGTGCGCGCGGATCAGGCGCCGACGGTGGAGGGCGAGGTCATGCGCGTCCTCGCGACGCGCACTGAACAGACCGATGCCGGCGCCACCGTCACCCGCGACCTGCAGGTCGCGGTGGGGGATCGACTCGTGACGGTGGAGGATGCGCGCACGCCGGGCGCGGTGCAGCTCGTGCAGCCGGAGCCGGGGAACAACGTGCTGCTGCAATCGACGCAGGGGCCGGACGGCTCGCCTCGGTACTACATCGTGGACCACACGCGCAGCGGCGTGATGCTGGCGCTGGGGATCCTGTTCGTCGTGCTCGTGCTGGGTGTCGGCCGAGGTTTCGGGTTCCGCGCGCTGCTGAGTCTGGGCGTGACGTACCTGGTGCTGATGCGGTTCGTGGTGCCCGGGATCCTCGCGGGACAGAGCCCGCTGTTCGTGTCGCTGGTCGGCGGGATCGGGATCATGGCGTCCACGCTGGTGCTCGCGCATGGTGCGGATCGCAAGAGCGCGGCAGCGGTCGGCGGTACGGCGCTCGCGCTCGTCGCCATCGTGGTGCTCTCTCAGATCGCGATCGCCGTCGCGAAGTTCAACGGCGTGGGCGAGGACACGGCGGCGACGGTCTTCACGCTCTTCGGCGGTCGGATCGATGCGCGCGGGCTGTTACTCGCTGGCATCCTGATCGGGGCCCTCGGTGCGCTGGACGATGTCACGATGACACAGTCCTCGACCGTCTTCGAGCTGCGCGAGGCGAACCCGTCCCTCTCCGGTCGCGACCTCTATCTCCGCGGCATGCGCGTCGGGCGGGATCACATCGCGTCGATCGTGAACACGCTGGTGCTCGCCTATGCGGGCGCCGCGCTGCCATTGCTCGTGATCCTCGCAAGCCAGAGCGAGGGCATCGGCACGCTTGTGAACCGGGAGTTCCTGGCGACCGAGGTCGTCCGCACGCTGGCGGGGAGCATCGGCATCGTGGCCGCCGTCCCACTCACCACGGCGTTCGCCGCGTTCATGGCCTCAAGCGGGCGCTCGGTTGCGCCGTCGCGACGCGCCTAGAGCCAGCTCTTGCGTCGGAACACGACGTAGAGCGCCGCAGACAGGCCGATCGTGAGCCCGCCCGAGAACCACGCGCCCCAGGCCTCCCCGAAGCCCGGGTATGGCACGTTCATCCCGTAGAAACCGGTGATCAGCGTCGGTACCGCAATGATCGCAGCCCAGCTCGTGACCTGCTTCATGATCTGGTTCTGCCGGTAGTCGCGCAGGCTGAGGTTCGCTTCGACGATTGAGCTGACGAGGTCGCGCAGCGCTTCCGACGATTCGCTCACCCGCAGCACGTGGTCGTAGACATCCTGGAAGTACGGGAACAGGTCTTCGGGGACGACGCTGTGCTCCCGGCGCATGAGCGCGCTCACGGTTTCGCGCGTCGGCACCACCAGGCGATGGAAGCGCACCAGCGCCTGCCGCATCTCGAACCAGCGGCGCTGCTCGGCAGGTTCGAGGGGATTGTCCGCGAAGATCCCCTCGCTCACCTCGTCGTAGAACTCGTCGAACGCCTGCACGACGTCGAAGTAGCCGTCCACGATGACATCGAGGAGGCAGTAGAGGAGGAAGCCGACGCCCTTCCCACGCAGGTCGGGTGACCGATCCCATCGCTGCAGCACCGCATCCATCGAGAACCCCGCGTCCTTGCGCACCGTGATCAGGTATCGCTCGTGGATGAATGCATCGACCTCCGTGTCGGCGAGGTCGCCCTGAGCGTCCGGCAGGCGCACAGCATGGGATGCCAGGAAGAGGTGGGTGTCGTAGTGGTCCAGCTTGGGTCGCTGGTGCGGCCCGAGCGCGTCCTCGACCGCCAGCTCGTGGAGGCCCAGCTCGCCGGCGAGGGCGTCGAGCTCCTCTTTCGTCGGATCCAGCAGATCCACCCAGACGAAGGCCTCCGGCCTCGCGAGGTGCTCGGAGACCTCGCCCATCGGGAAGCCCTCGGCGTAGAGGCGTCCGCCCTCGTAGGCTCGCGTGCTCGTCCCGACCATCGTGTGCTCGCTTCTCCCGGTAATTGGGCTACCCAGTTCAGCCTACGCGAGCCACATCCCGTTACGCGCGGTGTGCGCCCGAGTGAGGCCTCGTCGGCTCCCCCGAGGCTCCGATCCCGCGAAACGTTGCTCTGAAATTGCGCCGCGCTGCGGTTCGTTGAGGGCGCGTTGAGCGAACGTGCGGAGGATGGAGAAGCGCCCAAGGAACCCGGCACATGATCCTCACCGGCATCGACATGGCACTCGAAGCGGCCGCCCGGATGGTCGCCAACTGCACGGACGGTACCGTCACTTCGGTGTCCGTGAGCACCGGCGCTACCGAGGCGGCGGAAGTGCTGGCGTGCACGCGTGCCGCCGAGGCGCTGGCCGTGCGCCTCGGTGTCAGCGTCGCGGCGGTCGGAGCTGGAACCGGCCTCTCGATGCGGTTCACGCCCCTCTCTGTCGGGCGGCGAGAGCGGAACGTGGTCCGCTCGTCTGCCCCGCGCCGCTAGGCCTGCCGCCGGCCCGGGCTTGGCTGCTCCGCGCTCCCCGATCTCGATGGGGCGCCCCGCGCGACTTCCATTCCATTCGTCATCCCCCCACGTGTTGTGCGCCCTCGCTCCTGCGGGCCGTGTACGGGCCGCGTCTCGTCCACCGGTATCACGATCGTGGTGCCGTTTGTTGAGCGCGTGTTGAGCGGGTGGCCCCACGATGGAGGTGGAGCAATGTGTTCGATGCGGACACGACGCGCCGGTACTCTGAAGAGGATCGGCGGCTCGGAGTTCCTGCGTGCGTCCGTTCGATTCCATCGCTTCGCGGCCGGGCGCTCCGAAGAGCGCGTAGGGGACTCCACCGATGCACGATCCGCAGAACTCCCCCGAGCAGCCGCTGAGGGGCCAGAGGCTGGGTGACCGCCGTGTGCGCGCCCGCCGGCCATACTCCCCCTTCTTCCGATACGTCCGCGCGAACGTCTTCGAGGCGCGCCCCGACGAGCCCACGGGCCGCGTCGAGCGCGTCCTCGCGAAGGCGAGGCGCGTGCTCTTCGGACGGGCGCTCCCCTCCTCAGAGGAACTCGGTGAGCGCCTGCCCGGCTGGCTCGCGCTCCCGGTCTTTTCATCGGACGCCATGTCCTCGGTGGCATACGGCCCCGAGGCAGTGCTGTACACGCTGCTTGCCGCGGGCACTGCGGCGTTCGTCTGGCTGATGCCGATCATGGGCATCATCCTCGTCGTGCTCACCCTCATCACGGTGTCCTACCGCCAGACCATCAAGGCGTACCCGGGCGGCGGCGGCAGTTACATCGTCGCCCACGCGAACCTGGGGGTGCTGCCCGGCCTCACCGCCGCAGCGGCGCTCCTGACGGACTACGTCATGACCGTGGCGGTCAGCGTGTCGGCCGGCGTGTTCGCGCTCGCCTCGGCGTTCCCGATCATTCACGGCTTCCGCGTCGAACTCATCGTCATCTCGATTCTCATCGTGATGGCGGTAAACCTCCGCGGTCTGCGCGAGAGCGGCGCCGTGTTCGCGCTCCCCACCTACATCTTCCTGGGCAGCACCATGCTCACGATCGCGATCGGTCTCGTACGGCTCGCGCTCGGTCAGCAGCTTCAGGTGACCGGTGTGGAGCCCGCGCACGTGCCGGTCGAGGCGCTCGGCGTGCTGCTCGTCATGCGCGCATTCGCGGACGGTGGTTCGGCCCTGACCGGTACCGAAGCCGTCGCGAACGGGGTCCCAGCATTCCGCCCGCCGGAGTGGAAGAACGCCCAGCAGACGATGCTCATGATGTCGCTGCTGCTCGGCACGATGCTGGTCGGTATCGCGTACCTCGCCCTTCGCCTCGGTGCGCTTCCGTCCGAGGCGGAATCGGTGCTGTCGCAGGTGACGCGCACCACCGTCGGGATGGGCCCGCTCTACTACGTGCTGCAGCTCTCCACGATGGGCATCCTCATCATCGCGGCGCAGACGAGTTTCGCGGACTTCCCGCGCGTCGCATCGATCCTGGCGAAGGACGGCTACTTCCCGCGGCAGTTCGCGTTTCAGGGTGAACGTCTGGCGTTCAACAACGGGATCGTGGTGCTGGCGGCGATCTCGGTCGTGCTGGTCGTCGCCTTCGCCGGGAACGTCGAGGCGCTTATCCCGCTGTACGCGATTGGCGTGTACACGGCGTTTACGCTTTCCCAGGCGGGCATGGTGCGCCACTGGTTCACGGAACGTGGTCCCGGCTGGCGGCGGACCGCGCTGTTCAACGGCCTCGGCGCGCTCGCCACCGGTGTGGTGGCGCTCGTGTTCGGCATCGCCAAGTTCGCCCTCGGCGCGTGGATCATCATCCTCGTCGTCCCGATCCTCGTGGTGG
>CAIXBH010000220.1 GCA_903917615.1 uncultured Chloroflexota bacterium | reverse complement strand
TGGTCTGCATGGCCTTCATGCCCTTCAGAGTCCTGCCTTCCTTTTTGTTCAGGTGTTTTTCGAGGAACTCAAAGGCGCGTTTTTCAAGCAGCCCCTTGACGCCGTTTCCGTCGCCGACCTTGCTGATCTTGATCGCATCGCCGATGAGGAACGGGGCGATGCCGAGCGCCCACACCTTGCCGGTGCCGACGAACCTCGACAGCACGAACGCGCCGAAGGCGTAGATGACGACGTTGCCGATGACCATCGCGGCGACGGTCATGACCGGCGAGCGGTCCCAGCCCATCTCGGCGAGCCTCCCGACCACGATCGAGGCGACGAGGAAGCCGAGCAGGTAGCCGGAGGTCGCGCCGTGCAGCACGGCCATGCCGGAGGTGCCGCCCTGGAAGATCGGCGCGCCGGCCGCACCGAGCGCGAGGTAGGCGATCACGCTCGCCGGGGCGAGGCGCGAACCATACGCAGCAGCGAGCAGCAGCACGCCAAGCGTCTGGCCGGTGATCGGCACGGGCGTGCCGGGCAACGGGATGCGGATCTGCGCGGTGGCGGCGAGGACGCCGACGCCGACGACGATGAGGGCGACGGCCCACGCCACGCGCTTCAGCGTGCCGGCCGTCGGAATCGAGACGAGCGTTCCGCCGAGGGCTGGACTACTGAGCGACACGGGTGGACATCCTTTCAGAACGAGACTCAAATCGAGTCATTGTGCCTAGAAGCCGCGGATCGGGCCATGGCCCGACTGTTCCGTGGCCGTCGGCTCGAGCGGCCGATTCTCGGCCGTCACTCGCACGATGCGAGGGGTGTGGTCGGCGACGTGCTCCGACCGAATCCACTCGAACGCGAGAATAATCACCAGGTCGCCCGGGTGCACGAGGTGGGCGGCGGCGCCGTTGATGCACACCTCGCCCGAGCCCGGGATGCCGCGGATCGCGTACGTCTCCAGGCGTGCCCCATTGGTCACGTCCAGGACGGCGACCTGCTCCCACTCCTCGATGCCCGACAACTCCATGAGCTCCGGGTCGAGCGTGATCGAGCCCTCGTAGTTGAGGTCCGCGCCGGTGACGAGCGCGCGATGAATCTTGCCGCGCAGCACCGAGCGCAGCACGGAACGATCTTCTGCCGGTGAATCCACTCGAGGCTCCTCGTCTCGTCCCCAGAGTCTCGGCCGGGTGTGGTCCGAGCGGCGGGACGAGTTCTCTCGTTATGATGCCAGCGCTTCGCAGACGCGTCCACACGCGCTGAGCCGAGGAGGAATTTGATGGCCGCTCTCGTGTTCATCGCGCTGCTGGTGGCGGCGCTTATCGGGACGCCGTTCCTGTTCCGCTCGATCGGGGAGCCGGTGGGCGACCGGATGCGGCGCGCCTTCCATATCGTCCGGATCGGCGTCATGGCGCTGCTCTCGGTCGTCCTGGTGCTGACCGTGCTGTTCTCCAGCTACACGCAGATCGACAACGGCAACGTCGGCATCGTCTACCAGTTCGGCAAGATCGTCGGGCAGGTCGAATCC
>CAIXBH010000219.1 GCA_903917615.1 uncultured Chloroflexota bacterium | reverse complement strand
GGATCGCCCGACCCTGCCCCGCGACCAGCAATCACCGCCTAGGCCGCTCGACGCGTCCTGCGGTCCGCGAGGTCGACGACCGGAGCGGCATCCGCGCCCTGCAGCTTGAACGCAGCGACCTGGGCACGCAGCCCCTCGGCCAGGGTGCCGAGGTCGTGCGTGGAGGCGGTCACCTCCTCGACCTGAGCCGTCATCTGCTCGGCGCTGGCCGAGAGCTCCTCCGTCGCGGCGCTGTTCTCCTCTGCGATCGCGGCAATCGAGGATGCCTGGTCGCCGGCGCTCAGGACGCTCACCTGCATCTGCTCGGCTGCCGCCGAGTTTCGGTCCACCACGTCGCGAATCGACGTCACGAGGTCGGCCATCTCGGACCCGGACGTGCGCAGATCCTGCGAACTGTCGGCCATCGCGGCGATCTGCTCGGCGACGGTGTTCGCCGCGGTCAGGATGCGCTCGAGCGCCCCCCCTGCCTCCGAGGCGGCCGCCGTACCGTTGCTGACCTCCGTCGAGCCTTCCTCCATCGCCCGCACCGACTTCTGCACGCCCTGCTGGACGCTGTCGATGAGCGCGGCGATCTCCCGCGTGGCACCAGCCACGCGCTGCGCGAGTTGCCGCACTTCGTCGGCTACCACGGCGAAGCCGCGGCCCTGTTCGCCCGCGCGTGCGGCCTCGATCGCGGCGTTCAGCGCGAGGAGGTTCGTCTGCGCAGCGATGTCCTGGATGACCGAGATGATCTGCCCGATCTCCTCCGAACGCGTACCGAGGTTCGCGACCTCCTGCGCCGCTGCGTCCACGGTCACGCGGATGCGGTCGATGCCGTCCACGGTGCGGCGCACGAGGGCAGCACCTTCGTTCGCGGTGCCGGCTGCCCCGCGGGCGCCCTCCGTCGCCGCCTGTGCGCGGCTCGCGAGTTCGTCTGCGGCCGCCGCAACGCGCCCCGCGACCGCCGCGGCCTCATCGACCGAGCGCGCCTGCTCCCGGCTGTCGAGGACAATCTGATCGATTGCGACGCCGAGCTGGAGCACGCCTTCGCTCACCTGCTGCGCGCTGTTCGCCTGCTGCGATGTGCCCTCCGCCACCTGCTGGCTGGCGCGCGCGACCTCCTGCACGGCGAGGGCCGACTGCTCTGCGGCCTGCGCAAGTTGCTCGCGCGCCTCAGACAGCTCGTTCGCCGACCGCGCGGCGTCCGACAGCGTGTCGTTCAGCTGCTCGATCATGGTCACGAAGGCATTGCCGAGGGTATCGCGCTCCGACTTCGGCGCGACTCGTGCCGTGAGGTTGCGATCCGCGATCTGCTCCGCGACCGTCGCCATGCCGGCGAGGTACGTGGTCATCTCATCGAACGCGCGCGCCATGTCACCGATCTCGTCGTTGCTGGACACCGCGACATCCTGCTGCAGGTCGCCAACCGCGATCCCCTGCGCGGCCGCTCGCATCTTGCCTACGCCGCGGGAGATCCCACGCGCCAGCCAGAACGCGATGCCCGCGCCGAGGACAATCGCGATGACCGTAGTGGCGATCGAGACGAGGGTCGCGGTGCGCTGGAGCTTGGTGATCGCCGGCGCGATCTCGTCAATCTGCGCCTGCTCGGCATCGACAAGCGCAGCCAGCGCCCCCGTACCGGCGTCGAACGGCTCGTCGATATACGCGGCGCGCGCCTCGGCCAGCTTGCCCTTCTGCTTCAGCGCGAACGCGTCCTCGTTCCCCGCGAGATAACCGCCCTTGCCCGCCCAGAACGCGCGGAACTTCGCAAGCTGCGCGCGCTCGCTGTCCGTGTCCACGCCGCCCTGGATCACATCGAGCCCCTTGTCGACGCGCGCGACCGCCTCGCGGTAGGAACGAAGAAGCTCATCGCCTTGCTTCGGATCCGTCGCGAGGACGTACCAGGCACCGCGGCTGTCCGCGAGGAGCAGGTCCGTGAGCGCCTGTCGCTCCGCCGTAATCGTCGGGATGTGGACATCGTCGAGCGCGGCGACTTGCGTGGCGACTGCGCGGGATGCGAACTCGTTCGCCACGAAGCCGGCCAAGATAAGCAGGAAGACGGCGCCGAAGCCCATGAACAACTTCGTCTGGATGGTGAGGCGCAGGTGCATCAGTGCTCCGGATACACCGCCACGACGGCGGACAAATCGGCAGAACGCCTTCACATGCGAGGCGATGGTTCAACTATCGGCAGCGGAGCGCGTTTCCGAACCACCGGTCATGACAG
>CAIXBH010000218.1 GCA_903917615.1 uncultured Chloroflexota bacterium | reverse complement strand
CTCGGCGCTGCTGTTCGCGCTGCTCGCCGGCGCGACGCTGCCGGCGTACCTCGCGGTCATGCGGCACGCGATCCTCGATAGCACGCGGCGGATGGTCGTCCTCGGTGCGCTCTTACTGATCCCGACGGCTCTGCTGAAGTTCGCGCTGCCGGTGGCGCTGCCCGACCTGCACCGCCACTTCATCGCATATGCGATCCCGGTCGCCGCCGCGCCGATCCTCGCCGTCGTGTTCTTCGATGTCGGCGTCGCGCTGGTGCTGTCGATGATCCTCGCGGGCGTCGCCGGGTTCGTATCGGTGTACGTGCCGGGCTTCGGCGCGGCGGGCGATGTCGCGCAGGTCGAGACGGCGAGGCTGATCATTGCGTCCGGCGTCGGATCGATCGCGGCGGTGTTCGTCGCGGGCCGCGCGGAGCAGCTCCAGCGCTACGCGCTCGCGGGGATCTTCGGTGCGGGGGCCTCGGGTGTTGCGCTGGCCTCGCTGGCGTTGCTCGACCCGGACGCGCAGCGCGCGGACGCGCTGTGGCTCGGCGGCGCGGTCGCGGCGAATGCGGTGCTCACGGTCATCGTCTCCGTCGCCACGTTCCACCTCGTGCGGCGGCGGCTGCGCATCGTCACGCGCGTGGACCTGATGGAACTGGCGCAGCTCGCGCACCCGTTGCTGCGACGACTCCAGGACGAGGCACCCGGCACGTTCCAGCACTCGATCCTCGTCGGCAACCTCGCGGAGCGTGCGGCGGACCGCATCGGCGCGAACGCGCTCCTCGTGCGCGTCGGGGCGTACTACCACGACATCGGCAAGCTGATCGCGCCGCCGTTCTTCGTCGAGAACCTCGGCGAGGAGGCCAGCCCGCACGACAGCCTTGACCCGCTCCAGAGCACGCGCGTGATCCAGCAGCACGTCACGGCAGGCGTCGAGCTGGCGCACCGCGAACATCTGCCCGAGGCGCTCGTGCGGTTCATCCCTGAGCATCACGGCACGCGCATCGCGGCGTTCTTCTACCGCCGCGCCGCCGAGGCGAACCCGGACGTCTCGGCCGAGCTGTTCCGCTACCCCGGCCCGAAGCCGCAGTCCCGCGAGACCGCGCTCGTCATGCTCGCGGATGCCTCGGAGGCCGCGGTGCGCGCGAGCAACGACCGCAGCGCCGAGCGCATCCGCGCGATCGTCGAGGGCGTGATCCGCGAGCGCGTCGAGGAGGGCGAGTTCGACGAGTGCGACCTGACGCTGCGTGACCTGCGCACGATCGCAGACTCGTACGTCGGCACGCTCTCCGCCGTCTACCACCCGCGCGTCGAGTACCCCGAGCCGAGCCGCCGCGAGATGGCCGGCCGCGCCGGCCGTCCTGCCGCTGCCCGCCCCGCTCCGCGCCCGGTCTCGTCCCCGTCGAGCGTGCTCGTCCCCCCCGGTGAGGAGGACGAGCTGATCTCGCCGCCTCGACGCGTGTCGCCGCCACCGCCGCCCCGCCCGAGCGCCGCCGATCCGCGCCCCGTCCTCGGCGAGGACGACGCGTAGCCGCCGCGAGAGACGCGGCGCTGTTCTCGTGGCATGTCGGGGGTTCGATGTGCACCTGCGGGGCTTCGCCCTTTGATGGACTCGATCCGAGAGCGCCACGCAGGCTGACAGACTCCGCCGGGAGTGTGAGGGACGCAGCCCCTCACGATTGGTTCTCTTCTTCTGAACCCCTCCCGCGCAGGAGGGGTAGGGGTGGGCCGCCCTGCGGTTGAACCTCGATGGGCCCGCGCACGATGAACGTCGCGTCCCGCTCCGCGCGGTGCGCACGCCGCACCACCCTTCGACGCGGCGAGCGCGCAGCGAGGGCGCCCGTATACTGGGGGCACTCCCCCTCGCCGCACCGTCCTCGAAGGAGCCAGCATGCGCGCTGCCGTCGTCGTGTTCCCCGGGACGTGGAGCGATGGCGACTGCATCTGGGCGCTGTCGCAGGTCGGTATCGAATCGCGCCGCGTCTGGCACCGCGAGACGCACCTCGAGCCGGACGAGATCGTCGTGCTGCCGGGCGGGTTCTCGTACGGCGACTACCTGCGCACGGGGGCCATCGCGCGCTTCTCGCCGATCATGCCGGCGGTGCGCGCGCACGCCGAGGCGGGTGGCCTCGTCATCGGCATCTGCAACGGCTTCCAGATCCTGTGCGAGGCGGGACTGCTGCCGGGCGTGCTCATGCGCAACGAGTCGCTGCAGTTCCGCTGCATGGACGCCTACTGCGTGCCCGCGAACGCGACGTCGCCGTTCACGCGCAGCCTTGACCCCGCACGCGGCTACCTGATGCCGGTCTCGCACGGCGAGGGCCGCTACTTCGCCGACGACGCCACGATCGCGATGCTCGAGGACACGGGTCGCGTCGCCTTCCGCTACGGCAACCTCGACGGCACCGTCACGCCCGAGGCGAACCCGAACGGCTCGCTGCACAACATCGCGGGCATCCTCAACGAGCGGGGCAACGTGCTCGGCATGATGCCGCACCCCGAGCGCGCGTGTGAG
Organism: uncultured Chloroflexota bacterium; assembly: GCA_903917615.1. Lineage (GTDB taxonomy): Bacteria > Chloroflexota > Dehalococcoidia > UBA2979 > UBA2979 > SHYQ01. Next base: position 776 of record CAIXBH010000218.1, on the reverse strand, counting down.
ACGCTGCTGGGTAATACGGACGGCAACGCGATCTGGCTGTCCGTCCTCGACAGCCTCGGCGTGCACGCATAGCGCTCGACCGCATCACCTCGCAACAACTGTGATACAAGGTGGCTACCACCACCCGTACCGAGCATTCGCGCGCCCTTGAGGGTCGTGGCCGATGAGGAGCGCGCCGTGACCACCGACTTCGCCGCCATCCCGCCGCCGCCGATGCCACCGATGAACGAGGTGCCGCCGTACCCCGTGCGCCTCGAGGTCGACTATCCGGAGCACCTGAGCCGCGGGCTGCTCTTCGTGAAGTGGCTGCTGATCATTCCGCACTGGTGGCTGCTCTCGCTGCTCGTGTGGGGCTCAGCCTTCGCGACGTTCCTTTCCTGGTGGGCGATCCTGTTTACCGGGCGCTACCCGCGATCGCTGTTCGAGTTCAACGTCGCCGTGCAGCAGTGGTCCGCGCGCGTCAACGGCTACGCCGTGCTGCTGGCGACGGACGAGTACCCGCCGTTCTCGCTCGGGCGCTCCTCGACAGGCACAGCGGTGCTGATGGTTGTGCTGGGCACGCTCTGCTTCGTCGCCGTGATCGTCGCGTACACCGCGCTCGTCGTTGCGGCGGTCATGTCGCACGACTCCTCGAGCGTCCCGCTGCGCGCGTACTAGATCCCGCTCCGGGGGAGGACCGTCCCATGACGTCGCAGTTCGCCGACCCGGCACCCACGTCGCCGTCCTCGGACGTACCGCCGATGCCACCCGCGCCGCCGGGCGACTATCCGGTGCGG
>CAIXBH010000217.1 GCA_903917615.1 uncultured Chloroflexota bacterium | reverse complement strand
GGGTGCTCGGCGCGCAGCAGCGCGACCGCGCCCGCCACGATCGGCGTGGCGAACGAGGACCCGCTGGCAACGGCGTAGGGGCCGTCGAGGCAGACCCAGCCACGGTTCCCGCAGGAGGTGTCCGGCACCACGCTGACGACGCCGACGCCCGGCGCCATCACATCGACGCCGCCGAAGTTCGTGAACGGGGCGAGCGAGCGGTAGTCGATGCCGTTCGCGGTCATGAGGCCGCTCGCGGCGACCGAGATCACGCCGGGATAGGCGGCGGGGTAGCTGATCGCGCGCGACGACTCGTTGCCGGCAGCGGCGACGATGATCGCGCCGTGCGCCTGCGCGTCCTCGACCGCTTCGCGCAGCACGGGGGAGTCGGTGGTCGCGCCGAAGGAGACGTTGATCACCTGCGCGCCCATGCGACCCGCGTAGCGGATGCCCGTCGCGGCATCGGCGATGCGCCCGGTGTCGGTGCAGTCCAGTACCTTCACCGGCAGGATGCGCGCGTTCCACGCAATGCCGGTGATGCCGATGCCGTTGTTGCCTCCGGCGGCGGCGAGGCCCGCAACGAACGTGCCGTGGCCCTCGTCGTCGTTGGTGCGCCAGTTCGGCGGCGCGAGCGTATAGCCGCACGACGGGTCGGCGGTCGCGAGGCTGACGAAGTTGCAGCCGACGATGTCGGCGACGCAGCCGTTGCCATCGGCATCGATGGTGCTCAACGGCGTCTCCGCGCTGTTGTAGAACAGCCGGTCGCGGAGGTCGGGCTGGTCCCAGGACACGCCCGTGTCGACGACGGCGATCAGCACATCGGCACCGCCGGTGGTGCGGTCCCACGCGCGCTCCGCGTGGATGACGTTGAGGTACGACGCCTGCTGGGTCGCGTACAGCGGGTCGTCCGGCACGCGCGAGGCATGTACGACGGCGTCGTCCTCGACGCTGCGGACGGGGACGCGCTGCGCGATCGAGGCGGCGAAGCTGGCGACATCGACGCCCGCGGGGACGCGTACCGCGGCGAAGGCGTCGGCGCCGACGTCCGCGATCACATCGAAGCCCTCCGCGGCGAGCGCGTGGCGAAGATCGTCGGCGGTGGTGCCCGGGAGCGGGGCGATCAGGACGCGGTCGGTGGGGCCGGCAACCGAGACGACAGGCGCCGGTGCGGCGACCGAGTCGGCCGTGCGCGCGTCATGACGGAGCACCGCGGCCACGACCAGGCCCACGGCAAGCGCACCGAGACCGGCAGGGGCGACAAGACGCATCCAGAGGTGTTCCAGAACGATGATCCCGTCGCGCCCTGCTCGTCGATCATGCTAGCCAGCGGCCGATCGCGGGGCAACCTCGGCCACCCGATCAGCGTCAGGGCGCACGCTTGAACGCGCCACGCCCGCGTATCACCGTACTGCCCCCGGAGGTTGCCGCGCGCATCGCGGCGGGCGAGGTGATCGAGCGGCCGGCGAGCGTCGTGAAGGAACTGATCGAGAACTCGCTCGACGCCGGCGCGTCGCACATCGAGGTAGAGCTTGAGGGCGGTGGGGCGGACCGCATCCGCGTGCGTGACGACGGGTGCGGGATCCCGCCGGAGCAGGTGGCCGACGCCTTCGAGCGCCACGCGACCTCGAAGCTGCGCAGCGAGCACGACCTGTT
>CAIXBH010000216.1 GCA_903917615.1 uncultured Chloroflexota bacterium | reverse complement strand
CTCGTCGGGAGGGGATGGGGGTGGGGCGCGGCCGGGCCCCGCTGGGGGCGCTTACTTGAGCGCGAGCATGCGCTCGAGCGCGACCTTCGCGTCGTGCTTCACCGCGGGGTCGACCTCGATGCGGTTCACGACGCGGCCCTCGACGAGCTCCTCGAGCACCCACGCGAGGTACGCCGGGTGCACGCGATACATCGTGCTGCACGGGCACACGACCGGGTCGAGGCAGAACACGGTCTTGTCCGGGTTCTCTTTCGCGAGTCGTGACACGAGATTGATCTCGGTGCCGACTCCAATGACGGAGCCCGCGGGCGCGTCCGCGACGTACTTCGCGATGAACGCCGTCGAGCCGTTCGCGTCTGCCGCGTCGACGACCTCAGCGCGGCACTCAGGGTGCACGACGACTTTCATGCCGGGGTGGGCGGCGCGCGCCTCTTCGATCTGCGTGAGCGAGAAGCGCTGGTGCACGGAGCAGTGGCCCTGCCAGAGGATGATGCGCGAGCGCTCCAGGGCCTCGACCTTCGCGCCACCGAGGTTGCCCGCCGGCACGCGCCAGTTCCAGAGCACCATCTCGTCGTCGCCGATGCCCATCGCGTGGCCGGTGTTGCGGCCCAGGTGCTGGTCCGGGAAGAAGAAGACGCGCTTCCCCTGCGTAAACGCCCACTCCAGCACCTTGTCGGCGTTGGAAGAGGTGCAGACCACGCCGCCGTTCGCGCCGCAGAACGCCTTGAGCGCCGCAGCCGAGTTCATGTAGGTGACGGGGATGATGTCGTCCGTGCCGCCGAAGAGCTCGCCGAGCTCGCGCCACGCGGAGCGGACGTCCCGCTCGCTCGCCATGTCCGCCATCGAGCAGCCGGCCTCGAGGTTCGGCAGGATGACCTGCTGGTGCGGGCCGGCGAGGATGTCCGCCGCCTCCGCCATGAAGTGCACGCCACAGAAGACGATGTACGGCGATTCCTGGTGGGACGCGGCGTACTGCGAGAGGGCGAAGGAGTCGCCACGGTCGTCCGCGAACTGGATGATGTCCTCGCGCTGGTAGTGGTGGCCGAGGATGACGACCTTGTCGCCGAGGGTGCCGCGGGCGGCACGGATGCGCCGGGTCAGTTCCTCGACGTCCATGCGCTGGTAGCGCTCCGGGATCGTCGGCTGCCAGGAGGTGAAGGCGCGCTCCTCGGACAGCGGGATGGTCTCGATGCCCGCGTCGGTCTCGCACTGGAGCTGGGCGATGGGGAAGTATGGGTTCGGCTTGGGGGCCGAGTGCGTCGCCGTCATGGTGGTCATCGGAGGCCCCCGCCCACGAATGTCACGAATGTGATGTCCTGCGTCCCCGGTACGCTAACCTTTGCGTCCTGAGTACGCTAAGTGACTATGTGTCGAAGGTACGCTTACCCCCGTGGGGTGTCAATGCGGAGAACGCGCGGAAAGACACTCGGCGGAAGTCTGCCTAGTATTCAGGTCGTGCTGGAGGAGTCTCGATGGCAACGTTCCCCTGTCCCGTCTGCAACGAAACCCTCCTCACACCGAGGTTCACCGACGACGGCGTGATGATCTGCCCGTTCTGCGGCGAGGAGATCGATGCACCCGAGGGCTGGGGGCGCCTCGACAACGAGCCCGTGGCCGCCGTGCCCGCGCCGGTGCCGGAGCCGGGCGGTGACGTGGTCTCGCAACTCGAGCGGCTCGCGGCTCTGCGGAAGGCCGGCGCGCTGACGGAGGACGAGTTCGTCCACCTCAAGGCGAAGCTCATCAACGCCGCGCTCTAGGCGCATCCCGTCGGGGGCTGACGACGCCACCCGGCGGAGTGCCGAGTCGTCGCTACAGGACGACAGGTTCCTTCGAGATGAAGCGATAGAGCTGCGCGGGGCGATGCGCGCCGCGGCGACGGACCTCGCCCGTCGCCGCTTCGACGAT
>CAIXBH010000215.1 GCA_903917615.1 uncultured Chloroflexota bacterium | reverse complement strand
GCGCACGGCCAGTTCGTCCTCGTAGCGCGTGAACTCCTCCGCGTACACGGGACGGGGGCCGACGATCGACATGTGCCCCATGAGCACGGCGAACACCTGTGGCAGCTCGTCAATGCTCGACCTCCGGAGCCACCGGCCGACGCGCGTGATCCGCGGATCGGTGGGGGCCTTGAACTCAACCCCGGCGCGCGCCGCCACACCGCGCAGGTGCGCCTCTCGCCCCTCAGCGTCCATGTCCATCGTGCGGAACTTGAGCACGCGGAGCGGCTCGCCGCCGCGGCCAAGACGTCGCGCGACGTAGAACACCGGGCCCGGGGAATCCAGCCGGATCGCGAGCGCGACGAACGGCGTCAGAACGAGGAGGGCCGCGATGCCCACCAGGGCACCGACGACATCGAACAGCCGCTTCGCCGCGTCGTAGACAGGCGTATCGAGCGCCGCCGGCGCTTCACGAAGGGCGACTGAGACCAGGCGTGCCATCACGCGAAATCTCCCTGTGCACGCTTCCGGCGGAATCGTACGCACGGCGATCAGGACCCCACAAGCACGCATGTGATTTTGTCAGAGAGGTCAGAAATGTGGCCGCAATGCGCCATTGACGGATCGATCGGCGGCCGCTTCACTGGCGCGGACGTTCGCCCTGCCACCGGGCGGCGTGGGATGGAGTGATGTGCTTCCGGTCATCCTCGCGGTCGCCGCGGCCATGTCATGGGGCTTCAGCGCCGTCCTCGTGCGGATGGGGCTGCGGCACGTTGGGACACGCCCCGGCACCCTGATCTCGCTCGCCGCCGGCCTCGTCTTCACGGCCGCCCTCGTGCTCGTCTTCGAGCCGGGGCACCTCAGCGAGGTCACGCCGCAGGCGCTCCTGCTCTTCGGCATCATCGGCATCCTGAACTTCCCCGTCGGCCGGTTCTGCAACTACATGGCAATGAACCGCCTCGGCGTCGGCCGGTCCACGCCGCTCCTCGGCTCGGCGCCGCTATTCGCCGTCCTCATCGCCGTCCTGTTCACCGGCGAGTCCCTGCACGTCTCCACCGCGGTCGGCGTCGGGCTCATCCTCGGCGGGCTGTATGTCACCGTGACGGCGCCTCGATGACCGCGCCCACACCGAGCACCCCGCCGACGGGCGGGCCACAGGGGCCGCTGTCGATCTCCGGGATCCTGTTCGCGCTGGCCGCCGCGAGCGCGTACGGCACCGCGCAGGTCATCACCCGCCAGGCGGTGGGAGGACTCGCCTCCCCGCTGGTGGGGACCCTCATCGCGATCTTCTGGGGCACGGTCGGCTTCGCCCTGCTCGCGGCGCGCGACTTCCGGACGCGCGGCCCGCAGTTCATGCACGGCGCCCGGTTCTTCGCGCTCGGCGGGCTCTTCTCCGCGATGGGCGTGGTGCTCCTCTTTCAGGCGCTGTCTCGAGGCGTCGTCGTCATCGTCTCGCCCATCGCGGCGACCAACTCGCTGTTCACGATGTTCTTCGCCGCCTTCATGCTGCGAGGGGTGGAGCGCATTACCCCGCGCGTCGTCCTCGGCGCAGCACTCGTCGTGGCGGGCGTCGTGGTCCTCTCCGTCTTCAAGTAGTCAGACTGCCCGGCCGGCAATATGTCCGAAACGTGAAGTTCACGCGCAGGAAAACGCGGCGATACGCACCGCCAGCATGATCCTCTGACGCAGACTTCCACGAGGGGGGTCGCGGACCGACGGGAGGACCTCCGGCGTGACGACCGACAGCGCGCAAACTCCGGTAATCCTCTACGGCGACCTCCAGGTCGACCGCGAGCGCTACCTCGTGACCTTCGCGGGGCAGATCGTCCGCCTCACCTACATGGAGTACCGCCTCCTGGTCCGCATCGCGGAGGCCCAGGGCCGCGTCGTCTCCTACGAGGACCTCGCGCTCTCCTGCTGGGGCAGCGTCTCCACCGTCGACCGTCGCCGCCTTGCCGTCCTCATCTCCCGCATCCGGGCGAAGATGGGGGCCGGCTCCAACTACCTGAGCACCGTGCAGCGGGTCGGCTACCGCCTCGTGCCGCTCGAACCGCGCTCGGCCGCCTAGCCGCCTGCACCTCGCCCAGCGGTCGCATCCCCGCTCCGATGCGTCCGCCGGAGGAGCGCGCGCGTACCTCTCCCGACGCCGCACGACCGCCCGCTCGCGGCGCGGTACGCTGATCGTCTGCCCGCCCGAAGACCGAGGAACACGCGCCGATGCCCGAGGTACGACGACTCTCCCGGCCCGTGACCCGCAGGCGCATGCTCACCTCGATGGGCGCCACCGGCCTCGGACTCGCCTCGGCCGCCCTCATCGGCTGCGGCGCCATCGCCCCGTCCGCCAGCGTGCCCGCCGGCGCGAAGCCCGCTGGCTCCGCGGTCCCGAACCGCGGCGGTGGCTGGCGCACCGGAATCGCGACCGACCCGCCCTCCCTCGACCCCTACGCGAGCATCAGCCTCAGTACGAAGGTCGCCGCTGCGGCCGCGTACAGCCGTCTCCTTGCGTACGAGGCCGGTCCGGACCTGCCGAAGGTCAACTTCAACACGGTGCCGGACGCAGCACAGTCACTCGAGGTGCGTGACGCGAAGACGTACGTCCTCACGCTCAACCCAAAGGCGAAGTTCCACGCGCCGATCAGCCGGGCGCTGACCGCGGACGACGTCCGCTTTTCGTTCAGCCGCTTCATGGGCACCATCGGTACCGTCGCGCCGGCCGGGGATGCGCAGCTGCTCTCGTCCGTCGACAAGATCGAGGCCCCGGACCCGCGCACCGTCATCTTCCGCCTCAAGGAACCCTACGGCGCGTTTGCCCAGGTGCTCGCGGACGCGCGCGGCCTGCAGCTGATGCCCGTGGAGACCGGCCGGACGCTCGACCCGACCAGGACGATGATCGGGACCGGGCCGTGGATGTTCCGCGACTACAAGCCGGGCAAGGCGCTCACCTACGTCCGCAACCCCGACTGGCACCTCGGCCCGGAGCGCCCCTACCTCGACACGCTCGAGATCGCGATCATCCACGACGCGCAGACGGCGACATCCGAGTTCTTGAGCGGCGCCCTCGACACGACCGCACTGACCGCGGCGGAGATCAAGCGCGCGCAGGGAGCACTCAAGGGCGTACAGCTCGTCCGCGACGACGTCGCAAGCATCCAGAACATCACCTTCTCCTCGCTGGACACCAACGCGCCGTGGAAGGACGTCCGCGTCCGCCGCGCGATCTCGATGTCCCTCGACCGCGACGCGATGCTCGACGCCGCGTTCGGGCTGAAGGAGCTCAAGGGCCTCGGCATCGACGCGCCGTACAAGTGGAACGGCTTCCTCCCGTGGGGCCTCGGCGAGTACTGGCTCGATCCGAAGGCCGCGATGACGCCCGCGCAACAGGGGGCGTTCAAGTACGCCCCCGCCGAGGCGGCGAAGCTGCTCGACGCCGCCGGCTTCAAGGATGGCTTCCCCGCGGAGTGGCACTTCACCAGCGGCTACCGCGGTGGCTACCCCGCGAACTCCGACTTTGCCGCGAAGTCCATGCGCGCGATCAAGATCAACCTGAAGTCCGTGGTCGAGGACTACGCGAGCGTGTTCATCACGCAGACGTTCGCGGGCAACTTCCACGGCCTCGGCTCGATCGCCTACGCGCTCGGCGAGCCCGGCAACTACCTGGCGTCGCTCTATCTCCCCGGCTCGCCGCGCAACACCGGCAAGATCGACGATCCGAAGCTGACCGACATGATTACCCGCATCCAGGCGAACCCGGACCGGGAGTCGCGCCGCGCCCAGATCCTCGATGCCCAGCGTTACCTCGCCGATAACATGCTCAACGTGCCCCTGCCGAACGGCCCGACGTTCGCCGGCTATCAGCCCGGGGCACGCAACGTCGCGGACTTCCAGTCGCAGGGCTACTCCGCCGCCGTTGACCAGGCCTACCAGTGGTGGAAGGCCTAGCCCGCGACACGGCTCGCGCTCGCCCGATACCACCCCCACCCGCAGGTGACACGCATACACTGCGCCACGGACAACGTCGCCGATCACCCACGCGAGAAGAGAGTGCCATGTCCTATCGAGTCCACCTCGCCGCAGCCGCGACGCTGCTCGCGTCCCTCGTCGCGTTCGCGGCGACGGGTGCGCACTCGGTCGGCGCCCAGGTCGCGCCGGCTACGTTCGGGGGGCGGTCAGTCGCGTTCACCTCCGACGGCCTCGCCAACGTCGTGTTCGCCGGGGGCAGCGTCGATGACCTCGATGCCGCTGCGGCGGGCGCCAGCGCGTCCGGTGTGTGGGCGCAGGACGGCTCCGGCGCGTTCTCGCTCCTCGTCGTCGGAGGCCCCTCCTTCCTGAAGGACGGCTTCCGGGCGAAGTTCCCCGCTGGCTTCAAGACCGCGGCGGCGGTCACGCTCACGCGCGCAGCGCGCCCCCCTGCGGCCCCGGCATCCGCCGGCTCCGCGTCACCAGCCCCCGCTGCGCCGTCCGCGGCGACATCTGTCGGATACCCGCGCCCGCTCCTCTTCCGCTCCGCCTTCGAGGCGCTCGGCGTGCGTGGCGGCTCCGTCGACCAGGCCGTCGCGCTCGCTGCCTCGTACGACCTCGTGATCGTCAAGGCGCTAGACGAGGAGCTCCTCGATCGCCTCAAGGTCGCGCCTTACCTGCGCGCGCTCAAGCAGCGTTCGCCGCAGAAGATCGTGCTGGACCATTACGACTTCCAGAGCCATCACCCGCAGGGCACCTCGCCGACCATCTTCCCGGGACACTGGCTCATGCTGGCCGGAACGACACTCACCTCCAGCGTGAGCGATGCCGCGAGCGACACCACGTTCAGCGTCGCCAATGCCGCTGCGGTGCGCGTGGACGACGACCTCCAGGTCGTCGCGCTCGATGCGAGCGGCATCCCTGACTACACGCGCACGGAACAGATGCGGGTGACCGCCGTCACCGGCAACCGCGTGACCGTCGAGCGCGGCGCGTACGGGTCGGCACGCCTGAGCTTCGACACGAACCGCGCACGCGCGGCCGCACATGCGCGCGTCACCTGGGACGGCACCAACCGCAACTGGCACCTCAACTACTGCCTCGATGCGCCGCGCGACCCGCAGGGCCGTCGCCTGATCGAGGCGGAAGCCCAGGCGCTCGCCGGCTACCTGCAGCCGGGCGGCATCCTCGACGGCCTCGATGGCTACCAGTTCGATGTCGAGCGCTTCGAGCCTCCCGGGAGCGAGAACGCGGGACCGCGTCGCATCGACTGCGATGCGGACGGCCAGCCCGACAGCGGCTTCGTGCGCGGCGTGAATTCGTATGGCCTCGGCGTGGTCGCCTTCCAGCAGACCCTGCGGAGACTCGCCGGCGACCGGGCCGTACTGATCAGCGAGGCGACCGGTGCCCCCTCGAGCCGGGACACCGCGTACGCGAACGGGATCGAGAACGAGTCGTTCCCCGACTTCCACCACTGGGAACTCTTCTCCTCCGCGTACCAGCGCTACCAGTACTGGACGCAGCAGGCGCGCGCGCCGCAGATCTCGTACCTCCAGTTGAAAGAGACGACCGAGGCATTCACGCGCTGCCCCGCCGACGATGCGGGCACGAACTGGAAGTACCGGCTCACCCTCGGCGCCGCGCTCCTCGGCCACGGCTACTTCGGTTACCTCTCCACGAACGAGGCCGGCTCGCCGCAATGCAACTACCTCGACCCCACGACGCGGCTGCCGCTCGCGGAGCCCGAGGAGCTGCTCGGCACGCGCGATCTGCGGACGCACTACCTCGGTGCGCCGCGCGGCGATGCCCAGCGTGTCGACCGGCTGGCAGGCGCACCGAACCTGCTCGCGAACGGCGGCTTCGAACAGGACACGAGCGGCGCGACGCTCGTCCTCGCGCGCGGTGCGGTCGCCACCATGACGCGCGACACCGCGAATGCGGGCGAAGGCAGCGCGTCGCTGCGGATGGACCTCCAGCAGCTGCTCCCCGATCCGGACGACACGCACGTGCAGGTGCGCCTCGGCGCATTCCGCGTCGCGGCCGGACGCGAGTACACGCTGACCTTCCGCGTCCGCGCGAATCCCGGCTATGCCGCGATCGATCCCGCGTACGCGGACATCGCGACGCGTGTGGCGGTGAACCTGACAGCGGGCGGGCTGGCCCCGGCCCAGCAAGACGTCATGGCCGACGGCCGGTGGCGAACCTACTCGCTGTCGTTCGTCGCCGCCGCCGACGATGCGCAGGCGAGCCTGGCCGTGCTGCTGGGCAAGCAGGCGGGCTCCGTCTGGCTCGATTCGCTGCGCCTCCAGCAGGGGCCGGGCGACGTCTTCGCGCGGGCGTTCGACCGCGGTGTTGTCCTCGTGAACGGCAGCACCGAAGCCGTCCCGTTCGACCTCGGCGCCCTCTTCCCCGGCATGACCTTGCGCCGGATCAAGGGCACGCAAGATCCAGCGGTGAACACCGGCGAGGCGGTGCAGGGCACCGTCACCGTGCCCGCTCGAGACGCGCTGATTCTCGTCGGCCCGTAACAGCCGCGCCCTGGCACCACAACGGAAGAGGCCCGCCGAATGGCGGGCCTCTTCGTGTCGATGCGGTGCGTGGCGCGCTAGGCCTTCGGCAGGCCGACAAACTCGCGCGCGTTCTTGCCCAGGATCTGCTCCTTCTCCCCGTCCGTCAGGTCGAGGCCGAGGATGACCCGGATGTACGCGCGCACATCGGCGCCCGGCGCGTCCGTACCGAACATGCAGCGGTCGGTGCCGATCGTCTTCAGGAAGCGCGCCGCATCCGCCAGCGGCACGCAGCGGTTCGCGTCGCGGGCACGCATCGGCCCGTCCGGCTGATAGAAGCCGCCGGAGATGTCGTAGCGGATCTCGGGGAACCGCTTTGCGATGTCGATGCGCTGGTCCCAGTACGCCGTGGTGAGGTGGGCCATGATGAACTTCAGCCGCGGGAACTTCTCGAACACCGGGATGAAGTTGACCGGCTCGCCGTAGACGGTGCTGCCCGGGGTGCGTCCGCCTGCGGAGCCGGAGTCGCTCAGCACCGGCAGGCCAGCGCTCTGCAGGCGCTCGTACACCGGCCACATGCGCTCGTCGTTCGGGAAGAAGCGCGACAGGCCGGGGTGGATCTTCACGCCCTTCGCGCCGTTCGCGATGTTCTTCTCGAGGTTGTCCATCATCGCCTGCTGGTCGCCGTAGAACGCCCCGATGTCGATGTTGATGAACGGCGTCACGCGACTCTCTGTCTTGCAGTAGTCGGTGATCCAGTCGTTGAAGGAGGCGGTGCGCTCCGTCATCTGCGCCGCGAGCTCCTTCTCCGCCGCGGGCCGCTCGTCCGCCGTCATCCGCGCGAGGCGGTTGTCGATGATCGAGTGGGTGTCGATGAAGTTGATCGCGAAGATGTGCGCGAGCTCCTCCGACCGCAGCCAGCGGTCGAGGCCCTCCGGGTTCGCCCCGTACCACTCGTCCGGCCAGCCCGCCTTCGGGAAGACGAGCTTCTCCTGCTGCTGGCTGCGCACGAAGTGCACGTGGACATCGACGACGTCAGGTACGGTCATAGCGAACCCCTCCGAGCCGCCCGGAGGCGGCAGTTCCCGTTCGGGCTGGTCAACGCCCGCTATCCTAGCGACCCCCGGACACCCCTGCACGAAGAGACGTCAGACACGAGGACACCCGGCGCCCTCCAGGGATGCCGGGTGTCGATGCTCGGAGACCTCTCACATGCCGGGAGCCCCGGCGTCGCTGCCTAGCTCTGCCAGGTGAAGTGGAACGGCGTCCGATACCAGAACGGCGGCAGGCTCACGTAGTTCTGGAAGTTCTTACGCACCCCCTCCATGCTGGCGGAGTCGATGAACGCCTTCTTCCAGTAGACCTTCTGCAGGATCTCGTCCTGCAGGGTCAGGGCCTTGGCCTGGCGCTCCTTCGTGTCCACCGTCGCAATCACTCCGTCGATCTTCGCGTCGAGCGCCTTGTCCGTGAGGCCCATCCCGTTCTTCGGGCCGCCGGTCTTGTAGTCCAGGAGGAACGCCTCCGGAGTCCCTTGCCCGTCCAGGCCGGCGCACAGACCGTCGTAGTTGTGCTCGTCCTGGTTCTTCCGCATCGTCGCCAGGTCCTGCAGCACGAGCTTCGTGTTGACGATGTTGTTCTTCGTCAGGTTCTGCGCCACGTACTGGTACCAGTCCTGCGTCGACTGCGGGTAGGAGTTGCTGCCCAGCAGGCTCGCCGAGATGCCGTTCGGGAAGCCGGCGGCAGCCATCAATTGCTTCGCCTCCCCGACGTCGTAGCGCATGAAGTACTTCTTGCTCTTGAGCTCATCCTGCGTCTGCGACCATCCCGTGTGCTGGTTGGAGATGACCCCACGCCAGACACCCTCGCCGGCGGACTGCAACTTCAGCGCGACGTCCGGGTCGATCGCCAGCGAGACGGCTTTCCGAACCCGATCGTCCTTCCAGCGATCCTCCTTGTAGTTCATGAACAGCACCTGCGGCGTGACCGTCAGGCCCCGCTCCGTGGTGATGTTCGGATCCTTCGCGAACAGGTCCTTCTTCTCGAGGGGGATGCCTCCCGTCGCGACCTGGCCCGATTGCAGCGCGGCGATGCGCGTGTCCTCGTTCGGGATCTGGAGCAGGTTCAACTCGTCGAAGAACGGCGCGCCTTTGATGTAGAAGTCCGGGTTCCGCTTGAAGTTGATCCGGGAGTCCTGCTCCCACTTCTGGAAGACCCACGGGCCGGTGCCGATGAGCTGCTGACGCTGGAGGTTCGCGTCCACCAGCTCCTTCGGCATGACCCAGGCCGTCTGGTTGCCGAAGTTCGAGAAGATGTTCGGGTCGAACTGGCTCAGCGTCAGCACGACCGTCGAGGGGCCCGGTGTCTCCACGCTCTTGAGCGCGGCATAGGCACCCCGGAACAGGCTCACCTTGTCGTTCGCCGTGCGAAGGATGCTGTACTTCACGTCCTCGGCGGTCATCCCACGACCGTTGACGGGCGCGACGTTGTGGAACTTCACGCCATCGCGCAGCTTGAAAGTGATCTTCAGCGGATCCTTCGTCTCCCACGACGTCGCGAGGTCGGGGTAGAGGATCAGCCCGTTCTTGTCGTTCACCGGCCGGCTGCCGAGGAGCAACGTGCTGTACGAATGCGTGACGACGTTGTGCACCATCGCCGAGGTCGAAGTCAGTGGGTCGAGGTTCGCAAGCGTCGACGAGCTCGGGGCGTAGTTCAGCACGCCGCCGTACTTCGGCACCGCGTTGTCGTCGCGGTTGCCGAAGTTCTTGCCGGTGATGCTCGCGATCGTCGGGCCCGACGGCACGGCGGCCTTGCCTCCCGTCGCCGGTGCCGGCGTGGTCCCGCCACCGGTCTGCGTCCCACATCCGATCAGCGCCGCCCCCGCCAGACCGGCGCCTGCGACCGTGGACGCGCGAAGAAAGCGCCGACGCGTCACCGACGCCCGCGTCCAGTACACGAGTTCCATGGCAAATCCCTCCGGATCAGTACCCGCCTCGGACCCCCGGTCCGAAGTCGGCCACGCGAGCGCCAGAGAGCCCGCGTCACTTCACGATTGTAATGTTACGCATGGAATGTTGGATGTCCCGGGGAAACGGGCCAGTTAAGAATCGGAGAAGTGGCCCCAGCGGCGTGGATCGCGGTCTCGCCCGGGAATACGCTGGGGAGGTGAGCAGATCGGGGCATTGCCCCGCGCCACGGCGGTGTCCGACCGCCGAGGAGCAACGATGACCACCAGGCAGCGACGACACGCCGCGATCTCAGTCTCGGGACTGCGTTCGCAGGCCGCACTGCTCACCTTCGGCGAAGCACTCGAGGCGCGCCTCGCCTCGGCGGACGTCCGCCTCGTCCGGGCAAAGGGCGCCTCCGGCGTCTTTACAGCAAACGTCGCCAGCGATGCCGAACTCACCCGCGCGCTCGCGGACGTGCCCGGCTTCGATGTCCTCTCGTCCGTCCACCCGAGCGGCCGCGACGCCTCGCTGACCCTCGCCGAGGTCGTGGCCCGCGAGGCCTCCTCGTCGCCGTGGGCGGTCCTCGACGCCGCCCCCACGAGCACGCCGACGCCGCTCCGGCCGGGCGAGCCGGTCGCCATCACCCTGTCGGCGCACCCGCTCGGATCGTTCCGCCAGGTGGGCGACTTCCGCGATGCCGTGCGAGAGCTGCCAGGCGTCCGCGGGGTCACCGTGGTGCGCTTCTATCGTGGCTCACTCCAACTGCGGGTAGACTACGACGATAGTCTGCCGCTGGCAGAACGCCTGCGGAGCCTTGAGGGGTTCCTCGCGGGCACCGTCACAGAAGAGGACGCGCGGGCCATCGACATGGCCATCGGGGGGTAGACCTGCGTGTCAGCGGGGATCCCCCGACTGATGAAGCGCGGATTTCATTCGATAGTCACCAAGGTATCGTGGGAAACGGGAGGCAAGAGTGGTTGCTGCATGGCTACAGGATCGTCGGTCGTGGTCCCTCCGCGCGTGCGCGGCGTTGGGGATCGCGATGGTGCTGCTGACCGGGTGCTCGCTGAAGCCGGGAGCCTCCGGGGCGTCCGCTGACGTCACCGCGCTGCTCACCAGCGCGCTGCAGGACCAGGTCGCGGGCCGCTCAGACCAGGCAACGGCCACCTACCAGAAGGTCCTCAAGCAGGACCCCTCCAACAAGATCGCGTTCTACAACCTGGGCGTCATGGATCAGGCCGCGGGCCGCAACGCCAACGCCGAGAAGAACTACCGCTCCGCGCTGATTGCGGACCCGAACTTCTCCGCGGCGCTGTTCAACCTCGCGATCATCCGGACCTCCGCCGGCGCGACGGCCGAGGCCATCGACCTCTACCGCCACGTCATCACGGTGGAGCCGAACAACGCGTCGGCGCACCTGAACCTCGGGTTCCTGCTCCGGGCGACACCGGGCTCCGAGGCTGCTGGTGACGCCGAGATCAAGCAGGCGGTCTCGCTCGACCCGACGCTCGCTTCGCGCGTCCCGCAGCCGACCGCAACCGCTGGCGCGTCAGGCGCCTCGGGCGCGAGCGGTGCGCGGGCGACCGGCGCATCGGGTGCCTCCGGCGCGTCGGGGGCATCGGGCGCTTCCGGCGCATCAGGCGCCTCCGGGGCTCGCTAGACCAGACCACCGCGTCGCCCACGACGCCTGAAGAGCGCCCCGGTCCGCCGCAACGCGGTGAACACGGGGCGCTCTTCTTGTCTGCCGAGGCCCAGGCGTGGACGCCGACCTCTTCATCGGGGTGCGAAGCACCAGCTAGCCGGCGACGGAGATCACCACCCCGGCCGCGATCACTACGCCGCCGAGCAGGTTCCGCACGCCGAGGGTGTCCCCAAGGACGAAGTGCGCAAGCACCGGCACGATGACGAACGCGAGCCCCATGAACGGGTACACGCGTGAGATCGGCGCGTGCTGCAGCAGCAGGATCCAGAGCACGGACGCGACCCCGTAGATCGACAACGCGGCGAACGTGATCGCGAGCGGTCGGATCGCCAGGAAGGTACCCGCCTCGACGCCGGCGTCCGCTGCCGACTTGAACACCAGTTGCCCGCTCGCGAGCAGCAGGACGCATCCCAGCGCGGCCATTCGAAGTAGCACGCGATCTCCCTCTTCATGGCCGGCCCACCTGGACCGCCTCGGACCCGTTGAGTGCGCGCAGCGCCCTAGTGGCGATCCACATCCGCCGTCGCGGCCCCTACCAGGGGCCGCGGCGCGGCTTCACGCCCGATCGCCACCACCCGGGCAACGCCGGACGTCGAGACCGGTGTCCCCGGCCGCGGGCGCGGACGGATGAGCCGCAGCCGCCGTCCGATCGCGTGCCCCGGAACGCTCGAGATATCGGCGGAGAGGAACGCGAGGAGCAGTTGGAAGCCGAGGAGCGCCGGGAGCGCAGCCACCATGACGGTCCCACTCGGCGTCGCCTGCCCCAGCACCGCGTTGTGCGCCCACGTCACCGTGCCGAACGTCAGCCCGAACGCGAGCATCAGCAGCCCGAACACCAGCTCCATCGAGGCGACCGAGAACGAGCGCACGTAGTAGGTGTAGAGAATGCGCTTCACCATGTTCACGACGTGCTTCGCCGCGAACTCCCCGGCGATCTTGCGGATCGAGAGGTTGCTCACCTCGTCCGCGTAGATCGCCGGCATGGGGATGTCGACCACGCGCGCACGCATGCTGCCGAGGCGGAACAGCATGTCCGACTCGAAGAAGTAGCGCTTGCTGATCTTCGCGTACGGCAGCGCCGAGGCCACGGTAGCTTCGATCGCGGTGAACCCGTTCGTCGGGTCGACGATGTCCCAGTAGCCACTGGAGAGCTTCGTGAGGAAGGAGAGCACCGCGTTCCCGAACAGCCGCACCCGCGGCATGCTCGCCACTGACTCCCGGTCGTAGAACCGATCGCCCTTGGCGTAGTCGGCCTCACCGGTCGCAATCTCCGTGACGAGCGCTGGGATCCACGAGGCGTCCATCTGCCCGTCGCCGTCGAGCTTCACGATGACCGTGGCGCCGTCGGCCACCGCCTGCCGGTATCCCGTCAGCACCGCGCCGCCGACGCCCTGGTTCACCTCGTGGAAGAGCACGCGCACGCGCGGATCGGTGCAGTGCTCGACGACGTACTCGCCGGAACCCTCGGGGCACTTGTCGTCGACCACGTAGATGAGGGCGCACTCCGGGCCGATCCCGGCGAGGACGGAGAGGATGTGCGCTTTGACGCGATACGAGGGGATCACGACCGCGACGACGGGGGACGTGCCTTCGGGCTGAGACGTCATCGGCGCCCAACTCCCGCAGGGGTGACGAGGCGGTGCATGCGGCCAGTTTAGCAGCCCGCCCCGACCGGACGCGTCCGCGTTCACCCGCGCATACACTCGTGCGACGCGATGGCACAGCGAACCGTGGAGCCGGGATGACCTTCGACCAGCACACCGGCATGGGCGGCGCCGGCCGCGGCGGCATCATCGGCGCCGCCGAGGGACATCTCATCGAGTTGCCCGGCTGGCGGATGCGCATCAAGGTCCGCGCGAGCGATACGGGCGGCAGCCTGACGCTGATCGAGGGACAAATGGCCGCCGGCCTGCCGGGCGCCCCCGAGCATGTGCACGCCGGCCACGACGAGGCGTTCTTCGTGATCGACGGGTCGCTCCGATTCCGGATCGGAGATGGCTACCGGGAGGCTGTCGCCGGCGAGACCGTCTTTGCCTCTCGCGGCCTGGCGCACGGCCTCTCGAATCCCGGTGGCACGGACGCTCGCTACCTGGTGGCCCTCACCCCGTCGGGCTACGAGTTCTACTTCGAGCGCCTCGCCGCGATGATCCGCGAACACGGATCGATGCCTGACCGGGAAACCCTGACGCGCCTGTTGGCCGAGCACGCCACCTACCTCGCGACTCCTGTCGGTTAGGCAACCGTCGTGCGGGCGACGTGGCTGGGACCCGGACGGATGCTACGATCGAAGCACGCCATGCGGTCCTCGACGCTTCCCGAACCGCACCAGTGACCGGCCTCCTGGCCTACCTCGCCGCACCCCTGCGCGCGCTTCCCGTCCCGAGCCGCATCCGCACCGGATGGTCGCGATTGACCGCGCGCGAGCTCCCGCGCGACCGCTGGCGCGACGCGCTGCTTGTGCTCTTCGTCGCCGTCCCGATCTGCTTCAACGCGATCGCGCTCTGGCCGGAAGTCGCGCGCCCGATCCCCAGCGTCAACGACGACGCGTTCCACTACATGATGATCCGCTCTGCCAGTGACGCGATCGCGCGCGGCGAGAACCCGCTGGACCCGTGGGGCCCGGAGATGGACCTGGGTGCGCCCCGGTTCCTGTTTTACCAGAACCTGCCCGCCGTCTTCGTCATCGCGCTCGACCGTGTCACCCTCGGGCGCGTTGGCCTGCTGAACCTGCTCAACATCACCCGCTACGTCCTGATGCTGGGGCTGCCGCTCACGGTCTTCTGGGCGATGCGTCGCCTCGAGTTCTCTCGCATCGCCGCCGCGGGAGCCGCCGCGGCCTCCTCCCTCTTCGCGACGAACGGCCTCTACGGCATCGAGTACGACTCTTTCGTCTGGCGCGGCTGGGGGATGTACACGCAGCTGTGGGCCGTCCACCTGTCCCTGCTCACGCTCACCTGCATCTGGCGTCTCGCACGCACCGGTCGAGGTGCCCTGCGTACCGTCCTCGCTGCCTCGGCCCTGGTGGTGTCCCACCTGCTGTATGCGGAGATGATGGTGGTGAGCGGCAGCGTGCTCTTCCTCGTGGGCGTCTCCCCCTCGCAGTTGAAGCGACGCCTCCCGCAGTTCCTCGCGGTCGGGCTGCTCATTGGCGCGCTGACCTCATACCTCTGGCTGACGTACCTGCTGAACGGGCCATACGTCGGCGAGAGCCCCTACGACGCCCAGTTCAAGCTCGATTCGTTCGGTGCCCCCACCATTCTCGGCTGGCTGTTCGCGGGCGAGCTGTTCGACTACCACCGCTTCCCGGTCATCACCCTCAGCATCGCCGTCGGCGTTGCGAGCCTGCTCTTCCTGTGGGGGCGTCAACGGTTCCTCGCGATCATGCTGTTCGTCGTCTGGCTTGCCCTGTACTTCGGCCGAAGCATCTGGGGGCCGCTCGCCGACCACATCCCGTCGGGCAGCATGCTGCTGTTCCACCGCTTCATCGGGTCGTTCCACATCGCCGCGCTGCTGCTCATCGGCATGGGCATCGAGGCCATCTGGCGCTTCCTCGCCCTGCTGCCGCGGCCGGCGGCGCTGGCAGCGGCCACGGCGGCCTGCGCGCTATTCCTCGCGCCCGCGATCATCGAGCGACAGTCCTACTACGCCCCGAACGCGCTTTGGATGGGACAGACGGACGCCGCGTACCGGGCGGACAAGGACGCGCAGCAGGTCTTCGCGACGCTGCGCGCGCTCCCGCCGGGCCGCGTCTACGCTGGCCTGCGCGCCAACTGGGGTGAGAGCCTCCGCATCGACCAGGTCCCGATGTACCGCGTGCTGATCTTCGAGGGATTCTCGGTGGTCTCCGTGCCGCTGCCGAGCATCAACCTGAACTCCGACCTGATGTTCCACTTCAACGACCAGGATCCGGCCTTCTACGACCTGTACGACGTGCGCTACGTCGTCGCGCCGCGGGGGCTCGCCGTGCCGTCGTTCCTCGCGCCCCTCGCACAGACGCCTCGCTACGCGGTCTACCGCGCGCCGGGGAGCGGGGCGGCGGTGTACGCGACATCGACGATCCGCCGGAGCGCTGCAGCCAAGATGGAGCTCTTCTTCGCGAACCGCGCCTGGCTCCTCGGCGGGGAGCCCACGGCACGCTCGTTCATCCGCTGGGACTACCCGGCCCCCAAGCCCGAGGTGACGCCGGTGCGTGAGGCGGGCTGCACCGACGGGCGCATCGCGAACGAGGTGATGCAGCCCGATCGCGTCGACTTCGACGCGACCTGCAGCGTCGCTGCCACCGTCGTGATCAAGAGCACGTACACGCCGGACTGGCACGTCACCGTCGACGGGAACGAGCGGCGCACGTTCATGGTCTCCCCGAGCTACATCGGCGTGGAGCTCCCCGCCGGGGCGCACCGCGTCCACGCCGAATACCGCTCATCGCGGCTCCGTTCGGAGCTGCTCGTCTTCGGTGTCATCGCGTTCTTCCTCGTCGTGACCGCCCGGCCGTTCATCCGCCCGCTACGCGCGCTGCTCACCTAGGCGCCGCCTGACGCGGAGACAGCGCAGCCAGATACCGGGCAGCCAGATACAGGGCAGCCAGATAGAGGGCAGGCAGACGCCAGAACAGGCACATACAGCGAACCCCGGCCGAGCCGGGGTTCGCATGAAGTCACGCGGCGAGGAACTCGCTACGGGTTCGGAATCGTCAGCACCTGCCCGGGCCGGATGTCGTACCGCGGACCGGCAATGCCGTTCGCGGCCGCGACCGCGAGCCAGCTCACACCGAACCGCGTGCCGATGTCCGAGAGCGTGTCCGTGCCCGACACGGTGTACGTCTGCACGCCCTTGCCGCCGGACGGAATCGTGATCACCTGGCCCGGCCGCACGTCGTAGCGCGGGCCGGTAATGCCGTTGGCGTTCGCGATCACGAGCCAGTCCACGCCGAACTTCGCGCCGATGCCGGAGAGGGTCTCGCCATCACCGACCGTGTACCGCTGCCCACCGGCCGTAGCGACGGCCGAGGCAGCCGGGGCCTGGAAGCTCGTCGGCGACGGGACCACGACGATGCGCGGCGCACCGGGCGTCCCATCCTCGTCGGGCGAGGCCTCGTTGCGGACGTTCTTGACCACCGTCATGCCCGTGAGGTTCGGGAACCCGTTCGGGAACGCCGCCTTGAATGAATCCTTGAGGAAGTCCGGCCCGTCCACGATGAGCAGGCGGTAGATCCCCTGCGCGTCCTGCGCCCAGACCGCGCTCGCGTCCTCGCGCCGCGTCGCGACGATGAGGTCATCGAACGACCCGCCCGGCGCGAACACGACCGCACCGATCGTGCCCGTGCCGTAGTTCGCCGGAGCGATGAACCCACGGAACGCGCGGTACTTCACCGCGTAGATCGTGAAGTGCGTGACCGCCGCAGTCACCGACGCCGATCCGTCTGCGTTGAACACCGTGGTCGAAGGCACCTCGACCCACTCCGTGCCGGACCAGAACGCGAGCGTGAAGCTCGAGGTCGCAGAGCCGATCGGCTCCGCCTGCGGCGGAATGGTGAACGTCACCGAGACCGGCTTGTCGAAGTCCGTCTTGATCGCGTTGCCGTTCTGGTCGACCACCGTCGCCGAGGCAGCGGACAGGATCCGACCCTGGAACGGAGGCAACGGCGCCTGCGTCACCAGCGCATCAATCGTGCTCACCGACTGGACCACGATCCGCGTCGCGCCGGCAGACACGCCGACCGGCACCGTGAGCGTGACCACGGTCTGCAACACGTTCGGTCCCGTGTTCTGGACGTTCACCACCAGCGCGGACGCCACCGTCGGCGCGCTGCCGGAGAGGTTGGTCGATACCGGCTGCGTCCCGGGCACCGGCGTCGAGAGGTTGTCCGTCACCACCGTGGGCGTCGTGGACGTCCCGATGCCGACACCGCCACCCCCGCCACCGCCGCCACCACCACCGCCACCGGACGGAGCCGGAGCGGGCACAGCGTTCGTCACGGCAGAGCCGGTGAACGCCGCGAGCACGCCGCCATTCGTTGCCGTCGTGCTGAGCGGCACCGCGACATAGGTCAACGAGACGCCGGCGCCGGTGGCAATCGGCGCGCCGTTGACCGTGAAGACGATCGTCTTCGGGTCACCACCCACGACCGCAGCCGTGAACGTGCGCGGTGAACCGTCGTTGAAGGTGAACTGAGCGAAGGCCGCGGCAGCCGCCGCGGGCGTCATGGGCTTATCGAACGTCGCCGTGATCTGGGTGCCGTCCGTGCTCGTCGTCGCAGACGTGAGTACCGGAACGGTCGTGCCGTTCGTGGTTGCCGATGGCCCGAAGTTCGCCAGCACCCCAGTGTCTGCGGCGACGACGTTGCCAGCCGTGTAGCTGGTGGTGACGGTCGCACCAACCTGGACGGGCGCACCGGCAACGGTGAGCACGATCTTCGTCGCCGGCGATCCAAGCGCCGCCGCCGAGAACGTGCGGCCGGTGCCATCGTTGAACGCGAACTGCGCCTGCTTGCCGGTCGGGTCCGCCATCGCCTTGTCGAAGGTCAGTGTGATCGTCGTGCCGTCGGCGCTCACGACCGGGTTGCCGACGAGCACCGGCGCTGCCGGGGCACCGGCGGTGATCACCTCGGCGGCCGAGTCCTGACCCGGGTTCGGGTCACCCGTCGTCGCCACCGTGAAGCCCGAGGCCGCGTACGTGTTGGCGGTCGGGTTCGTGATCCCCTGGATCGCCACCGACCCCGTCGCGGAGTTCGCGAGCGAGGCGCCGCCCGCAAGCGTGATCGTCACCGTCTGCCCCGTCGTCGACGCCGTCGCCGTGCCGACGAAGCTTCCGCCCAGCGTCACCGTCGGCGTCGCCGGAATGACGAACCCCGCGGGGAAGACCACCGTCACCGTGTTACCTGCCGTCAGTGCGCCTGCACCCGAAGCTGTGAACGTCTCCGTCCACGTCGTCGTCGCGCCAGCAACCTGGCTCGTACCCACGAAGCCGACGGAACCCGGCGTCCCGGTGATCACTTCGGCAGCAGCATCCTGCGTGGCCGTCGAGTCGCCCGTTGTCTTCACCGTGAAGCCCGCGGCCGCGTACGTCCCCGCCGTCGGGTTCGTGATCCCCTGGATCGCCACCGACCCCGTCGCGGAGTTCGCGAGCGATGCGCCACCGGCAAGCGTGATCGTCACCGTCTGCCCCGTCGTCGACGCCGTCGCCGTGCCAACGAAGCTCCCACCCAGCGTCACCGTCGGCGTCGCCGGAATGACGAACCCCGCGGGGAACACCACCGTCACCGTGTTACCAGCGGTCAGCGCGCCGCTGCTCGAAGCCGTGAACGTCTCGGTCCACGTCGTCGTGGCCCCGGCCACCTGGCTCCCACCGACGAAGCCCACCGATGTCACGGGCGATCCACCAGTCAGGCTGATGGAGCTCGGCTGGATCGGAGGCGTGCTGTCCTCGTTGGTGCAGATGTCCATGTCTGCCGCGGTGTAGCTCCCGGGGTTCGCGTTGACGATGCCCGGGATCGTCAGTGAGGCGGTCGTGCCCGCGATTTGGACTGGGTTCGCGCTGAACGAGTAGAAGTCGACCTCGAGCATGGTGCCCGCGCCGCCAGCGCCGCCGCCGCACTGCAGACCTGCGGTGACCGTCACCTGGTAGGCAAACACAGTGCCGTCGACCCAGCCCGAGTTCATCGTGACGTGGAGCGAGTTCGGGTTCGGCGAGTCGGAGGGGTCATAGCCCTGAGCGACACCGCTCAGGTTGAAGCCCGCCGGGAACCGGACCCGGAAGTTGTCCGTTACGACAAGGTTGGTCTGGCCCTTGAAGTTGAACGTCCAGGCCGCCGTCGCCCCGTTCGCGAGCGTGGTCGCCGTCGCGTTGCCGCTCACCAGCGTGCCGGCAGCGGTGTAGACCGGAGCAGACGCACCCCGGGCGGGCGCCGCCGGCTTCGTGCCAGCAGGCCCCGTCAACGCAGCGCCGAGCGCGTTCTTCACGTTGATCCGCCCAAAGGACTGGCCCGCGACTGGCGCGGTAGCCCAGCGGATCTGGTCGTAGATGTAGGTGCTCGCCTTGCCGCTCGCGGCGAGCAGCGCCGCCTCGCCGGCGACGTGTGCGACCGCGGCGGAGGTGCCCGTGATGCTCGAGTAGCCGCCGTTCGCGTTCGTGGTGCGGATGCCGGTGCCCGGCGCAGCGACGTTCGCGCTACCGGTGTTGCTCAGCGCGGCGAGGTTGCCGTTCGTGTCGGTCGCGGCGACGCCGAGGACGTGCGGCATGCCGGAGGGGGTACGTGACCGCCGACGTGCCGCCGTTGCCGGTCGCGGCGACGAGGGTCACACCGTGGCTCCATGCGTAGTCGACGGCGTCGGCGAGCGCGGGCGAGTAGTCCGGGCTGCTGAAGCCCATCAGGATCACCTTCGCGCCGTGATCGGTCGCCCACAGGACGCCGTCCACGATGTCGGCGTCGTCACCGGTGCCGTCCGCCGCCAGGACCTGGACGGACATGACGTTCACGCCCGCGTAGCCGACGCCGGCGATGCCGATGCCGTTGTTCACGTTGGCGGCGGCAATACCGGCCAGCGACGTGCCGTGGCCGTTCGGGTCGGTGTTCGGGTCCCCGCCGGTGAAGCTCACGCCCGTGGTGACGCGACCGGCGAGGTCCGGGTGCGCTGCGTTGATGCCCGTGTCGAGGACGGCGATCGTGGCGCTGCCGGGGATCGCGATGCTGCCATACGCCTGATCCCAGGCGATGGCGGGGAGTGCCCACTGCTGCGCGTAACCGGGGTCATCCGGTGCGCCGGCGATGCTGCTCTTCGTGGCCTGCGTGACGCGCTCGACCGCGGGGTCGTTCGCCAGCCGCGCCATGAGCGCGGCGGCGCGCGCGGCCGGGACGGTGATCGTCGTGGTGCGGATCTGCGACTGCGTGCGACCGCGCGTGGCGCCATGTGCGGCCGCCGAGGCGTCCACGTCGCTCGCAGCCTTCGCCGGCTTCAACTTCACGACGAGGCGCACCGTGGCACCGCGTGCCGGGATCGCAAGCGCTCCGGGCGTGGCCGTCGGTGTCGCCGTAGCGGTGGATGTCGCGGTCAGGGTAGCGGTTGCGGTCGGATCAGCGGTCGCGGTCGCCGCCGGCGTCGCCGTCGGCGCAGCGGTGGCGGCGGGAGTTGCGGTGGCGGTCGGAGTCGTGGTCGGAGTCGCGGTCGTGGTGGCGGTGGCAGTCGGAGTAGCCGTTGCCGTGGCGGTGGCGGTCGCCGTCGGAGTGACAGTCGCGGTCGCGGCAGGTGTCGCAGTCGGAGCGGGGGCGGCCGTCGGCGTCGCGGTGGCGGCCGGAGTCGGCGTCGGTGTGGCGGCGGACGCGGGCTGCGGGCCCGTGCCAACCGAGCTGGTGATGAGCACGAGCGCGATCGCCGCGAACATCGCCGTCGTCAGCACCGCAAGGCGGCCGAACAGCGGGCGTCCCTGCGGGGCGGGACGTGAGGAGCGACCGGGATGCTTGAGTGGCGAGTTGTTCATGCGTAACCATGCCCATCATCTGCTCGCCGGAGGGCGCAGCGACCGTCCACACGTCTCGTTGTCTGCGGCAAGCATCCGTCGTGGACGACTAAGGACGCCATAGAGGGCGCGTAAAGTCTCAGTAAATGTCGAATTTGGAGGGGGAGCACAAGGACGCGACGAATTACTGTGAGTAGGCTAATCCCGGTGGCGGAGGCCGCCTCTCTGACGGATCCTCGTCAGGCGAGGTCACACGGCAGGTGCTGATGTTCGGTCGTTCGGCAGGGTCATCCGTCGATCTCACCGGCCCCGTCGGCGACCGCTCGGTGCCGCTCGACATCGGGCCGTTCGCGGATCAGTCCGACCTCCTCCACTTCGCGATGCTGCTCGAGACCGTCCCCGGCATGGGGCACATCGACCTGATCGACCCCGACCTCGAGACCGCGCTCTTCGTCGTCCGCGCGCCGACGCCGGCCGCTGTGGCCGCCGCGACCATGCGCGTGCCCGACTACCGCGTCAAGGCCGAGGTGACCGGGAACGCCGTCAGCGCGCGCATCGAAGAGGACAAGACGCGCGCCGTGGCGCTGCTCGCCCGCGGCGGCACGGGCGTGCTGGTGGGTGGCGGCGCGCTCTACGCGGCACGTAACGGCGCGCTGTGGTGGCGCTGGGCGGCGCTCGTCGCCGCCGTCGGGACAGCAGCCGCCGCCGTTGTGTTCTTCGCCGTCACGGGGAACGAGCCCGCCCCGGAGCCGGTCGCCCTGCGTCCGTCGCCCACCGCCGTCACCCCGACGGGCGCGCTCCCGACCCCCACCGTTCGGCCGCCGGTCGTCGCGCCCTCCGTGCCGCTGACCACCGCGACCCCGCAGCCTGCCGCGTCGCCGAGCCCGGTGCGCACGCCGTCACCCGGCCCGAGCGCGACCCCGACGCCCCGCCCCACCACCACGCCGACGCCGGCAGTGGCACAGCGGTACCGCGGCTCCTTCTCCAGCTCGCTGGGCTCCGTCTCCGCCGTCAACGGCTGCCAGTGGGACACGCCGTTCACGGGCGACCTGGACGTGAGCCTGACGCGCGCCGCCGACGGCACGCTGCGCGGGGACGCCAACCTGAGTGGCAAGATCTCCTACGTCGTCACCAACGTGCCGCCGGGCGCGATCTGCAATCCGAGCGCGGTCTCGCTGGACGGCACCGGCTCCGCGAACGGCAACGGCAGCCAGGTGAACGCGTCGCTCTCGGGTTCCCGTGACCTCGCGCTCACCTTCTCCGGCACGGTCCAGGGCAACAACCTCGTGGGTAGCGTCTCCATGGAGCGCAGCCTGAGCACGGTCAGCACCTTCGGCAACACGACCGAGACGCGCTCCGCCGCCGTCTCCGGCGTGACCCTCTCCCGCTAGGGAAGCGACTCCGCCACCGCGGTACGCGCGGCCTCCGAGCAGCGCCTCACCCCGGCGACAAGCCGACGTCCGTCGCTGCCGACCGCGGTCACCTCAGCCAGCCGCCCACGCCCCGAACGAAACACCGCCGGCGACGCTGGCCGCGACCCGGCGACCCCGGGGACGCCCCGGGCACGATGGCGTGAGCGTTCCCCGCAACACCGACGTGAGCGCGCCTCGAGCCCAACGGCTCGACCGCCTCCGCCACATCACCGCGCCTCGCTCCGCAGCTGTCATGCGTCACCGACCAACGATCGGGCGCGGCGCTCCGGCCCGTCCACCGGACGACGGCCCACGCCACCAACAACAGCCGGCCCCTCTCGGCCCGCGACCGCACCAGACACACGAACCCCCGGCAGGTTGCCCTGCCGGGGGTTCGCGAACTCTTCCCCTATCGCCCCCTGGCGATCGTTACGGAGTGCAGAGCGCGTACGCCGTCAGCGTCACCGGCCCCACAGGCCCGGCTGTCGACTCCAACTTGGCAGACCAGGTTCCACCTGCGCCCACCCCGGTCGGGAAGCTCTGCACCGGCGTGGTCTTCGCGATGTCGGCGTTGGTACCAGTCACCTGATAGCCGCCACCGAGCAGCACGCTTCCCACGTTGCACTGTGCTGTCGACGTAAGGGCCACGCCAGCACCCAGAGCACTCGCCCAACTCGCTGTCGTCACGTTCGTCGCCAGCACGCTGCCGATCGGTCCAGTCGCACCCGTCGCACCGGTGGCGCCGGTCGCACCCGCCGGACCAACCGGGCCCGTCGGACCAACCGCACCAGCCGCACCCGGCAGACCAGCACTACCAGTCGCGCCCGTGTTACCGGTCGCACCAGTCGCGCCAGTGGCACCGACCGCACCGGCCGCACCCGGGAGACCTGCGCTACCCGTGGCACCCGTCGCGCCAGTGGCGCCGACAGGACCGGCCGGACCAACGGGGCCAGTCGCCCCAACCGCGCCAGCCGCACCCGGCAGACCAGCGCTACCAGTCGCGCCCGTGTTACCGGTCGCACCAGT
>CAIXBH010000214.1 GCA_903917615.1 uncultured Chloroflexota bacterium | reverse complement strand
GGCCAGCAGGGCCAGCAGGGCCAGCAGGGCCAGCCTGGTGGCCGCGGCCAGGGTGGGGGGCAGCAGCCGGGCGGCGGGAACCGCGCCCCGCAACAGAACGCCGGCTAGCCCCGCCTGGCGTTAGTGGAACGCCCCCGTGAGCCGCTGGCTCACGGGGGCGTCTCCGTGTTCAGGGGCAGATTGTTCAGGCGCAGGCGGCCGGCGCGGCGACCCTGTCCGACCTAACGCGGCGGTCCCACCGCGGGTGCGGGCCCGACGCCCGTCGGCAGCGGCGGCGGGGCGGAGGGGTCGAAGACCTCCCGCCAGAACCCGAGAACGTGCGTCACGTAGTCCGGTGAGAACGTCGTGGCGTCCGAGCCAAGCGATGTCCCCGGTGCGACCCAGAGGCGTTTTGGACCGGTGACCGCGGCGTAGATCGCCTCCGTGCCCTCCGTCGAACCGCTCGTGTCGGCGATCACCATGACCGGCCGAGTACCCAGCTTCGCGGCCGCGCCCAGCGGCGCGCGGTCGTCCAGCGGCACACCGATCCGGTCGAGGAGGATGCGCGTGGCGAGCGGCCGAAGGATCAACTTCGGAAGGCCCACCTGTCCGGACAGGGCGTCCTGCAGGCTCGCGTTCAGCGACGCATACGGGGCCTCGACGGCGATCGCCCGCAGGCGGTCGTCCTGTGACGCGGCCATGATCGCGACGGACCCGCCGAGGCCGACACCCATCACCCCGACGCGCGAGCGGTCGACATCGGGCCGCGTCAGCAGGTAGTCGAGCGCGCCGAGGACATCGAGCGGCTCGAGTGCGCCGAACGTCACGTTCGCGCCGATCGAATGCCCCGTCCCACGCTCGTCGAAGATGACCACGTGGAAGCCGGCCCGAGTGAACATGTCCGCTGCGGGCAGCATCGTGTCGCGCGTGCCGCCGTAGGAGTGCACGAGGATGATCGTCGGGGACGGATGCAGCACCGGATCCTCGCCGGGCGGCGGCGCCGCCGCGATGAACCAGCCGGTGATCCGCGTCGCGTCGCGGGCAGGGAACTCGATGTCCTGCACGATGAACGAGTACGACGCGAGGAAGGGCGAGTCCCGCGGCGGGTCCGGCTTCATGGCAGCGTCCGCGCCCACCCACGCGATGATCCAGATCGTGAGCACGCCGAGGAACGCGGTGCCGATGACCGTGCCGATGGCGACTCGTTGGTTGCTCGACACGCGCTGCTGACCCCCTCGACCCCGTCGAGCGAGGGTAGCGCAGGCGCCGCTCAGGGGCTCCCGGCGCGCCTAGGCGTGCGTTGCCGTCAGGCGCTCGGCGAGGAAGTGCACGAGCGCGGCGTGGGCCTCGGGTGTGACGCCGCCGTGCAGCCCGGGTGTCGATTGCAGCCGCTTATCGGGGGATGGGAACAGGTCGAACATCTCCAGCGAGCCGGCGCGCGTGAATCGCTCGTCGTTCCACTGGAAGTGGAAGAGCAGCGGGATCCGCAGGTTCGCGGCATCCGCCGCGAGCCGCTCGCCGATGCCGCTGCGGTCGATCGAGCTGCCGCTGGTGCCGCAGAGCCCGAGCGCCGCCACCGCGATCCGCGGCTCGGCAACTACGAACGGCAGGCCGAACATCGTGCCCATCGAGAGGCCGTGGTACCCGACCGCGCCGGCATCGAACGCACCGAGCGCAAGGATGCCGTCGAGCGTCGCGCGCCAGTCCGCGACCATCCCGTCCACGACGTCGGGGCGCTTCCACATCGCGGCGTACTCGGGCTGCGTGGAGTCGGTGACCGGGCCCCGCTCGCCGTGCGTCGGGCCGTCGATCGCGGCGGTCGCGATACCGCGTGCCGCAAGCGCGTCGCGCGTCGAGACCACCCCGGGCCCGAGCTTGTGTCCGCCGCCGCCGTGACCGACGAGGACCAGCGGCCCGCCGGCAGGCGCGTCCGCACGCGTCCAGAGGACGCCGGTGACCGGACCGTCGCCGTGGTCGGCGTCGAAGCGCCGCTCGATCAGCCCACCGTCGATCCGCTGCTCGCTCATCCACCGCATGGCGTACCCCCTCGATTCCCGGGGATTCTACGCCGCCCTCAGGCGGGCACGCGGCCGAGGCAGGCGATGTTCGTGAACATCCAGAGCGCGTCCTGGCTCTCGGCCCAGACGCGCCAGCCCTCCGCGATCGCTTCGACTTCCGCCTGCGTGGCGATGCCGTACTCGATCGCCTGCGTGCGGTAGTTCGACTGCATCGCGCGGTCAGCCCAGGAGCGTCCCCACGCGGCCGCCGCTGCCGGATCGTCGAGGAGCTCCACCGTCGCGATCACCTCGACGTCGACGTACCCCGCCTCGAGCATCCACGCGCGCAGCCGGCGGCCCGCGTCCGGATCGGCGCCGTTCCGCCGTGCGACGGCGTGGTAGACCTCGAGCCAGCGGTCGATCAGCGGCGAGCGGGGCCAGCCGACCATCGTGGCGTAATCGGCGTCGCGGACTGAGACGAGGCCGCCCGGTCGCATCACCCGGCGCACCTCGCGCAGCGCGTCCGCGGGACGGGCGAGGTGCTGAAGTACCTGGTTCGCATGTGCGACGTCGAACGAGGCGTCGGCGTACGGCAGCGCGTAGACGCTGGCCACCTCGAAGCGGGCGTTCGTCGCACCCTCGCGCGCCGCGTGAGCACGCGCCTGCTCCAGCACATCGTCGGACACGTCGATGCCGACGACCTCCGCCGGTGCGACCGCCTGCGCCAGCCCGGCGGTGATGGTGCCGGGCCCGCAACCAAAGTCGAGGAGCCGCATGCCCGGCCGGAGATGCGGCATCAGGTGCGCGGCGTCGCGAGCCGCGGTGCGCTGCGCGTGGCGCGCGACCACCGAGGCGTCGTGCCCGTGCGTGTAGCGATCTGCGGGGAGAGAAGCGCCGGTCATCGAGCACTCGCGAACGCACTCATGCGTCGATCCAGACCTTGCCGGCGACATCGAGTGACATCGCCACGTCGTTGCCGTTCACGCGGGCCGTGAACGTCCCTGCGCCGCGCGAGACGCCGGACGCCTCCACCTCGATGCCGATGTGGAACCCCTGCTGGCCCAGGAAGCGCAGGAGATCGGGCGCCTCGTGCTCCGCGACCTCCGAGATGCGCCGCACCTTCGACCGCTCGCCGGGGGCGAGCGACGCGAGCGGCCGCTCCGGGCCGCGAGGCGCATTGACCCCCGGGATGGGGTTGCCGTGCGGGCAGCTCTCCGGCCGGCCGATCTGCTCGAAGATTCGTTCAGCGACATCGTCGGAGAGCGCGTGCTCCAGGCGGCTCGCCTCGTCGTCCGCGGCCGCCCAGTCGAGCCCCAGCACGTCCGTGAGCCACCGCTCCGCGATGCGGTGACGTCGCACGATTCGCGACGCGATCGCCTGCCCGCGTGCCGTCAGCGTGACCACCTTCGACGCCGACGTCTGGACGAGGTCGTCAGCCGCCATCCGCCGGAGCATCGCGCCGACCGTGGGTTGTGAGACGCCGAGCCATTCCGCGAGCCGCGAGGCATGCACCGCCTCGCCTTCACCCTCGATGTAGAACACGGCCTCGAGGTAGCGTTCGGCGGTGGCCGACGGGGCGGCGTTCGGATCGTCGGTAGGGAGGTGGTGATTCGTCACCAGGGAGCCATCCTCCGCTGCGAGCGCGCGGCACAAGGGTACGCGGGGCGCAGCGGGGCCGCTACGCGCGCGTGCGCCGCTCGCGCCACCAGTGCACGCCGATCGGGATGATGGAGACGACGAAGATCACGGCAATCAGCACGACATCCAGGTTCGGCACCGCGTTGCCGACGGTGTAGCCGATGCCGACCATGGACACGACCCACGCCACCCCACCGAGGACGTTCCACGCCGAGAAGCGGCCGTACGACATGCCCGCTGCACCAGCCGCCGCCGGCGCGAAGGTGCGCACGATGGCCATGAACCGGGCCAGGACGATCGCCTTGCCGCCGTGCCGCTCGAAGAATGCGCGCGCGCGCAGCAGGTGCGCGCGGCGGAAGAAGCGGGCGTCGTCGCGGGCGAAGAGCATCGGCCCCGCGCGGCGCCCGATCGCGTACCCGGTCGCGTCGCCCGAGATCGCGGCGATCACGAGCAGCGGCACGAGGACCCACACGTCGAAGTGCCCGCGCTGCGCCAGGATGCCCGCCGTGAGCAGCAGCGTGTCCCCTGGCAGGAAGAACCCGAAGAACAGGCCCGTCTCCACGAAGATGATCGCGAAGAGCCCGACATACCCGATGGTCACGATGATCGAGTCGAGGGAAATCGGCAGGGGGGCCTCCTCGGCCTGCGGGGCGGCGCGTGCTGCGAGCCTACCTGACCGGATACCCTCCAGACGAGCGCCGTCGGGGCAGCCTGCCCTGGCCGGAGAGAAACACGAGCATCGATGAACTCGAATCGCGCGGCGCTGATGATCGCGCTGCTGGGGGCGCTGCCTGGGATCTACCTGCGGGCGAGCGGAACCCACTTCGGCACAGTGGCGGACACCGCGCTCTACGGGCTCTCCATCGTCGCGGCTGCCTTCCTGCTGGGATGGGCGGCCGAGGCGGCGGAGGTGGACATCACGCAGGGGCTGGCCGTCGCGCTCATCGCGCTCGTCGCCGTGCTGCCGGAGTACGCGGTGAGCATGTCGTTCGCGTGGAAGGCGGGCACAGATCCGGCGTTCGCCCCCTATGCGGTCGCGAACATGACCGGCGGCAACCGGCTCCTCATCGGCGCGGCCTGGCCGGTGCTGGTCTTCATCATCTGGTGGCGGTCGCGGCTTCGTGAACTGGTGCTGGAGAAGTCGCACGCCATCGAGGTGCTAACCCTCGCCGGCGTCTCCATCTACGCGCTCATCATTCCGATCCGCGGAACGATCGAGATCTATGACGCCGCGGTGCTGTTCCTCGGGTTCGTGGCGTACATGTGGATCGTCGCGCGCGCGCCCTCGGAGGAGCCCGACCTCATGGGTCCGGCTCGCATCATCGGTGGGCTGCCGGCCACGCAGCGCCGTACGGCGGTGGGCACCCTCTTCGTCTACTCCGCGATCGCGATCCTCGCGTCGGCGGAGCCGTTCGCCGAGGGCCTGGTGCACACCGGCGCGGCTTTCGGCATCGACGAGTTTGTCCTCGTGCAATGGCTCGCGCCATTCGCATCGGAGGCGCCGGAGTTCCTCGTCGCCGGCCTGCTGGCGTGGCGAGGACGCGCCGGCGTCGGCATGGGCGCGCTGCTCTCCTCGAAGGTGAACCAGTGGACGCTGCTCATTGGCGGCTTGCCGCTGGCATACGGGCTCGCGCGCCACGGCTGGGCGGGGCTTCCGCTCGATCCGCGCCAGCAGGAGGAGATGTTCCTGACGGCGGCGCAGTCGATCTTCGCCGTGGCCGTCGTGCTGAGCCTCAGCCTCAGCACCCGCGAGGCCCTCACGCTCTTTGCCATGTTCGCGGTTACCTTCATCGTCCCGAACACGGAGGTGAGGCTGATCGCGGCCGTCATCTACTTCGTCCTCGCCGTCGGCATCGTCATCG
This sequence comes from uncultured Chloroflexota bacterium, assembly GCA_903917615.1. GTDB lineage: Bacteria > Chloroflexota > Dehalococcoidia > UBA2979 > UBA2979 > SHYQ01. The sequence goes on along the minus strand of CAIXBH010000214.1, from coordinate 2,500 downwards.
TCCAGCGGAAGGAGCTGGGCGCGCTCATCCGCGCGGCTCGGGAGACGGTCGCGGAGACGAACGCTGCAGCGCACACGGCGCACGAGACGCACCACTAGCGGATCCTGCGCGGATGGGTGCCGCGGTGTCCGCGATACCATCGACGCCATGAGCGACAGCATGAGCACGGCGCGATGACCTCAACGCTCGCCTTCGGGACGCTGCCCGGCCGCGCCGTCCTGCCCGCCACCCGCGGCGACGGCGCGCGCGTCCTGCTCGTCTCCACGTACGAGCTCGGCCACCAGCCACTGGGGCTTGCGGCTCCCGCGGCGGCTCTGCGAGCCGCCGGCCACGAGGTGCGCACGCTCGACCTCGCCATCGATGTGCCGTTGCCGACCGTCCTGCGCGATGTCGACCTCGTCGCGATCTCAATCCCGATGCACACCGCAGCGCGGATCGGCCTCGCATTCGCACAGGCTGTGCGCGCCGCCGCCCCGGGCATCACGGTGGCCTGCTACGGCATGTACGCATCGCCATTACACGCCCAGCTCGTCGGCCCGGACCGGGCACACCTCGTCATCGGTGGCGAGTACGAGACCGGGCTGGTCGCACTCGCGGAGCGCGTCGCCGGCCGCACAAACCACGAGACGCCGGTCGCGGGCGCCGGTGCGCTGCCACTGCTGACCCGCCAGCAGTACCTCGTGCCCGACCGCCGAGGCCTTCCTGACCTCGGACGCTACGCGCGCGTCCGGCGAGCGGACGGCGAACACGTCGCCGGGTACGCGGAGGCGACCCGGGGCTGCGCGCACGCCTGCACCCACTGCCCCATCACGCCGGTCTACGGCGGCGCGCTGCGGCTCGTCCAGCCGGACGTCGTGCTGGCCGACATCGCGCAGCAGATCGAGGCCGGAGCACGGCACATCACCTTCGGCGACCCGGACTTCCTGAACGCCGTGCCACACTCAGTCGGGATCGTCGAGGAGCTCCACCGCCGCTGGCCGGAGGTCACCTACGACGCGACGATCAAGGTCGAGCACCTGATCGAGCACGCCGAGGTCCTCCCGCGTCTCCGGGCCACCGGCTGCATCTTCCTCACCTCCGCCTTCGAGTCCTGCAACGACGCGATCCTCGCCACGCTTGAGAAGGGTCACGTAGCCGCAGACCTCGATATCGCGCTTGCGAACGCCGCCGGGGCCGGACTGCCGGTGCGTCCGACCTGGGTGGCGTTCACGCCGTGGACCAGCCTGGACGATGTGCTCGCGATGCTCGACTTCGTCGCCTCGCGGGGGCTGACCGATAACGTCCAGCCGGTGCAGTACGGCCTCCGTCTGCTGCTCCCGCCCGGGTCGCCACTGGTCGCGACGCTCGAGCACGAAGGCCGCCTCGGCCCGCTCGACGTGGAGCGGCTGACGTACACGTGGCACGCCGACGATCCGCGGGTAGACGCGCTCCAGGCGGAGCTCGCAGCCATCGCGGAGTCTGCGGCGGCGCTCGACGAGGCGGGTCTGCCGCTCGAGGAGACCTCGACCACGTTCGAGCGGGTCCGCGCTGCCGCGTACGCCGCGGCCAGACTCGCGCCCCGCGGGGTTCCCGCTCCGGCATCGACGTTCGTACCGGGGCTTACCGAGGCGTGGTTCTGCTGTGCCGAGCCCACCTCGGAGCAGCTGGCGCCGTTCCATCTCGGCCATGCCTGACCGGCCAGGGAGCGGACGTTAGCGGAGGACTCCGCTACGCTGTGCCCGCTGTCAGGCGCGGGTCACGACCGCCGCCGAGATCCGAGAGGACTTCGAGAGATGCGCATCCTGTCCTACCGCTCCGCCCTCATCCTCGGGCTGCTCGCCCTTGCGATGACCGTGGTCGCCTGCTCCGGCGGCGACGCGATGGCGCGTCGCAACAATGCCCAGGTCGAGCTCGCCCGGGAGGCAGGCGTCACCCCGCCGGCCGGCGGCGCAGCCGCCCCGGCCGCAGCCCCAGCGGGCGGCGCGGCTGGTGGTGCAGCATCCGGCAGCGACCCGGTGAAGCTCGGTCAGGCAGTCGCAGGCAAGTACGGCTGCATCGCCTGCCACTCCGCCACCGGCACGGCTGGCGTGGGACCGACCTGGAAGGGTCTCGCCGGCTCGAAGGTCGACCTGGTGAGCGGCGGCCCCGTCACGGCGGACGACGCCTTCCTCAAGGAGTCGATCGAGGCCCCCAACGCGAAGATCGTGAAGGGCTTCCAGCCGGGCATCATGCCGCAGGACTTCGCCAAGCAGATGAAGCCCGACGAGATCGACCAGGTCATCGCGTACATCAAGAGCCTGAAGTAAGCCGCGCGCCCCGCTGTCGGGGCGCCGAACATCGAACCCCGACCCCCTCCTCGCGAGGGGGTCGCTGTTTGTCCGCCACCGCGTGCCTGGTTCCGCGGTGGCCGGTTACCCTCCACTCATGACGAACGAAACCGGCCTCCCGGGTGCCATGAGCGAGCTCGAGTTCCTGCGCGCATACGCCGCGACCGCACTGCGCAAGCCGCAGGTCGTCGCGG
>CAIXBH010000213.1 GCA_903917615.1 uncultured Chloroflexota bacterium | reverse complement strand
GAGTCGTCCACGACCACGACGCGCTTGCCGGCGAGGACCTCGGGCAGCGGGTTGAACTTCAGTTGGACGCCGCGTTCGCGCAGCCGTTGGTCGGGCTGAATGAACGTCCGGCCCACGTAGCGGTTCTTCACGAGCCCCTCGGCGTAGGGGATGCCCGCCGCCTGCGCGTAGCCGATGGCGGCCGCGGTCGCCGAGTCCGGCACGCCAATGACGATGTCCGCCTCGACCGGATGCTCCTCGGCGAGGCGTGCGCCCATCCGCATCCGGACGGGGTGCAGCAACTCGCCGTCGAGGCGGGAGTCGGGGCGGGCGAAGTAGATGAACTCGAACAGGCAGAGCGCCTGCTCCGCGTGCCCGGCCATCTCCAGCGGCTCGCCGAGGGGGAACGAAGAGTCGATGCCGTCGGCGTCGACGCGCACCACCTCGCCCGGTCGCACCTCGCGGACGAACTGCGCGCCCAGGTGATCGAGTGCGCAGGTCTCGCTGGCGAACACCCAGCCGTGGCCGTTCAGCCGGCCGATGCACAGCGGACGGATGCCCAGTGGGTCGCGCACCGCATACAGCGCATCCGCGGTGAGGATCGTGAGCGAGTACGCGCCGTTGGCGCGCCGCATCAGCGTCGCGAAGCGGTCGTCCCACGTCTCGCCGGGGGTCTCGACCAGCAGCCGCCCGAGCACCTCGGTGTCGGTCGAAGTCTCGAACTGCACGCCCTGCGCGACGAGATCGGCGCGCATGGTGTCGGCGTTGACGACGTTCCCGTTGTGGGCGATCGCCAGTTCACCGTGGGCGCCGCGCACGCGGAACGGCTGCGCGTTGGCCTGAGTGCTGGAGCCGGTGGTCGAGTAGCGGGTGTGCCCGATGGCCGAATGGCCTGGCAGGGCGGACAGGTCGTCCTCGTCGAAGACCTGGGAGACGAGGCCCATCTCAGCGTAGAGGTGGATGCGTCGACCGTCGGTGGTGGCGATGCCCGCCGATTCCTGGCCGCGATGCTGCAGAGCATGGAGGCCAAAGAAGGTAAGCCGAGCAACGTCCTCGCCGGGGGCGAAGACGCCGAAGACGCCACATTTCTCGTTGACGTCGTCGAACAATCGTCATCCGATCGCGACGGGACCCCGGTGGAGGTCGAGTGTACCACTCCCCCCGCTGAGCGACTCGACCCCGGTTTCGAGGTTTGAGCGACCTCTCCCGCACGCGTCTGGCGGCCGCACGCCGCGCCTACTCCCCGGCGGCCTGCGCCCGCAGCATCGCGCGCCGCTCGATCGCGGTGCAGCGGTCCATCACCACCTCGAGGCCGGCGGCGCGCGCCTTCGCTGCCGCCTCCTCATTCACGATCTGGAGTTGCAGCCAGACGGCCTTCGCCCCCGCCGCGATCGCGTCGTCCACGAACGGAGGCACGTCCGCGGAGCGGCGGAAGATGTCGACGATGTCCACCTGCTCCGGCAGATCCTCGACCCGGGCGTAAGTCGGCAGCCCGAGGATCTCCGTCTCGCCGGACCGCGGCGCCACGAGGTAGACCTTGTAGCCGGACTCGATGAGGTATTTCGTCACCCCGAAGACCGGCCGCGATTCCCGCGAGTCGGCCCCCACGATCGCGATTGTCTTCGCGTCGCGTATCAGTTCCTGCGCTCGGTCCATGACGGCCCCCGTTCAGCGTCCGCTGTCGGGATCGATCGTCTCACCCCCGTCGAGATCGCCTGCCTCGTCGCCGGGTTCATCGTCCGCGTAGTCCGCGAGGGCCCACTCCGGCAGTTCGCCGAGGCGCACCGCGACCCCTGCCATCGCACCGATGGCGGCGGCCACGTCGTTCGCGCGGTCGAGCGCCTCGTCCGCCAGCGAGCGAGCGGCGGACACGGCACCGATCTCCAGCACGCGGTCGTTGTCCTTGATCAGCCGGACCTCCCAGCGGACGACGTCCTGGAGATCGCCGTCCCCGAGCTCGTCCTCAAAGTCGCCGACCACCTCGACCCGCTGCATGCGCTCGAACGGGACGAGCTCGCGCGTGCCAAGGCCGAGGCCGAGAAAGCCCTGCTGCCACCGTGCCGTGCGCTTCTCGCGCTCGATGAGGAAGCTGCTCCCCGCGATCTGGTAGACAAAGCCGAGGACGGCCGTCGGCCCGACGATGATGAGGAAGAGCAGCAGGCCACCATCTGCCCAGAGGGGCAGCACCTGGATGAAGGTCGCGAGCACCCAGACCGCGAACGCCGTCAGCACGAGCTCGATGACCGGCCCCACGAGCCCAGCCCTCGACGGCTTTACCGCGACCGAGGCCGGCGTGATGACCGCAACTGCGCGCTGCAACGCGATACGTTCGGTGCCGGTGGTCATGCCCGTGCCTGCCTCGCTCATGCGACGAGTCTAGGCCCGCCCTCGATACCCGTCTCCGATACAGTGACGCAACCACGAACGCCTCAAGGAGCCCCGTGTTCATCACCTACGACAGCGCCGCCGACGCGATCTACGTCTACCTCAGCACGGTTGACGAGCACGACGTCGCCCGCACGGTGATGGTGGATGACGCCCGCCTCGTGAAATACGACGCCAGCGACGAGCCGATCGGCCTCGAACTGCTCTTCGTCAGCGAGGGCATAGACCTCGAGGGGCTGCCGAGGGCAGACGAGGTCGCCGAAGTCCTGCGGCGCTTCCCGCGGCCTGCCTGAGCGACCCACGCGTCGCGCGTTTCCCATCCTGCGCCGCGCTCCCTATGATCGAAGCATGCGACGTGACCTCCTCGACATCCTTGCCTGCCCTGCCTGCAAGAGTCCGCTGACGCTCATCACCACGCGCGAGAGCGCCGGCGAGATCGTCGACGGCACCCTCACCTGCACCGCCTGCGGCGAGGCCTACCCCATCCTCGAGGGCATTCCGAACCTGCTCCCGCCGGACCTGCGCCGCGCGATGGAGCAGGAGGCGCAGATGCCCGGGGGCGCGCACTGACATGGGGATGACGCAGGAGCGATCGCGCCAGATCGGCCAGGCGATCATGGCGGCCGCAGGGCTGCAGTTCCTGCTCTACTTCATCGGGGCGACGCGGCGCTCATACCTCGCCATCGCGATCCCGATCGGCATCGTCGTCGCAGCTGTATCAGGCCTCGCGTTCTGGGTCGGCTACACGATGGCGACCACGGACTGGGACCAGCCGGCCGACTACCCGCCGTCCGACGCCGAGTAGTTCTTCCGCTCTGCTTCGTCCCCGCCCCCTCGACGGGGGAGGGTGGAGTTGCCCCGGCGACCATCGCCATGCCGAGCCTCAGGCCTCGTACCAGCCGCGTCCCTCGATCCGCCGCACAGCGCGACGCTCTGCGAGCGGGCGGGCGTCACGCAGCGCGGCGAGCGTTCGCCCCAGTCGCGGATGAATGAACCCGCTCGCAACCTCTGCGAGCGGCACGAGGACAAACGACCGCTCTGCAAGCAGCGCGTGGGGCACGACGAGGTCGGGCTCGTCCACGACCTCGCCCTCGATCAGCGCGATGTCGACGTCGACGGGGCGCGGTCCCCAGCGCGGCGCGTCGAAGTCGCGACCGGCGGCCGCTTCGATGCGCTTGGCGAGCGCCAGAAGCCGACGCGCGTCGAGGTCGGACCGCGTCCAGACCGCGATGTTCAGGAACGCCGGTTGCTCCTCGACGCCCCAGGGCGGCGTCTCGTAGAGCGACGACACCCGCTCGATCTCGACGCCACCGTCCAGCAGCCCCTCGAGCGCGAGCCGCAACGCCTCCCGCCGGTCACCGAGGTTCGAGCCCAGCGCAAACGCCACGCCACGCATGCGTGGATGCGTCACGAGCCCAGAACCGTTCGGGCCGCCGTGGCAGTCGTCGATCTCACGCTCACGACGCCAGCCCTCGCACGACGGCATCGGCCACACGCGCAACCTGCGTCATCTCCTCGACGTCATGCACGCGCACGATGTCCACGCCCTGCTGGATCGCGAGCGCAACGGTCGCGGCCGTGCCCCACAACCGTTCCTGCGGCGGCCGGTCAATGACGTAGCCGATCGCGCTCTTCCTCGACGTCCCGATCAGCAGCGGCAGACCGAGGTCGCGCAGCTCGCCGAGCCGGCGCAACATCGCGAGACTCTGCACGGGTCCCCACCCGAACCCGAAGCCCGGATCGAGGATCAGTGACTCGCGGCGCAAGCCGGCGGCGACCGCGGCCGCGACGCTCGCTGCGAGTCCGGCGCGCACGTCCGCGATCACGTCGCCGCCAAAGGTGCGGTCGCGCTGGTTGTGCATCAGGATCGCTGGCACGCCCGCCTCTGCGACCGCGGCTGCCATCGCGGGGTCACCGAGCAGTCCACGCACGTCGTTGATCGCATCGGCACCCGCTGCGACTGCGCGCGCTGCCACCTCGGCCTTCGACGTGTCGACGCTGATCGGGGTGCCGGGCACCGCGCGGCGCACGGCCCCGAGCACGAGCTCCAGCCGCGCCCACTCCGCGTCCGCGTCTACCGCGGGGAAGTCGGGCCGCGTGGACTCCGCGCCGATATCGATGATGTCCGCGCCCGCCTCGACCATCGCGAGCGCGCGCCGGGCAGCCGCAGCAGGATCAACCACGCCGTCGCCCGAGAACGAGTCGGGTGTCGCGTTGATGATCCCCATGATGAACGTGCGCGCGCCCCACTCGAAGCGCACGCCGCCGATCTCCAGGGGCGCCGGATGATCGGGCACTACACGACCTCGATCGGCTCTTCCTCGAGCGCCGCGATCGCGGCATCGACGTCGGCGGCGGAGTGCACCCGCCATGCGCGTACGACAGGCGGCTCCTCCGCGAGCGAGACGAGGATGTAGAACGTGCCGGGGAACATCGGCGGCTGCGACACCTCGCCGGGCGGGAAGAACGCGTTGCGCACGTCCGTGGGCGACGGCTTCGCCTGCGATGCCACGTGCGAGTGGTAGATCGCGAACAGCGTCTCGCCGGTCTCGTCGCGTCGCGACTCGAGCCGCATCATCTCCAGCGGGTGCATCTCGTAGCGATACGGGCTCGCGGCGGTATTGGTGACGCGGAATACCTCAGTCGCGGCGCCGTCCTTCGCGTGGACCATCCCGCACACCTCGTTCGGCAGGCCCTCGCGCGCGTGCGCGACCATCTCATCGACGACTGCGCGGGGAATCCGCGTCATGCGCGCCACCTCTCCAGATCCGAATGCCGGACGCGCGCCTCGCGGCCACGCGGACTGCGCTGCGGGCTAGGCCCAGGTCACCGTCTCGCCATCGTCGATGCAAGCTCCCGCGGACATCTTCATCTGCAGGAAGTTCGCGCTCAACGGTTGCGGTACGAGGTGCGCGATCCAGTGGGGGCGCTCCTCGTCCGGCAGACGGAGCCGCAGATCCTCGAGCGTCACGTGCACTTCAGACCCGGTCGCCGGCGCGTCCTCGTCATCGACGATGCCCATGTCGAGCGACCAGCGGTTGGCACGAGCGACGCGCCCAACCGTCCGCGTGCGCTTCAACTCGAACCCGGGCATCGAGCGGTAGCGGTCCACCACCTCGGCGCGGAACCGCAGGTGCATCTTCGAGGCCGCGTCCGCCGACGAGGATGCCGCGAGCGCGCGCCGAAGCAGAGCCTGCTCCAGCGCGCCGCTGCGATCCTCGATGGTCATGACATACCTCGTCCGCGACTCCGGCGCCGCCGGGAGCCGGGCTATTTCTCGATCGGCACGTCGATCAGCGAGCCGTACTCGGTCCACGAACCGTCGTAGTTCTTCACGTCCTGGAAGCCCAGCAGATACTTCAGGACGAACCACGTGTGGCTCGACCGCTCGCCGATGCGGCAGTAGGCGATGGTCGGCGCGTTCTCTTTGACGCCCGCGCCCGTGTACAGCGTCTTCAGCTCCTCAGGCGAACGGAACGTGCCGTCCTCGTTCACCGCGCGCGCCCACGGGATGTTCTTCGCGCCGGGGATGTGACCGCCGCGCTGCGCCGTCTCGGTCATGCCCGGAGGCGCAATGACCTCGCCCGAGAACTCCGCGGGGCTCCGCACGTCGACCAGCTGCGTGGCCACGCCGCCCACCGCGCGCAGCACCTCGTCGCGCTTCGCGCGCAGCGCCGGGTTGGCGTCCTTCGCCACGTAGCTCGTCGCGGCGACCGTCGGCACCGCCGGCGTCATCGGCCGCTGGTCCGCGAGCCACTTCACGCGCCCACCGTTCATCAGCGAGACGTTCTCGTGCCCGTACAGCTCGAGGATCCACAGCGCGTACGCCGCGAACCAGTTGTTGTTGTCCCCATACAGCACGACGTGCGTGTCGTTCGCGATGCCGGACTTCGAGAGGAGCGCCTCGAGCGACTCCTTCGAGATCACGTCGCGGCGGACGCCATCCTGCAGCTGCGTGGTCCAGTTCCAACCCACCGCGCCCGCGAGGTGTCCCTCGCCGTAGGCCTCGGTGTCCACGTCCACCTCGACAAGGCGCACATTCGCGTCGTTGCCGTGCTCCGCCACCCACTCCACGCTGACCAGCTTGTCGACCATCGCGTCACTTCTTTCTGTTCGTTCGCCCACCGACGAACCCGAGCGTGCGCCCGCACTGTTGCGGACGAATTGCTACCACCACATCTTCTCGGCGACCGCGCCCGCGATGTCCGCGTAATCGCGGCTCCAGAGGCCGGTCGACAGGTACTTCCACCCGCCGTCCGCGAGCAGACAGACGATTTGCCCGGACTCCATGCGCTCCGCCGCGCGTTGCGCGGCACGCACGGCAGCACCAGCGGACACCCCCGCGAAGATGCCGGTGCGTTGCGTGAGGTCTTTCGTCGTCGCGAACGACGTCGCGGAGTCGACGACGATGCGACCGTCGAGCACGCGGTCATCGAAGACCGGCGGGATGTAGCCGTCCTCGAGCGCGCGCAGGCCCTGCACGTTATCGCCGGGGTGCGGTGCGGCCGCGATGATGCGGATCGCCGGGTTGTGCTCCTTCAGCCGCCGCCCGACGCCCGTCAACGTGCCGCCCGTGCCGAGGCCCGCGACGAACGCACTCACCGTCGGCAGGTCGCGGATGATCTCCGGACCCGTCGTCTCGTAGTGCGCGTGCGGGTTCTCCTCGTTCTCGTACTGGAACGGCATGAACCAGTCCGGGTGCTCCGCCGCGACCTCGCGCGCCTTCGCCACCGATCCGTTCGTGCCCAGGTCGCCCTGCGAGTAGATGATCTCCGCCCCGAACGCCTCGAGGAGCAGCACGCGCTCCTGCGACACCGCGTCCGGCATGACGACCTTCACGGGGTGCCCCCGCAGCCGCCCGATCATCGCCAGTGCGATGCCTGTGTTGCCCGACGTCGGCTCGAGGATGGTCTGGCCGGGCTGCAGCTTCCCGGTGCGCTGGGCGTCGTCGAGCATGAACTTCGCGATGCGATCCTTCACGGAACCCGACGGGTTCTGCCCCTCGAGCTTCGCCCAGATCTCCACGCGCGGGTTCGGCGACATCACCGAGATGTCGACGAGCGGCGTGTTGCCGATGAGATCGATCAGGCTCGCGTATTTCACGAACGACTCTCGCTCTGTCCCCCTCCCCCTGGACGGGGGAGGGCTGGGGTGGGGGTGGGGAGCGCGCGACAGGTCATCGAATCGGACAGTTCGGGCTACGCCCCACCGGCGAGGGCCGGGAGGAAGGAAACCACGTCGCCGTCGGACAGCGGCGTTTCCTTGCCCTTCAGGTAGCGGACATCCTCGTCGTTCAGGTAGATGTTCACGAAGCGCAGCAGCTCGCCACGCTCGTCCATGATCCGCGCGGCGAAGCCGGGGTAGTCGTGGTCGACGTGCTCGATGAGTTCCGCCACGGTGCCGCCCTCCGCCGTGAACTGGCGCTGCCCGTTCACGGCGCTCTGGATCACCGAGGTCACGCTCACAGTCACCGACATACCTGTTCCTTCCGTCGTCCGTGGATCCGCGCCCGGCACGAGGACGCGCCGCGCGCCCTCGTCCGTGCGTCACGCCTCGATCAGTGGTGCCCGCCGACGCCCACCAGCTCGCCATTCGGCATCACCAGCGGCGGCGCGCCACAGAAGGCGTCGTAGTCGATCAACTCGGTCACCGTCGGGTTGTCGCCGCACAGCGGGCAGCTCGGGTCGCGCCGCACCTTCATCGTGCGGAACTCCATCGTCAGCGCGTCGATGAGCAGCAAGCGGTTCACCAGCGAGTTGCCGATGCCCAGGATCTGCTTGAACACCTCGGTCGCCTGGATCGAGCCCACGAGCCCCGTGATCGCGCCCAGCACGCCGGCCTCGGCGCACGAGGGCACGAGGCCCGGGGGCGGGGGATCCGGGTACAGGCAGCGGTAGCAGCCGGAGCCCGGCTTGTAGACCGTCGCCTGCCCGTCGAACAGCAGGATCGCGCCGTCCACGAGCGTCTTCCCCGCGAGGTAGCACGCGTCGTTCACGAGGTAGCGCGTCGCGAAGTTGTCCGCGCCGTTCACCACGATGTCGTACTGCGGAATGATGTCCATCGCGTTGTCCGACGTGATCGGCATCGGGTGACCGACGACGTTCACGTGCGGGTTGTGCGAGGCGATCGTGTCCTTCGCCGACTGCAACTTCGGCCGGCCGATGTCCGACGTGTGGTGCAGGATCTGGCGCTGCAGGTTCGACAGGTCGACCGTGTCGAACTCTGTAATGCCGATCGTGCCGACCCCCGCAAGCGCGAGGTACAGCGCGACGGGACCGCCGAGGCCGCCCGCGCCGACAACGAGTACCTTTGCGTTGCGCAGCTTCCGCTGACCCTGTGGGCCCACCTGCGGCATGATGATGTGACGCGAGTAGCGCATCACCTCTTCGGGCGACAGCGCGTCCGGGTTCGCTTGCTGGTTCGTCATCGTTGCTCCGCTCCACCCGCGAGTGCGGGGATCACTGCTACCTGATCGCCGTCCGCCACCGTGGTGGCGATGCCGTCGAGGTCGTGAATCTCCTGGTTGTTCAGATAGATGTTGATGTGCGTCGGCACGTGCCGCTCGCGGTCGTACACAAGGTCGCCGAACCCCGGATACTGCCGCTCCACCGCATCCAACACCTCGCCCACATTGCCGCCCTCGACCTCCACGTACTCGTGGTTCGCCGTCATCCGGCGAAACGGCGAGGGGATGTACACGCTCACAGTCATCGAGGCCCGCCCATGTTCACGTTCGCCACGCCTGAGCGCCACATCTCCAGATGCCGGATCACAGCGCAACGCTCAGGTAGCGTTCGCCCGTGTCCGGCAGGATCGTGACGACCCGCTTGCCCGGCCCGAGGCGCTTGCCGACCTCGATCGAGGCCCACACGTTCGCCCCGGAGGAGACGCCGACCAGCAGCCCCTCCTCGCGCGCCAGCCGCTTCGTCATCTCGAAGGCGTCCTCGTCGCGGACGCTCATGACCTCGTCGTAAACGTCCCGGTTCAGCACCCCGGGCACAAACGACGCGCCGATGCCTTGGATGCCGTGCATACCCGCGCGGCCCCCCTGGAGCACGGCAGCGCGCGCTGGCTCGACCGCGACGATCCGCACGCCGATGCCCGCGTCGCGCAGCACCTCGCCGACCCCGGTGATGGTACCGCCGGTGCCGACGCCCGCGACGAATGCGTCGAGGCGGCCCTCGGTCGCCGCGAGGATCTCCGGCCCGGTCGTCAGGCGGTGCACCTCGGGGTTCGCGGGGTTATCGAACTGCTGCGGCATGAAGTAGCCATGCTTCTTGACCAGCTCCTGCGCCGCGAAGACCGCCCCGGTCATCCCCTCGATCGCGGGCGTCAGCACGAGGTCGGCGCCGAAGCGCTCGAACATCCGGCGCCGCTCCACGCTCATGTCCTCCGGCATCGTCAGGACGAGCTTGTAGCCCTTGGTCGCACAGACCACCGCGAGCCCGATCCCGGTGTTGCCGGAGGTCGGCTCGACGAGCGTGTCGCCGGGACGGATCTTCCCCGCGGCCTCGGCCGCCTCAACCATGGCCTTTGCGATGCGGTCCTTTACTGAGCCGCCAGGGTTGAACGCCTCGAACTTGGCGAGGATCTCAACGCCGTCCGGCGCCACGCGGTGGAGCCGCACAAGCGGCGTCCGCCCGATCAGGTCGAGGACGGAGTCCGCGATGGCGGGCTTGGAGATCGGCTGACGGTCGGCTACCACGACTGCTCCATCTGCGATGTGCGCCCGAACTGGGTCATCGCTAGATCACGTAATGCGCGGACGTCACCAGCTCACGCTCGTGATCGCGCTCATGCTCGACGAGGTCGGCGAGCGACACGGCGGCGAGGCGGACCCGCATGTCGTCGTAGATCTCTTTCCACACCCAGTCCTGCCCGCAGATCGCCTCCGGGCCCCCCGCCGGGTTCTCGACGCACTGCAGCGGCGCCAACGACCCCTCAAGGCTCTCGAGCAGGTCGAGGAGGCAGATCTGGTCCGCCGGGCGCGCCAACTCGTGTCCGCCGCCGGGGCCACGGGTGCTGCGGATGAACCCGCCGCGGCGCAGTTGCGCCAGCAGGTGGTCCAGGTAGGACTCGGGGATCTGACGGCGGCGCGCAATCTCCGCGCGCTGCACGGGGCCTTCGCCCTCGTGCTTCGCGAGGTCGATCATCGCGCGGACGCCGTAGTCACCCTTGGTGCTGAGCAGCATGCGCTAGCCCGCCTCTGAACCTGTCGCCCGCGATTCCCACCCGCCGAGGTAGGGATGACGGACTATTCTCGACCAATCCGGTCAACATTGTACCAGAGGTCTCGCGACCGTCGAGATGGACCAGACCGGGCACCGAAGATCCAGCGTCGATTCGTGTCCGCGCGAGATGCAGCGCGCTCACCCCAACCCTCTCCCGCAAGCGGGCGAGGGGGCCGGGAGCGCGAGGGGCGCAGCCCCCTCGCGTCTTGTTCTTCTCACTCCCCCTCCCTCCTAGGGGAGGTAATATAGTTGACTGAACATGAACCGAGGTTCCCCCGTGACCTCATGCGTCTTGCCTTTCCTCTTGGCCGTGGCTCCCTCGTGACGCTCGCGGTCTACATGGACAAGGCTGGCCCGAGCGATGCCATTCCTGCGATCACCGTCGCAGGAATCATCATGGACTCCGAACGTGTGCCGGACTTCTCGAAGAAGTGGGCCGCCGCCCTTCGTTCGTTTGAGGACACGCCGTTCTTCCACATGACTGACTACGACAGCGGCATCGGTCTGTACGAGGACTGGAACGCTCGCGGAGTCAAACAGAAGCGTCTCGCTCGCCTGCTTGCCCTCGTCGAGAAAAACGCGATGGCCATTGTCGGAGTGTCCGTGTCGCTTGCAGATTGTGTGGCGGCCTTCGACCACACGCCGGTCGAAACCGCGTACGGAATCGCCGCGACACATTGTTTCGCGATGGTTCCGCAGTTCCGGTACCTACAGCAGCATCCCGATGAGCGCGTGATCTACACCTTCGAGGCCGGAGACCAGGGGCATGGCAGATTGAAGATGGCCTACGACGCCATCTATGACACGGCATGGCGGAAGAACTTCAACCGGATAGACGGTGACCTGAACGTCGAGAAGAAGGACTTCCCGCCGTTGCAAGCCGCAGACGTGGTGGCGTTTGAGGGTTGGAAACAGTGGGCGAGAGAACACGGGGGCGACTCGCGCCCGACCCGCTATCCGTACGCACGCCTGTCTAAGTCCGTCGCGTCCGAATGGGCGACGTTGCAGCGCAGACCGATGCGTGAGGTTGTCGCTGAGATGCACCTGCCGCCCGCGTGGGAGGCGGCCTACGTTGAGGTGTTCAGTCGGCATGTCGATCAACCAACGGCGCGGCTCACCCTCCCGACGTGGGGCTGATCATGCCTCGCGCGGCTTCTTCTGCTCCGGCTGCGGCTTCGGCGCGTTTACGACGCGCTTTGCGAGCTGCTGGAACTTCTCGAACGGCGTCAGTTCCTTCGGTGTCTTTGGCATGGCGTTTCCCTCGACTAGGCAGGCGTCGTACCGCTGGAAATCAACTGGTCGTATGTCAGGCGCTTGCCCGCGATGGAGCGAACCAGCGCGAGGAAACGGTCGCCGTCGCTCAGGTCGCGCGAGTTGAAACGGAACACCTGCTCGTCCAAGTAGCGGAACAGATGGAACGGCTCAACGCTGATGTAGGTGCCGTGAAGCCCGCGCTTCAGGAGCGACCAGAAGTTCTCGATGGCGTTGGTGTGAACCTCGCCCCGGACGTACTCGCCCGCGTCGTGGTTCACGACGGAGTGGTTGTAGTCGTCGCCGAGGAAGCGGTATCCGCCAGCGCCATCGGTGAACAGGATGGAGCCCTCGGCGACGGTCTGGCGCACCTTCGGGTCGAGGGTGGTGCGCTTCGCATCGGCGATGGTGGTGGCGCGGACGCGGCTCTTACCGGGCTCGTCCGACCGCTGGATGAAGCCCATGACGGCAGCCTTGCCGACCATGCCCGCGTGACCGTCCTTCAAGACCTCGTCACGCTTCGCCTTGTGCATGTTCCGCGCCTTGCCGCCGATGTAAGTCTCGTCGGCCTCAACGATGCCATTCATCTTGTTGAAGGTGCCGTCCTCCATCGCGAGGCGGATGCGGTGGAGCATGAACCACGCCGACTTCTGAGTGACGGCGATGGAGCGCGCGACCTCGTAGGACGAGACGCCGTTCTTCGCGTTGGCGATAAGCCACATGGTCGCGAGCCACTTGTCGAGCGGGATCGGCGAGTCCTCCATGATGGAACCGTTCTTCACGGAGAACTGCTTGCGTGCGTGCTTCTCCTTGCAGTTCCACCGCTGCACGGAGGGGATGAAAGTCACGTCGAGCGAGCCGCAGGTCGGGCACGCAACGCCGTTCGGCCATCGCAGCGTTGCCACGAAGTCCAGCGCGACACGCTCATCCGCGAAGAAGCGGATCGCGTCCATCAGTGTTTGCGGCTCGTGCTTCATGCCCGTTTCCCTTCGCTAAGGAAGAGATTAGGTGGTCAGAGTGATTCAGTCAAGTATATTGTTCCCCTCCTAGGGAGGGGGCCCGGGGGTGGGCTTCCGCCACCGCCGCAGACGAGCGGCGCGCCCGCCGCGTCCCTAGCGGGCGCCGCCGGCGACCGCGGGGACGATCGAGACCTCGTCGCCATCCTTCACGGCCGTCGTCAGGCCGCTCAGGAAGCGCACGTCCTCGCCGTTCACGTAGATGTTCACGAAGCGGCGAAGCTCGCCACCGTCGTCCAGCAGCCGCTCGCGCATGCCCGGGAACTCGGTCTCGAGCGCCGCGACGAGGTCGTTCAGGTCGCCCGGAGCGCCCGCGTAGGTGTCGCGCTCGTTCGTCAGCGTGCGGAGCGGGGTCGGGATCTTCACGTTCACAGCCATCGATCGTTTCCTTCCGAAGTCATCGTGTTCAGGTTGCGGGCGCCCGCCCGCGCGGTCAGTCGGGGTTACCCCTCGACAACATCGCCGAGCGTGGGCTCGTCCACGCGGACGCCCTTGGAGCGGGTCCACTCGAGGGCCCGCTCGATCTCGTCTTCTTCGCCTTCCAGCTCCAGGACCACCCAGCCGACGCTCTGGTCGACCGCCGCCATGCGGATGCTGGTGATCACCTTGAACTGGTGGCCCATGTTGTAGATCACCGGCTCCTGCACCAACTGTGGGGTGAAGGTTAGCCGTACGTGCTTGTTCGCCATGTGCTGATCCTAGGCCCCGGCGCCGACAAGCGACGCCTGCCGCGCACGCATCGCCTCGTTGAAGGCGGCCGCGTTTGGCGTCACGTGCAGCGGCTCCTCGAGGTGGTCGGCGACCGCCTCGACGGTCTTCAGTCCGCCGCCGCTGATGATCGCCACCGTCTCCTCGCCCCGCTTGATGAAGCCGGAAGCGACGAGCTTCTTGAGGCAGCCGATCGTCACGCCGCCCGCCGTCTCCGCGAAGATGCCCTCGGTCTCTGCGAGCAGCTTGATGCCCTCGACGACCTCGTCGTCGGTCACCATCTCGGCGCCGCCGCCGGTGTCCTGCATCTGCTTCAGCGCGTAGTAGCCGTCAGCCGGATTCCCGATCGCCAGCGAGCGCGCGATGGTATTCGGCTTCTGCGGCACGAAGTTGAGCGTGTCGTGCGCGTACGCGGTCGAGATCGGCGAGCACCCCTCGGCCTGGGCACCCGACATCCGCGTGTGCGGCTCGTCGATGAGCCCCACCTTGTGGAACTCCTGCAGGCCTTTCCAGATCTTCGTGTACATGGAGCCCGAGGCCATCGGCGCCACGATGTGGTCCGGCGCACGCCAGCCGAGCTGCTCCGCGACCTCGAAGCCGAGCGTGCGCGAGCCCTCCGCGTAGTACGGACGCACGTTGATGTTCACGAACGCCCACGGGTGCTCCATCGAGAGCTCCGTGCAGAGGCGATTCACGTCGTCATAGGAGCCCCGCACGGTGACCAGCGTCGGGTTGTAGATCCCCGACCCGACCACCTTGCCCTGCTCGAGGTCATCCGGAATGAAGACAAAGCAGTCCATGCCGGCCGCCGCTGCGTGCGCCGAGACCGAGTTCGCGAGGTTGCCGGTGGACGCGCAGGCGATCGCGCTGAAGCCGAACTCGCGCGCCTTCGCGATCGCGACGGACACCACGCGGTCCTTGAACGACCACGTCGGGTTCACCGTGTCGTTTTTCACCCACAGGGTGTCGAGGCCGATCGCCTTCGCGAGGCGGTCCGCCTTGATCAGCGGGGTGTACCCGTCGCCCAGGTCCACCTTGTAGGCGGGGTCACAGGGCAAGAGCTCCGCGTAGCGCCAGAGCGTCTTCGGACCGCGCTCGATGGAGTCGCGGCTGATCGCGGCGTGGATGCCGTCGTAGTCGTAGGCGACTTCGAGCGGGCCAAAGCAGTACTCACAGGAGAAGATGGGCTTGAGTTCGTATTCGCGGCCACATTCGCGGCAGCGGAGTGCGCGGCTGAAGGTCATGTCTGGATTCCTCGGAACGATCGCTGGGTGGCGGAGAGGGCAGCACAGCCCGACGGCGCGGCCTCGATCAGTCGAGGCGCGCGATCGGGCTAGCGCATCACCATTCGGCCCAGGGATGGGGGAGCGGATCGTCGAAGGTCTGGCATCTGTAGCGCCTTCCGTTCATCTTCCCCGCCGCACGCCCCCGCCGAGGGGCCTCCTCGATCGAGGAGTAGCGACGAGCCGGAGTTAGCACCGTGTCCGCCGAGGCGATCGGCAACCGGTTGCCGCGGGTTCGTAGGGCCGGGCCCTCCCCCGCTCTGGATGAATGAGGCGCCCGACCACGTCGAGGTGCCCCGAATCAGACCCTCCGAGGCTAGATTCCGGCCCGGGACTCTGTCAATTCGGCCGGTTACGGACGGGTAAGGACAAACGCGCGCCCCTGAACCGGTGCGCCCGATCGCGCGATGAGTTCGCGCGGCTCAACTTCGACGAAACCATTGCGGAGCAGCACCCCGGCGGAGCGTGCGTTGTCCGGCAACGTCATGGCCTCAAGGCGCGAGACGCCGATCTCCTCGAACACGAACCGAGCCACCGCCGCTACAGCCGCCGAGGTGATCCCTCGACCCCAGTGCGACTCTCCCAGCCAGTACCCGAGCTCTACCGACTCAGCGGTCTCAGCGTGCAATCCGATCCCCCCGACCGGCTCCCCATCGACCTCGATCGCCCAGTTGCGGACCGGCATTGCAGTGGCGACCCGCCGGATCCAGTCGCGCGCATGGTCCTCCGTGTACGGATGCGGGAAGACGTCCCGCAACCAGCGTGCGACCTCCCAGCTGTTCGCGTGGCGAACGAGCGATGCCTCGTCGCCCCACGCCCACGGCCGCAACCGCACCCCGGGACGCACCTCGATGTTGGTCATCTCACCGCCGCTCCGCGGGGGAACTGCACCCCTGCGGCGAGGTTAGCGTGCCCGCCCGAAGGCGATCAGCTGATGTCACAACGGCGCCCGCTGCGGGGCGCGATCAGTTAATGAAGATGACGGTCGAGCAGTCCTTGTAGTGCGCGGTTCTCGACCCCACGCAGACGTCCGTTCCGCCGCTGCCGTCGATGTTGTCGGCATCGAGGCCCGCCATGATGCAGTCGTCGCCGCCTCCCCCGGTGATCGACGTCGTACCACGGCCGGCCAGGATGAGATCGGCCCCGCGCGTCCCGTTGATCTTGCCGGTGCCCGTGACCCGGGTTGTGAGGTTCATGCCGGCGCACGCGATCGGCCGCAACTCGGTGATGCCCGTGGCAACGGTCCGAATCCCCAGCCGGGACGAGGCGACCGTATTGGAGGCGGTCGAAGCGGAGAGGAGCCCGATCAGCACGATCATCGCGGTGAACACACAACTGCCCACGATGACCCGACGTGTCGACGGCATCCGAGTCTCGCCCTACGCCTGCACGGTCGCGGCTGCGACTGCGGCTGCTGTCGGAGGCACTTCGTACGCGTACAGCCGGTCGCCTACGCGGACGAGATAGAGGCGCTGATTCGAGCCCACCGGCACGAGGATCGGCGAGTTGTGGTACTGGGCCAGCCGCAACAGGTCCTCCATGGTGGTGACTTCGATCTTCGACGCGTGCCATTTCGCTTCGTCCTCGGGATTGATCTGCACGAACTGCTCGCCGTGGCGCGCGCGGAGGAGGAACGCCTCCCCGCGCCGTGACGCGAGCCACTGCATCGCGATCATGATCACGAGACCGACGACGGCGAGCACCAGGACCGCGACGGAGAGCAGACGGAGCGCGGCGATGGCGACCTCCCGGCCGAACACCGGAATGCCGTTGGTCTCTGAGCGCATGCCAGGCACCGTGCCGGCCTGGTCGAATGCGAACGGATCAGTGAGCGAGGCTTTCGGCAGCGTCGCACCGGTCGCCTCGAACTGCTTCACGCTGTCCGTCTGGACGTAGATCTCGAACGGAGGCACCACGCGGAACGGCACCTCCGGATTGAACGTCTCGTGCACATCCTGCCCATCGATCGTGCCATCGACGTGGACGAGTGCCTGAAGCGTGGCGATGTAGTCGCGCGGCGCGTGCCCGGTGATCGCCTGGTAGATCGGGAACGCAGCCATCAACGGCTCGAGGTCGGCGTCCGGCACGATGACGTTGATCGAAGTACCGGTGAACGCCTGCTCCGGAGCGAGCGGAAGGATCCGCGACCATCCGGTGACATCGGAGAGGACGACGTTGATCCGCACCGTACCGTTGAGTGCAGCGGGCGATGAACTCCGCAGGTCGTAGTGAAACCTGATCTGAACTTTCGGATTCACGTTCACGAACACCGGCTGGCCTGTCGTGACCGGGACGAGCAGCAGCTGTG
The DNA here is from genome assembly GCA_903917615.1 of uncultured Chloroflexota bacterium. Classification (GTDB taxonomy): domain Bacteria; phylum Chloroflexota; class Dehalococcoidia; order UBA2979; family UBA2979; genus SHYQ01. Next base: position 25,613 of record CAIXBH010000213.1, on the reverse strand, counting down.
CGGCCGTGGGGCTCTGCGCCAGCGCGGCCAGCGTCGCCGCATTGCTCGCCGCATTCGGCGCAGCACCGGGACTGGCAGTTGCGGGGATCGCGGCGGGCAGCGTGGTGTCTGCGGAGTAGCCGAACCGGCCAACCTGCCGGTACGGCCGCGGTTCGCTGACCTGATTCTCGGTCGGTACGCGCCACGTGACCACGGAGGCGACGCCTCCAAGGACCACCAGACCGAGGAGCCCCCCGATCGCCGCTCGTCCGAGACCTCCTGCGGCCGCCAGCAGCAGCGTCGCCCACATGCTGTCGCCCGGACGACCCACCCCCCCGGAGGGATCTGAGCGCTTCGTCGGTTTCGCCGCCTGATATGCGGTCATGGCCGTCATACCTCCCACGAGAAGCGCCGAGTGCAGCGGCGTCCTCAGCCACTCCAGCAGTCCGCCGGCCCCCGGGAGCCGGAACCACAACTTCCCGATCAGTTCCGAGCCATTCGGCTCCGACGAATCGATCCAGGAGTTGTTGTCCCCCTTGAAGATGAATCGGTCATCCACGGTGCCGATCACTCGATGCAGTACGCGCTGCCCGGTCTGGGTGCTGAGGTACGCATGGATCTCGCCCACCGCCGCGGAGTGTGACGTCTGCACGATCGCGAGGTCGCCGCGATGCAGGTACGGCTGCATGCTGTTCCCGCTCGTCACCATGTAGACGAGCGGCCCGCCGATGTTGGCGGGTCCGAAGAACACATAGGACACCACCGCGAGCCCCGCGAGGATCGTCGCGAACATCGTCGGCGCGGAGGACTCGACCACCGCGCGCAGCGGCACCTTCGGCATCGCTGACTACTGCGCCACCACGACCTGCAACTGGTTCGCGGCGGTGGCAGTCGCAGCAGGCGACGTGGTGTTGCACGTCACCGCAAGGACCACATTCGTGCACGTGTACCAGGTGCTGCCGGTGCTATCGAGCCGGATCTTGATCGTTGAGCCGCTTGCGGGGGCGGTATCGAGATTGAACGTGGCGCTGTCGACCTTGGTCGGGTCCGTAGCGTTCAGCACGTAGTGGACGGATGCCACACTAAAGCCCGTGATCGTGCCAGCGCCCTCCCCGCCCTTCGAGCCGGGAACCGTGTTCGCCGCGGTGAACGCGAACCCTGCCCCTACGATGATCGCCGCCGCCAGGCCTGCGCCAGCGAGCATCCACACGGTCTTCCCTGACAGCATCTCGTCTTTCCGCTATCTGCCCCGTCAGAACGGGGCTGCTGGGGTCGTGCGAGGACTGCCCTCACGACGACTGCGGTCGCGGACCTCGACGATCCACCATCACGGCCTCACGATGTGCCGGGACCCATCACGGTCCCGTCACCTCGCGTTGCATCTCGTCGTTTCACTGCGCGACCACCACCTGAAGTTGGTTTGCTGTCGTCGCGGACGCCGCCGGCGATGTGGTCACGCACGTCACGTTCACCCCGGTGAAGGTGCACGGGTACCAGTTGGCGCTGGCGGTCTCGAGGCGGATCTTGATCGTCGAACCTGCAGCCGGCGCGACGTCCAGCGAAAACGCTGCGCTGTCCACCTTTGTCGGGTCGGCCGTGTTCAATGTGTAGTGGACAGACGCCACGTTGTAGCCCGTGATCGTCCCCGTTCCCTCGCCGCCCTTGGTGGCGGGAACCGTGTTCGCCGCGGTGAATGCGAAGCCTGCACCGGCAAGAATCGCCATGGCCAGGCTCGCGCCAGCCACCATCCACAGGGTCTTTCCGGTAAGCATCTCTCGCCTCGATCCGACTGCGCTCTGCTGCGCATCCCGCGCACAGTTGACGCGAAGCGCACGGGAACCGTGCACCCTGCGCCGTTACCGCGACGTGACGCCCGAACAGGATCCGGCGCGCGTAACGCGGTGGTGACAGCGATTGGCCACTGTGAGTAACAGGGTGACGCGATTGCGGCGCCTGTTCGTTCATCCGCATGGTCGAGGAGGACACGTGAGCCCTGCTGAGATCACAGTTCTCGAGGCCGGCGCCGTTGCGACAGAGCTGGGCCTCGCCTTCGCGACATTGCCGTTCGATCTCGAGCAGTTCCACCTCGGCATGAACGTCGAGCTTGAGCACGGGGTACGCGACCCGACGACCAACGTGACAGGCGACGACCGACTCGTCACCGGCAAGATCGCGCTCGCACACCTCCGCGAGATCCCCGACTACTACACCCGACTCGCTGCGATGGAAGCCGAGGCTGAACGGCCGTAGCCTCCGAACGGTCGATATTCGGGCCCAACACAGGAGCACCCCATCAACATCGCTGGACTGCCCGCGCACCCGCTGCTGGTCCACCTCGCGGTCGTGTTCGTCCCGCTGGCGGCGGCGGCCTTCGTCCTGACGATGTGGCGCGACACGTGGCGTCGCGGCTACGCCTCGCTGGTCGCCGCAGGCGCGGCCGCAGGCGCGACCGGCGCCGTGCTCGCGGCCCAAAGCGGCGAGGCCCTCGAGGAGACGCTTCGGCGAACAGCCCCGACGCGCCCGCGCTTCGGCGAACATCCCGAACAGGGCGACACCGCGGAAATCCTCGCCGTCGTCTTCGCGATCATCGCCATCACGGTGTGGGCGCTCGATCGATGGGGCGCGCCCCCACGAATCCAGCGCGCGGCGTACGTCGTTGGCACGCTCGTCGCCGTCGCTGCGACGGCGACGATGGTGATCGTCGGCGACTCAGGCGCGCGTCTGGTCTGGGAGCAGCTCGGCACGTTCGTGAGCCCGCACTAGACGGCTGACAGCGCGGCCCCGCGCTACCTCGACGCGAGCGTGGCGGCGATCACGGCCTCACGCACCTTCGCGAGATCGATCGACTCCTGCGTCACCACCTCGCCCGAGACAGCAACCACGGGGATCTCGATCAGGAAGCGACGCTCCAACTCGGGGTCGCTCTCGATGTTGATCTCTTCGAGGGTGAACGAGAACGTGCGCTGCAGCGCGCGCAACTGGAGCTTCGCGACCTCGCAGAGGTGGCAGCCCGAACGCGAGTAGAGCGTCACCACCGGCCCGCCGGTCGCGGGCGTGTTGCTCCCGTGCCGGTTCATCGGCGCCGGCCCCGAGGCTGCGACGTGCCGCCGCTCACGGGCACGCGTCCAGGCACTGGCCGCTGTGACGGCGCCGCGTCCGGATCCTCGGCGGGCATCCGCCACAGCCAGATCACGACGGGCAGCGATCCCAGGAACACGAGCAGCGAAACCAGTTGCGGCGTGCGCAGGTCGAATACCGGCGTCACCGACGAGTCCACACGCAGGTAGGTCACAAAGAATCGCATCACCGAATACGACATCAGGAAGACGAAGAACGGGATGCCGGGCTTGCGCAGCAGCGGGCCTCGCGCGAGCCAGATCACTACCCCGAGGATCACCAGGTCCGCGAGCATCTCGTAGGTGGTGGCGGGCTGATGCGGCCCGACGGTCAGCGAGTGCGCAAACGCCGGCGAGAGCGGGTGCGTATAGATCACCGCCCACGGCAGACTCGTCGCGCGGCCGAGGTGCTCGCCGTTAATCAGGTCACCGACGCGGCCGATCGCCATGCCGAGGATCAGCCCTGCCCCCGCGATGTCGAGGCCGCGACGAATCGGGTAGTGGCGCCACAGTGCGAACAGCAGCGACCCGAGCACGCCACCGAGCACTGCCCCCCAGACGGAGATGCCGCCCTCGGCGATCGCCGCGATATCGAGCAGGTGTTGGCTGTAGTAACCCCACTGCTCCGCGACGAACATCAACCGCGCGCCGATGATGCCCGACGGCACGCCCACGAGCGCGAGCGTGTACGCGTCGTCTTCGTCGTAGTGGACAAGCCGCGCCATCCAGAGCGCGATCTGCACACCGGCAAGGATGCCGACCGCCGTGAACAGGCCATGCCACGTCAGCAGGAACGGCCCGAGCTGCAGGATGTTCGGGCTCCAGGGGATCGTGATGACGAGAAACGGCAAGCTGGCCTCCATGACGCAACACCCACGATAGCGGAGCCGCCTCGTCGCGATGACCTACGGCGTCGCGTATGCCGATCCCGGCGCGGCCTGCACCCGCCGCGAACGGCGGCGCGCAACCTGCACGGCGGCCGCGTGCGCCCGTTCCGCGAACACGGCAGGCAGCGGCACCAGCGGCGCCGAGTCGTCCCCCTCGCGGTGCCGCAGCGCGGCGCCGATCAGGTGATCGAGGAGCGCCGGGTTCTTCGGCAGCAGCGACCCGTGCAGGTACGTGCCGATCGCCTCCCGGTAGCGTGCCCCCTCGGTGCCGTCCTCGCCGTTGTTGCCGAAGCCGTGCTCGACGATCGCAAAGGGCTGCGCGCCCGCGCCGAGGTACGTCCGCCCCGCGTGGTTCTCGAAGCCGACGAGCTCGCCCGCGCCCGGCACCAGCGACGCCGCGAGGACATCGCCGATGCAGCGCGGCCAGCCGGGTCCCGGCGCGACCGTCGTCACATCGAAGACGCCCGCGCCGGGTAGTTCTTCGCCGCTGCTGTCGCGGTAGAACCGGCCGAACAGCTGGAATCCCCCGCAGATCGCGAGCATCGCCACGTCGTCCTCGGCCCAAGCGCGCAGCACCGGCCCGCGCCCCGCGAGCTCCTGCGCGATGCGCCGTTGCTCGCGGTCCTGCCCGCCGCCGATGAGCACGAGGTCCGCTTCCGCTGGCAACGGATCGCCAACGCTGACCGATGTCACCTCGACTTCGATCCCGTACTCCGCGGCACGCGCGCGCAGGGCGATCAGGTTGCCGCGATCGGCGTAGACGTTCATCACGTCGTCGTAGAGCGACACGACGCGGATGCTCCGGCCCCCTCCCCCCTCGTGGGGGAGGGCAGGGGTGGAGGGGTTCCGAGGATCGCTGTTCATGCGCGCGCCTCCCAGTACGCCCCGACTCCCGCGCGGCGCGCGAGAGCGGCACGCACGTCGATCATCGCCGTGTACGTCGCGATGATGTCCAGCCGCGCACCGGAGGGCGTGCGAGCGAGCGCCGCATCCAGCGCGCGCTCGGTGTCGTCGATCACCGACACGGGCACGACGCCCGCAAGCGCGCACCGCAGCGCGAGATCATCCGCGCGATCGCCGGAGCAGACGAGCGTCACGCCCCGCCCCGCGAGCGCCTCGACGTCCGCGTCGTAGATCCACGACACGTCCTGTCCATCCTGCACGCCGTCGTTGAGCATCGCGAGCACCATCAACGGCGCATCGCCGGCGGTGAGCGCGCGGATCACCTCGTTGAGACCGGCGGGGTTCTTCGCCAGCAGGAGGCGCGCGCTCCGCTCGCCGATCGTGAAACGCTCCTGCCGCCCGAAGGCGGGCCCCGCCGCGGCGAGCGCGGACGCGATCGTGGACGCATCGATGCCGAGCGCATGCGCGGCCGCGGCAGCAGCGAGCACGTTGTACACGGAGTAGAGCCCTGCCAGCGGTGACACCACCGTCACCGGCGCACCGGCGATCGTCATCTCGATCGTCGCGCCGTCCGTGCGCAACTCGACGTGCCGCGCCGACACTGTCGGAGCGACGCGCGCACGACCGCAGAAGGTGCAGCGCCAGCGCCCCACGTGGCCCATGTAGATCGCGTCGTAGACGAAACGCGCTCCGCACACGCAGAAGCGCGCGTCCGATGCGTGATCGGCATGCGTCAACGCGACCGCATCGTCATCCACGCCGAAGGTGACGACGGGGCCGTGCGCGCTTTCCGCGAGCAGCGCGATCGCCGGATCGTCCGCGTTCAGCACGAGGGTGTGCGCGTGCGCGGCGCGGCGAAGCATCGCGCCCCACCCGTCGGCAACGGAGTCCACCTCGCCGTAGCGATCGAGTTGATCCCGGAAGAGGTTGAGGAACACCGCCACGCGCGGGCGCAGCCGCGGGAACAGCCAAGGCAGCACGGCCTCGTCCACCTCGAACAGCCCGACCTGGCTCGCCGCGTCGGGCAGCCGGCCCATCGCGTCCACCTGCTCCGTGTACGCCGCGATCACGCCGCGCTCGAGGTTGGACCCGGACGGATTCGTAAGCGGCTCGATGCCCGCAGCGCGCACAATCGCCGCCAGCAGGTGCGTCGTCGTCGTCTTGCCGTTCGTGCCCGTGACCGTGGCGACGCCGTGTCCGGGCGTCGAGGCCAGACGCTCCATCAGCCTCGGCGCGATGGTCGCCGCGACCAGCCCCGGCAACGCGGTCCCGCCGCCCCGCCCGAGGCGGCGCACCACGGCGCCGCTGGCGCGGCCGAGCATCAGCGCGACGCGCTCACGCAGAGAAGCCGATCCCGGGGACGAGGGAGGTTCGAGGGTCACCGCGCAATTGTCGCATTCGGAGTGCGGAGGCACCCGCGCCGCTCAGCGGAGGGTCGGCAGCAGGCCGAGCTCCTCGATGGCGCCGAAGACGTGACCCACGTGCGGCACGCGGCGGTGCGCCGGCGGCCAGCCGTCCTCGCGGTCGCCCACCTGGATCACCCACCAGCCGTAGTGGCGTGGCGGCCCCACGTCGAAGCGGGGCGTGTCACCCACGAAGACTGCTTCCGTGGGCATCGCGTCGAGATCCTCGAGCGACTGCCCGAAGAGCTTCGGGTTCGGCTTCGACATCCGGTGCTCGTCGCTGAAGATCAGGGAGTCGAAGTGCCCGAGGATCCCTGCGCGATCCAGCACCTGTCGCAGGTGCCGCCCGCTCGCGATGCCCGTGTTTGAGATGAGCCCGATCTTGAGCCCCTCGGCCCGGACCCGCTCCAGCGCCTCGACCGCACCCTCGAGGAGCACCGGCGGCGTCGCCAGGAAGGCATCGCCGTAGGCGTCGATGAACTCCGCAAGCTGCTCGTCGGTCACCCGTGCCGCAACCGAGGCGTCGAATTCGGCGAGGATGCGGCGCATCCGCTCCTCTGCCGTGACGTCGATGCCCTCGTCCTGCTGCTTGCCGAGCGGGATGTTCGCGGCGCGCTGACGCGGCGCCATGTCCTCGAGCGTGGTCACGATGCCGTGCCGGGCGAAGAGCGGTTGCAGCCGGTCGAAGCGCAGGCGGGCGCGCTCCTCGAAGAGCTCGCGCTGCTCCGTCATCAACGTGCCCCAGAGGTCGAAGACCACCGCCCGCAATGCCATGGAACGATCATCGCCGATCGCCGATGAGAACGGAAACGGCGTCGAGGAATCGCGCTCCGGGGCGCGCTCAAGCAATCGAGTTCCGCCGGGAGCGCGAGGGGGCTGCGCCCCTCGCATCGTCCTTCTGGATTTCTGCCTCCCCTCCCCGCGTCGGGGAAGGGCCGGGGGTAGGGCCGCGACCGTGCCCGCACGTCGGACGCTAACTCGACGCTCGCGACACGAAACAGGCGCCGCTCTCGCGGCGCCTGTTTCGCGTGTTACGCCAGATCGTGGCGTCAGGAGCTCTTCGGGGCGTCCGTCGGCGGCGTGCCAGCGGCATCCGCGGGCTTCTTGTCGTCCTTTGCCGTCGCCTCCGCGCGGAATTCCTTCACGCCACGGCCGAGGGCCTTGCCCATGTCACCGACGCGCGAGGCGCCAAACAGCAGGGCGATGATCACGAGGATGATGAGCAGCTCTTGCCAGCCGAGGCTTCCAAGCATTTCGAGTTCCCTTTGGCAGCGTGCGTCGCTGCCTCGCCGCGTCTTCGATCGTAGCACCAGCGCGGTGGCCGGCGCGGAGTCTAGCCGGAGATGCGCTCCACGAATACGCGCATGACACCACCGCAGATCTTGTCGTCGCCGTCCACCGGCTCCGTCAGGTCCACCACCACCGTGCGCGGCTTGCCGTCGGCCATGGTCTCCATGGCTTCCTGCCACACCTCGGCCTCGCCGCAGCCCCCGCCGATGGTGCCCGTGAACGAGCCATCCGGCCGCAGCAGCATCGAGGCCCCCGGCTTGCGCGGCGTCGACCCGAGCGCGCTGGAGACGGTAGCGAGGACGCGCGGCTGCCCAGCGGCCTGCGCCTCGCGGATTTCGCGGAAGAGTTCGAGTGACATATGCCCGCCTTTGCCCTGAATCCCCATCATACGCGGGGCTGGCGAGAGATCCGATGGCGCGTGGCGGGCGTAATCCCCGGTAAGAGCCGACGCGCCGGCACCGTGGTGCCCGGCGAAGAACCCGCGACGGCGGTCCCGTCACGGCGTTCAGCCAGAAAAGCACGAGGGCCGATTGCTCGGCCCTCATGCCCCAGAGGGAACTGGCTGTTCGACGCCGGCCGTCGCTCCCGCTCAGCGCCTCGGTACTCCCGAGAATGCCGCAGAGCCGCTGGCGAGCCGCCAGCACGTGTCCGACTGCCATAACGATATCACGCGCTGTCACGACGATTGTGATGCCCGTTACGGGCACCCATGCCGTTCGCTGACGAAACGACACCTACGCCACGACGAGGCCCAGCCTAGGCCTTCGGCGCCTCCGGCCAGTCGATGCTGGCCCGCTGCGTGCGCATCCGGGTGCCAGTCCCGCCGCGCCGGATCATGACGATCTCCGCGAGGATCGACAGCGCGATCTCCTCCGGCGTCTCCGCCCCGATGTCGATGCCCACCGGCGTGTTCACGGCATCGAGCGCCTCGCGGGCGAAGCCCTCCTCGGCGAGGTGCTGCAGCACGGTCGCCGTCCGGCGGCGGCTCCCGATCATCCCGACGTACCCCGCCCCGCGCCCGACCACGAGGCGCAGCGCGTCCTCGTCCTGCTTGTGGCCGCGCGAGACCAGCACCACGTAGGTGCCCGGCCCCAGGTCGAGGTGGCCGAGCGCCTCGTCGGCCTCGCCGTTGAGGATGGTGTCCGCCATCGGGAACCGCTCGCGGTTCGCGAACTCCTCGCGGTCGTCGTAGACCGCGATGTCGAAGCCTACCATCTCGCCGATGCGCGCGACCGCCAGGCCGACGTGCCCCCCGCCGACCACGATGAGCCGGGCGGGTGCCTCGAAGAGCTGGATCATGATCTGCGCGTCGCCGGACCGGGCCTGCGAGCGGCGGGTCACGCTGCGCCCGTCCTGCCCGAAGTAGAGTGTCTCGACGGCGATGCGCGGGAACTCCGTGAACACGGCGGTGGCCGCTTCGACCACGGCCTGGTCTATGACCTCGTGCCCCAGCGTCCCGAGGGTCGAGATGTCGCCGCGCGCATCCTGCTGCACGAGGAGCTTGTCGCCCGCCGTCGCGACCTCAGGGTCGCCACCCTCGATCACGGTGCCGACGACGACCAGCGGCCCCCCCTCGAGGGCTCGCTCGATCTGCTCGACGATCTGCGCGCGGACGGCTGCATCCATGGTGGGCTCCTCGCCGCAGATCATACGAGCGCGCGCACGCCGGCTCTCGGCTCCCGCCGAGGGGGTTGCTGGTTCTCACTTCCTCCCCCCTCGAGGGGGAGGGTTGGGGAGGGGCGTCTGCATCCGCACGGCGCGACGAATCACTCGGACCAGACCGCTCGCGAACGATGCGAATCCGCCGGGGGTTTGGGGGCGCGGACCCCATCTGTTGGTTTGTTTCCCCCTTCCCGCGCAGAGAAGGGGGCGGGGGGATGAGCCCCCTCCTCAGTCCTCACGCTCCCGGAGGGCCGAGGGTGGGCCGCCGCCGCTCAGCGCAGCCGCGCGATCACCCACCACGTGACGCCGACCACGACCACCACCCACACCGCCACGATGACCACCGCGGCAGCGAAGCTCCGCACGCGCTCCTCGTGCGCCGCGGCGCGCACGCACGCGTCCTCGAGCACGGCCGGCGGGATCAGCCGGCGCACCAGCATGATCCCCAGCGGCACCAGCACGATGTCGTCGAGATAGCCGATCACGGGGATGAAGTCCGGGATGAGATCGAGCGGACTGATCGCGTACGCGATAACCGCGCCCCCCAGCACCTTCGCCAACAGCGGCGTCCGCGGATCGCGCAACGCGAGATAGAGCGCGTAGATATCGCGCTTCACCTCCCGAGCCCGCCGCCGCCACCGCTCGATCATGGCGCGAGGATACGTGCAGCGGTCGAGGTACGCCCTACGGGGCGCGCACCACCGTCACTGCGACGAGCGTCATGAACCCGCCCGGGAACTTCGCACCAAACGCATCCTTCAGGAACCCGGGCCCACCGACAACGAGCAGTTGATATGCGCCCGCCGCGTCCTGCGCCCACACGCCGGTACCGCCCGCGCTGGCGGTCGCTGTTTCAAGATCAGCCACTGAGCCGCCGGGGAACACGACCTGCGCGATCAGGCCGGCGCCGAAGACGGGCGGTCCGGTGAACCCAGGCGTGAGTGACTTCGTGAAGCCGACCGTGGTGCACGTGGTCACCGGCGGCACGCTCGCCACCATCCAGAAGGACTGGCAGAGCTGCCCGTTCGCCGTGACAAGGACGGTCTCGCTGAAGGTCACCGACCAGGTGGAGCCAGCGCATCCGCCGACGCCCATCCACGCGTTGTAACTCGTGTTGCTCGTCGAAGTGACCGGCAGCGCGGTGCTGCCACACCCATTCACGCTCGCGACCGTCGGCGTGCCGATGAACGTGCCGGGGCCCGTCATCGGCGGGCCGGGGGGCTCGTTCACGTGGATGTAGTCACCCGGAGCGCCCGCCATCGCGGGCACACCCGGCGTGACCGTATAGAGGCAGTTGTAGACGTTGGGGGTCTTCGTGAGCGTGCACGACTTCGTCGCGGAGGGGTTCGGCCCGGCGGGCGGCGCTGTGTAGACGACGTTCGCGCACGTGGTCGTGGGCGGGACGGCCGCGACCATCCAGAACGACTGACAGATCTGCCCGCTGGCCGCCACCGTGATCGTCTCGTTGAAGGTCACCGACCACGTGGTGCCCGGGCACCCGCCCACGCCCATCCACGCGTTGTAGCTCGTGCCACTGCTCAGCACGACGGGCTGCGCTGTGCTCCCGCAGCCGGTTACGCCGGCGACGGTCGGCGGCGCGCTGAAGAAGCCCGGGCCGGTCATCGGCGGGCCGGGCGGTTCGTTGACGTGGATGTAGTCGCCGGGCGCGCCCGCCATCGCCGGAAATGCTGGCGTCACGGTATAGAGGCAGTTGTAGACATTGAGCGTATTCGAGGGCGTACAGGTCTTCACCCCCGTAGGTGTGGCTGCAGGCGGCGTGTAGACCACGCTCGCGCAGTTGGTCGCGAACGGCGACCCGACCGTGATCCATACCTTCTGACACACCTGTCCGCTCGCCGTCACCGTGATCGTCTCGGTAACGGTCACCACAGCGACCGCGGTGCATCCGCCGGACCCGATGTTGACGCCGTACGTCGAGAGATCCGAGGACGAGGTGATCGGCGTGCCCCCGAGCACGATTCCGGGCGTTGCGCCGCAGCCGGTCGCGCTCGCCACCGTCGGCGTGCCGACGATGGTGCCAGGGCCGGGCACCATCTGCACGAGCCACGCGCCCGCACCAGTCACCACGGCGGGCGTGATCGTGAAGGCGCAGGTGTACGTGTTCGTGCCGCTGAGCGTGCAACTCTTCGTCGCCGAGGCGGCCTCGGCGCGGCCGGCCGGCAGCAGCACGATGACGCCGAGGAGTACCGCCGCGAGCAGCGGCAACGCAAAGCGCTTCGAGATGAGGTGGCTGAACATCGGTCCTCCAGCGGGGAGCCAGGTCGAGTCTGGCTCGGTGGTTGGAGGGCCTCGGGTGCGCGCTCACCCTACGCCCGTTGGTCTCGGCGTGCCGGAACGTCGAGGATTACCCGGCAACCCTCACCCCCCCCTCTCCCGCTTCGCAGGCGAGGGAGCCGGATCTCCCCGCGCGCGTCCTCGTCCGGTTCCGCACAGCGCGAGGAATCACTCGCACTGAACCGCGCACTAGCAATGCGAATCCGCCGGGGGTTTGGGGGCGCTGCGCGCCCCCATCTCTTGGTTTGTCTCCCCCTTCCTGCGCAGGGAAGGGGGCCGGGGGGATGGGCCGCCCCGTCAGTCCTCGACAGGACTCAGAACTAGAGGTTGAACAGGATGTTCAGGACATCCCCGTCCTGGACGACGTAGGTCTTGCCCTCGGTGCGGAGCTTGCCCGCCTTCTTCAGCTCCGCCATCGAGCCCTTCGCGGTGGCCATGTCATCCCATCGCGCGACCTCGGCGCGGATGAAGCCCTTCTCGAGGTCAGTGTGGATGCGGCCCGCAGCCTCCGGCGCCGTCGCGCCCTTCCGCACCGTCCACGCGCGGCATTCGTCGTCGCCGGCCGTGAGGAACGACTGCAGCCCGAGCAGCTCGTAGGCCGCGACGATCGCGCGGTCGAGGGGTGACTCTGCGGACAGCCCGAGGTCCGCGCGGAACGCCGCCGCGTCGTCGGGCTCCATCTGCGACAGCTCCGCCTCGATCTTCGCGCAGAGCGCTGTGACGGCGACGCCGGGCTCGGTCCACTTCGCGCGGTACTCGGCCTCGATCTCCGCGGCGCGCGCGAGATCGTCCTCGCCGATGTTCACGACGACGAGCACCGGCAGCCGCGTGAGGAACTGGTACGCGCGCAGCTCCTTGTCCTCGTCGGCCGTGAAGGACATCGAGCGCAGGCCCTTGCCGTCCTCGAGGTGCTTCTGCATGCGCTGCAGCAGATCGCGATGCCGCTCCAGCTCGACGCGCTGCGCCGCCGGCATCGAGCGCATCTCCGTCTCCATGCGCTGCAGTCGCCGCTCGATCAGCGCGAGGTCGACGAAGGTCAGCTCGAGGTTGAGCGCCTCAATGTCGCGGTGCGCGTCCACTGTGAGGTCGGGGTGCGGCACGGACTCGTCGACGAACGCGCGCACGACGTGGACCAGCGCGTCCATCTTCGCGATCTCGCCGACGAACTGCGCCGCGGGGCCCTCGGTGCCAAAGCCCGAGACCGGGTAGTCCACCCAGCGGATCTCCGCGTACGTCGTCTTCTTCGGGTGCAGGACCGCGGCGAGCGCATCGACGCGCGCGTCCGGCACGTGCACCACGCCGACGTTGGGCGCGTTGCCGCTCGAGTACGCGCCGACCTGCGCCGTCCCTCGCGTCACCGCGTTGAACAGCGAGGTCTTCCCGCTCCGTGCCTTGCCGATGATTCCGAGATCCATGCGCTCAGTCTCGCCGGGCGCGCGGGCCGAGGCAAGGTGGCTATAGTCGAATCGCGCCAAGCGCCGCGTCGTGAGCGGAGAGGACGGCCCCCTGTGGAACGCCTGAAGACCACCTGGCTCACTTCTGCCGCCGTCGCGCTCCTGCTGTTCGGATCGCTCTTGCTCAGCAACCTCGCGATGGCCATCGTAGCTGCCGCGCTGCTCGTCGCCGGCCTCATCTTCACGCCGCGCGAGCGATTGCGCGGTGGCGCCGCCGCCGCGATCGCCGTGGTTGCCGCGGCAACGCTGGTCGTGATCCTGCGTCTTCTCCGCTAGCGCGCCCTGAGCACACTCCCTCGCATGCGGTCACGGTCGAGGTCTGCGATTCGGCTCGATCGACCGCGGAATCACCCGCACCGCTCAGTGCTGAAGCAATCGAGTTCCGCCGGGAGCGCGAGCGGGCGCAGCCCCCTCGCATCTTTCTCCGCTTCTGACTCCTCTCCCTCGTAGGGAGGGGCCGGGGGTGGGCCGCGTTAGCCCACTTCGCTCTGCCCGAACGCGCAGCGGTCGAGGAGCGCGCACTCACCGCATCGAGGCGTGGACTTCAGGCAGGTGCGCTGGCCGTGGCGCACGATCAGCGCGTGCCACTCGTTGAGCGCGTGCACGTCCGGCCCGATCGCGCCCAGCAGGAAGTCCCGATACACGTCGTAGCGTCGAGGTCCGGGCGGGCAGCCGAGACGCTCGAACAGCCGGTACGCGTACGCGTCGACGACGAACGTGGGCAGACGCGCCGCGTACAGCGTCATCGCGTCCGCGGTCTCCGGGCCTACGCCCCACAGCGACAGCAGTCGCGCGCGCACCTCGTCGGGATCGCCCTCGAGCAGCGCGTCGATATCGCCGTCGTACTCCTCGATCACCGTCGCGCAGAACGCCTGCAGCTTGCGCGCCTTCGCGTGGTAGTACCCCGACGGCCGCACGAGGTCCGCGAGCGCGTCCTCCGGCAGCGCGACGATCGCCTCGCACGACAGCGCGTCCGCGGCGCCGAGGTTCGCGAGCGCCGCCGCCGCTCCGCGCCACGAGGTGTTCTGCGTGAGGATCGCGCCCAGGCAGATCTCGAGGCGCTGCGCCGGCCCCTCGGTCGCCGCGGTCGGCCACCACTGCGACTCGCCGTACGCCTCGCGCAGCGCGTCGAAGATCGCGTCGAGTTCCGCGGGCGACGGCGGCCGCGCCTGCGGCTCGCGATCCTCGAGCCCCGTGCGTCCCGCCGTCAGGTGTCCGCCGCTCTGTCGAGGCATCAGGGGAGGTCCGCGATCTTCACGAAGCCGGCGGCGTTCGCGATCCCGAAGATCCGCGGGGCATCGTTAGGGGCCGCTGCCGCGTAGAAGAGGAGGACGATCTCGTCGCCAAGCAACAGCGAATCGTTTGGCGGGCGGTATTCGGAGTTCGTCTCGTAGCGCAAGCTGCGGTGGCCCCAGCCTGAAACTGCTACTCCCACGACGAGCGGACCCGCGAAGCCCGGGCAGGTCTTTTGCACAAACGAACGAGGCATCAGTTGCGGTTCCGCGAGGAGCGTCGAGAGATTCTGCCGGTCGAGAAGAATGATGACCTGCGCGTCACTAGGACACGGCCAATTGCGGTTCCACACCAGCGTCGACCCACTGAAGCCCTTTGCATCTTGCCCTGCGATCGAAGTGAAGCCGACGGCATCCCTCGTCGCGAGCGCCTTCTCCAGACTCTTGATCAACGGTAGGTAACCGGTAAGAGCAAACGGTCTTGGAGTGATCCGAGCGGTGGGTGTGGGAGTTGGGGTAAGCGGAGGGACGACCACACCAGGCGAAAATGCCTGCGAAGTGGATGCCGAGGTCGGAATCGGCGTGACATGCGGATCCTTGCAACCGACGGTCGTGATCAGCGCGATCGCAACGAGCGCGACCCACGCTCTCACCCCCGCGCCCACTTCGGTATCGAGGACTTCGGTTCCGAGTCGTAGTGCGCGATGTACGGCTTCACGTCGAGGACCGGCGTGCCGTCGATGAGGTCGAGGCCCTCGACGCGCAGCGTGTCGCCCTCGATCCCCAGCAGGCGGCAGACGGTCACGCTGATCGGGTTGGGGCGCGCACCCCCGCGCAGCGCGAGGGCGCCCTGCAGCGGCAGCCGCTCGTCGCCGCCCGGGTACGCCCGACGTCGTGCGCGCAGCTCCGCGGGGATGCGGTCGAGCCACGCGACGACGATGACGTGCGAGTAGTCCTGCAGCCCCAGCAGCGCCTCGGCGATGCCGGGGAAGGCGCCGGCGTCGAGGCGGATCTCGGAGCGCACGCGCGACCAGTCGAAGCGCGCCGGGTCGCGCTCGTCGCAGGCCACGCGGCCGATCGGGGTCACCTCGATGGCGTCGATAATGTGGCAATTCTACGCGGGATTCGGGGTGCGTGGCCGCCTCCCCGGGGCGCCCCGGACCCTCCCGACAGGGCGGGTTTCGTGATACGATCAGGCACGTGATCGATGCTCGCAGAACCCCCTCGCCGCACCCGGTTTCGGGCCCTGCGGCGTCTCTCTCCCGGGAACGAGCGTCGACGGAACGCACCGCCCAACGGGGCACCAACCCGGCTCGGACCACGCGAGTGGCCGACAGCCGCGCGAAGTGAACGAGGCGATATGACGACCACCGCTCCGAAGAACGCCCAGGCCTACACCGCCGACAGCATCCAGGTCCTGGAGGGCCTCGAGGCCGTCCGCCGTCGCCCCGGCATGTACATCGGCTCCACCGACCAGCGCGGCCTCCACCACCTCATCTACGAGATCGTCGACAACGCCGTCGACGAGGCCATGGCCGGCTTCTGCGACCACATCGACATCCTCATCGAGGCAGACGGCCACGTCCGCGTGCAGGACAACGGCCGCGGCATCCCCGTCGGCAAGAACACCAAGACCGGCCTCTCCGGCGTCGAGACGGTGCTCACCGTCCTCCACGCGGGCGGCAAGTTCGGCGGCGGCGCGTACAAGGTCTCCGGCGGCCTCCACGGTGTCGGCGCGTCGGTCGTCAACGCGCTCTCCGAGGAGCTCCAGGTCGAGGTGCACCAGGACGGCGGCGTCTTCCGCCAGTCCTTCAAGCTCGGCGTCCCGCAGGACCAGCTGACGAAGGTGCCGAAGACGTCCGTCCAGGACACCGGCACGATCATCCGCTTCCTGCCCGACTCCACGATGTTCGAGACGCTCGATTACGACTACGACGTCCTCGCCCAGCGCTTCCGCGAGATGGCCTACCTCACGCGCGGCGTGTTCCTCCGCTTCACCGACCTGCGCGGCGACGGCAACGAGAAGTCCTTCTACTTCGACAGCGGCATCGAGGCGTTCGTCCGCCAGATCAACCGCACGCGCCAGCCGCTGCACCCGGACCCCATCTACGTCGCCTTCGACGGTGAGGACGCCGCGGTCGAGGTCGCGCTCCAGTACAACTCGACCTTCGGCGAGGTGGTGCACTCCTTCGCCAACGCGATCAACACCATCGACGGCGGCTCGCACGTCACCGGCTTCCGCACCGCGCTCACGCGCGTCCTGAACGACTACGCACGCAAGGCGAAGATCCTCAAGGACACCGACGCGAACCTGACCGGCGACGACGTGCGCGAGGGCCTCGCCGCCGTCATCTCCGTGAAGCTCTCCGAGCCGCAGTTCGAGGGCCAGACCAAGACCCGCCTCGGCAACCCAGAGGTGAAGGGCCTCGTCGAGTCCGCCGTCGGCACCGCGCTGACGCAGTACCTCGAGGAGAACCCCGCAGTCGGCCGCCGCATCATGGACAAGGCGCTCACCGCCTCCCGTGCGCGCGAGGCGGCCCGCAAGGCGCGCGACCTCGTACAGCGCAAGGGCGTGCTCGAGGGCTCCAACCTCCCGGGCAAGCTCGCGGACTGCTCGGAGAACGACCCGGAGCAGTGCGAGCTCTACATCGTGGAGGGCGAGTCGGCCGGCGGCTCCGCGAAGGGCGCGCGCGACCGGCGCATCCAGGCCGTCCTGGGCCTGCGCGGCAAGATCCTCAACGTCGAGAAGTCCCGCCTCGACAAGATGCTCGAAAACGAGCAGGTGCGGAACATCATCACGGCGCTCGGCACGGGCTTCGGCGCGGAGTACAACTCCGCGAAGCTGCGCTACCACAAGGTCGTCATCATGACCGACGCCGACGTGGACGGCGCGCACATCCGCACGCTGCTGCTCACGTTCTTCTACCGCTTCATGCCCATGCTCATCGAAGAGGGGCACATGTTCATCGCGCAGCCGCCGCTGTTCTCGATCACGCGCGGCCGCAACACGCAGTGGCTCTTCAACGAGAAGGCGCTGGCCGACTACCAGGCCGAGCACGGCGAGAAGGGCTACTCGATGCAGCGCTACAAGGGCCTCGGCGAGATGAACGCCGAGCAGCTCTGGGAGACCACGATGAACCCCGCGAACCGCGTCCTCCTCCGCGCCGAGGTCCACGACGCGCAGCAGGCCGACGAGCTCTTCACGATGCTCATGGGCGACGAAGTCCCCCCGCGCAAGCGCTTCATCACCACCCACGCCCTCGAGGCCACGCTGGACGTCTAGCGCTCTTCGACACATCGAGGACTGCAAGGGCGCCTGCGGGCGCCCTTCGCATTTCGCCCGCGCGTTCATCCAACCCTCGACCACACGCTCCGCTTCTGATCGGAGCGTGGAATCACTCGCACCGCACTTACCTGAAACACACGTGGCTCCCCCAAGGGGTTTGGGGACGCGGAGCGTCCCCATCTCTCGGCTTGGTTCCCCCTCCCGCGCAGGGAGGGGGTGAGGGGGTGGGCCGCCCTTCGCGTGCCTCGACACCACGCTCTGCTGCGCGCGCCAGGTACGGCGCCCTCACCCCCTCCCCTCTCCCATAAATGGGCGAGGAGCGATCGCTGCGTCGCCATTCGTCAGGTCTCGTTCTTCCTCGACGCGAGCGGATCGCGTCCCGTTCCTCCGGTCGGCGCGAGGAATCACTCGCACCGGAGCCACCTGAGACAACGTGGCTCCCCCTGGGGCTTGGGGACGCTCCGCGTCCCCATCTCTGTTCTTCTTTCTTCCTCCCCCTCCCGCTCCGCGGGAGGGGGCCGGGGGGTGGGCTCTGCTTTCCCCTTCTGCTCTGCCGCGCGGGCCGGGTACGATCTGCGCATGCAGTCGTACGCCGGCCCGCAACGCTTCTTCGTCGAATTCGACGCCGCCGAGGCGTGCCCCTTCACGTTCACCGACGACCCCGTCGTCATCCTCTTCTTCGCCTCATGGGCGTACAGCGTCGAGTTCGGCGGCACGCACGAGCTCGCCAACGCAGCCATGCACCTGCGGCGCGTCTACAAGCTCGACCTCAAGCCGATCGTGAAATACGCCGACCGCAACGTCGAAGGCGAAGCCGACAGGCGCGAGATGGAGCGCTCCTGGCAGCCCGCCGTCGACCTCGCCGCCTGCGCGCGCGCCATCGCCAACGCGTGGGACCACCCCGACGAGCGCCTCGCGCCCCTCATCGAGGGCTACGAGCACCTCGCGCCGCGCCTCCTCGAGCTCGCCACGATGTGCGATTGGGCAGCAGCGCGCGACGCCCGTGTGCGTATGTCCTTCGACCTCGAGACCCAGGAGCGCCACGCCGAGCGGCCGCGCTAGGGCGATGTCGACGGAAGCGCACTAGATCCGTCGAGCGAGGAACTCGAATTCCCGCATCCTGCGCACCACAACAATCGCTGAGAGCGCGCCTAACAGGGCACCGATACCAACGGCGACTGCTGCCGATCGGGTCTCTCGGGCGAGACCACAGGCTTGCCGCAACTCGTACGTGTCAACCCCGAACTTCCCTCCGAAATCACTCAGCGGATCGCTTTCTACATTTCCATCTTGATCCCGCACGAGGTCCCAGCATGGCACCTCGAATGTTGCCGAAGATCCGTATCCGTCAGGCCGCCCGACTTGCCGATTGAGACCTATCCGTTGCCGGTTCGATAACGTGAGCGCCGACCGATCACCTGACCACCGCTCAACTGGATCGCATGCTCCAGAACGGAACTGACGTGCTCGAACTCGGTCAGCATCGACGAGTCGCGATGGATCGCACGTGGCAGCGGCCCTCCCGACCAAGCCGCTCTCCAGACTGACCGCCGATTGCGCCAGCTCATTCGCTCGGCGAGCGAACTCGAATGCCGGTCCGAGGAGCAAGAGGACGAGAACGCCGGGGATGATCAGCCTGACAGTCTTGCGCAGTCCGTCTCGATTGAGTGCGGATCCGATCGGCAATCGCATCGTTTGAGCGCCCCCTCGGCGCATGCCACCATGGGCGCATGACCACATCGAGCCACCTCGAGCAGGCCGCGCGACACGCCGAGTATGAGCGGTGGCTGCAAGGCGCCTCGCCCAGCGCGTTCGGCATCCGCTGGTTCATGGGCCAGGGACAGTGGCTCGCCAACGCGCCCCTCTACCGGCTGCCCGAGAACCTCAAGCTCGACGCCTCCACGCGGCTCCTCGACATCGGCTGCGGGCGCGGCACCATCCTGCGCGCGCTGGACGACCAGCTCGGCTGCGACGTCGCCCCCGTCGGCCTCGACTTCTCGCGCGCGGCGCTGCGGCTCGCGGCGGCCGACGAGCGCAACCCGCGCCGCGGCGCCGGCCTCGTCGAGGCCACCGCGACCTCGCTGCCGTTCCGCGACGGCGCGTTCAACCTCGTCACCTGCGGCTACGTCCTCAAGCACCTCGACGACGACGACGCGCGCGCGCTCCTGATCGAGGTACTGCGCGTCCTCGAGCCGGGCGGCCTCGCGGTCGTGTGGGAGTTCGGCCCGAGCGGCAACCCGCGCCTCGACGCGTGGAACTACCGCGTCCTCGCGACCGGAACCTCGCGGCTCCGCCTGCGCTCCGACGCGACGCTGCGCCGCCTCGCCACCGAGGCCGGCTTCCCGTACGTCCGCGACGCGAGCCTGCGCCCGTTCCTGCTCCCGCCGATCCCGCGCGCCTCGATCCTCATCGGCCGCCCCCCTGAGGGGTTCGAGGGGAATGTGTAGGGCGTCACGGGTCCAGCGCCGCGCTCCGCGCCGCCACCCCTCACCCCAACCCTCTCCCTCAAGGGGCGAGGGGTAAGAATCCCGAGCCCGATCCGAAATCTCGATTCAGGCCCCCTCTCCGGCGAACCGGGAGAGGGCGGGGGGTGAGGATTGCTTCAGTCCTCGCGGAGGTACAGCCCCCGCGCGAGGATCTCCGACCGCACCGCGCCCGGGATCAGCCCCTCGGTCGAGCGGCGCGCGCGCACACGCTCGCGGATGTCCGTCGCCGAAATGTCGAGGAGCGGCATCGGCACGACGTCGATGCGGTCCTCGATGCCCGGCACCGCCGCTGCCAGTTCCGGCGTCACGAGGGGCGCGGTCTCATCGCCGCGCCTCGCCACCGCGAGCCGCACCAGCGACACCAGGCCCGCCGGCTCGTGCCAGCGCGGGATGTCGTGCAGCGCGTCCGCGCCGAGGATGAACCACCACGCGTCGTCCGGCGCAGCCGCGCGCAGCGCCTCGACCGTGTCGAGGGTGTACGTCGGCCCCTCGCGGTCGATCTCGATCGTGCTCACCTCGGCCCAGGGCAGGTCCGCGACCGCCGCACGGACGAGGGCGAGCCGGTCGCTCGCCTCGCTCACGCCGCTGCCGGCCTTCCGCCAGGGATCGCCGGCCGGGATGAACAGCACCCGGTCGAGGTCCAGCGCCACCTTGGCCGCCTCGGCCAGAGCGAGGTGCGCCCGGTGCGGCGGATCGAACGTCCCGCCGAGGATCCCGGACCGTCGAGGACGCGCGCCAGTCACTCGCGTCCTCGCAGCTCAACCTCACGCGATGGGCGGCCCACCCCCTGCCCCCTCCCTACGCGGGAGGGGGATGAACAGTTGTGGGGGTTGCACCCCCACAACGCTGGGCCCCCGCTTCTCTGATCTCGCGAGGCGCGGAGCGCGCCCGCCAGCTCCCCCGTCCCGCTAGGGAAGGGGGCCGGGGGGATGGGAGAAAACAAACTTCTGACTTCTGATCCCCCCTCCCGCGCAGGGAGGGGGCCAGGGGGTGGGCCGCCCCACGAAGTCATCGACACCGCTAGGTCTCCCACGCAATCTCGACGCCGCCGACGCGGATGCGCTCACCCGGCTTCACACCGAGACGCGCGACGCCGCGATGCACGCCCATGCGCCGCAGCCGCGTGAAGAACTCCTCGCGCGGCTCGCGCTCGTGCAGGTCGAGGGTGCGCGCCAGCCACGAAGGCGTCGCGCCGCTCACGTCTACCACGCCGTCCTCGCCGCGCACCGCTTCGAAGCGGCTGCGTCGCGCGGGCGCGGGCGTCAGCACGGGCAGCACCTGCGCCGCGACGTACTTCTCCTCGGACTGGATCTGGCGCAGCGTGTGCAGCGCGATCTCGGCCATCTGACGCGTGCCCTCGCCGCTCACGCCGGACATCGCCACCCACGGCACGCCGAGGCGCTTGATGTCCGCTTCGAGCAGCTCCACGCGTGCGCGCGCGTCCGGGTCGTCCACCTTGTTCAGACCGAGGATCTGCGGCTTCTCGGCCAACCCGTGCCCGAAGGCCTCGAGTTCGCCGTTGATGAGCTCCAGATCCTCCAGCGGATCCTCACGGGACATGTCCAGGAGGTGCACCAGCACCTTCGTCCGCTCGATGTGGCGGAGGAACTCGATCCCCAGCCCCACGCCCTCGCTGGCGCCCTCGATGAGGCCGGGGATGTCCGCTGCGACGAAGGAGTCGTAGCCCAGCGCCACGACCCCGAGCTGCGGCTCGAGCGTCGTGAACGGGTACGAGGCGATCTTCGGGGTCGCGCGGCTCCATGCCTTGAGCAGAGTCGACTTGCCGGCGTTCGGCAGCCCGACGAGCCCGACGTCCGCGAGCAGTTTCAGCTCGAGCCGCAGCGTGACGTGATCGCCCTCGGAGCCGGACTGCGCCCACTTGGGCGCCTGGCGCGTCGGCGTCGCGAAGCGGCGGTTGCCCCAGCCACCTCGACCGCCGCGCGCGATGGTGTAGCGCTCGCCGTCCGTCGAGAGGTCCGCGAGGGGCGTCCCGGTCTCGTCGCTGTCGATCGCCCAGACCGTCGTGCCGATCGGCACCAGCAGCTCGAGCATGTGGCCCGAGGCACCTCGACGCTGGTTAGGGCCGCCGTTGCCGCCAGCGGTCGCGACACGGGCGCGTCCGTCCGCGAACCGGTCGAGCGTCGCGGTGCGGTGGTCCGCGACCAGCACGACGTCGCCACCTCGACCGCCGTCACCGCCGTCGGGCCCGCCGTTCGGCATGAACTTCTCGCGGAGGAAGGAGACGGCGCCGTCCCCGCCCCGGCCGCCCACGGCTTCGATGATGGCTGAATCGATCACGGCTGCACGAATCCTGTGGATACGAATTGTTGGAGAGATGAGATGGGAACTGATCCAGTGTGACAGCGGATCATCGTCATCGTAGTGGTGTGGACAGTGTGGATGGTGAATCTGGCTCGAATCTGTCCGAGGCGTTCTGCTGATGCGCACACTTCCGGCGTCGAGGTCGCGGCCTGTGGACGGCTGTTCGTCCGCGCGGCGCGCAGTCAGAACGCATGATCCACGTCACCGACCAGTACCCACAACACCCCTTGGATATCCACAGTCTGAGGCCCGTTTGTCGACGCTAAACGCCAATGAATGAAGCACGTGTGTGTACCGATGATCCGCAGTTTCCCGTGAAACGTAGCGTCGTGATCGCCCGTTCATCGTCCGCGGTCCCCGATCAATTCATCCAGACAGAACGGGGATAACCGGTCAGGTTGTGGATATGCAGCGCGACGCGCAGGTGTGAACCTCGTCATATCGAGGGTGCAAGCGTCCGCAGGTGAGGGGCTCGAGTCTGGCGGCTGCTACGCGATGCGGCGCGACTGCTCGATCATCTCGCGCAGGCTGCCGATGTCGCGCTTCGTCTCGGGGTCGATGGCGAGCGAGCGCTCCATCTTCCGCCAGCCGTGGTGCACCGTGGAGTGGTCGCGACCGCCCAGGGCGTCGCCGATCTCCACGAGCGAGCGGTGCGCGAGCTCGCGCATGAGGTACATCGCGATCTGCCGCGGGTACGCGACGCGCTTCTCGCGGCTCTGCGAGAGCAGGCCCGTGCGGTCGATGTCGAAGTACCGGCAGACGGTGTCCATGATCAGCTCGGGCGACGGCGGCAGGCGCGGCTCGGTCGGCTCCAGCGATGCGAGCGCCGAGTGCACCAGCTCCGGCGACAGCGACTCGCCCGTCAGGCGCGAGTACGCGACGACGCGCGTCAGCGATCCCTCGAGCTCGCGGATGTTGTTCTTGAAGCGCGATGCGATGACCTGCAGCACGTCGTCGCGGACGCGGATGTGCTGCTCCTCGGCCTTGTGCCGGAGGATCGCCATGCGCGTCTCCATGTCCGGCGCCTGGAGGTCCGCGATCATGCCCCACTCGAAGCGGGTGCGCAGACGATCTTCGAGGTGCTGGATGTGCGCCGGGCTCTTGTCGGAGGTGATGACGATCTGCTTGCCGGCCTCGTAGAGCTCGTTGAACGTGTAGAAGAACTCTTCCTGCGTCTGCTCTTTGCCGGCGATGAACTGCACGTCGTCCATCAGCAGCGCGTCCGCGGAGCGGTAGCGCGCGCGGAAGTCGTCCATCTTGCGCTGCTGGATCGCGGTGATGAGCTGGTTCGTGAACGCCTCGGCGCTCAGGTAGACCACGTGCAGGTTCTGCTCGAGGAGCGCGTGGCCCACGGCGTGCAGCAGGTGCGTCTTGCCCAGGCCCGCCGCGCCGTAGATGAACAGGGGGTTGTAGAGGTGCCCGGCGTCGTGCGCGACACCCTCGACCGCCGCGAAGGCGAGACGGTTGCTGGGCCCGACGATGTAGTTGTCGAAGGTGTAGCGCTCACGCAGGCGCGGACGCGGCTGCGAGGTGCGCGGGGCGCCCGGCTCGTTGAGCGCGGCCACCTGGTCATCGAGACCGCGCAGCGGCTCGAAGGCCACGTCCATCGGCCGGCCCGCGAGATCAGTCAGCGAGCGGATGATCGACGGGCGGAGGCGCTTCTGCAGCCACTCCGTGACGAACTCGGACCGCGTGCCGACGACGAGGTCTTCGCCGTCGAGGCGAATGCCCTGCGTGCCGTCGAGCCAGGTGTCGAAGTTCGCCCGAGAGACCTGCGAGGAAAGATCCTTGAGGACTGCCTGCCACAATGCGATGGGGTCGTCTTCCACCGGTAGCAGGTCTCCATCTCACGCACTCGCATCATGCGAGGTAACGCACACTCCCAAGAGGCCGCGCAACGTTGCGTGACCATTCGATCGGGAAAGCATGCCGATTGGATGTCGGGACAGCGGCCCAGAGGACCGTAGTAGAAACGTGTTCGGGGGCCGCCCCGTGCGTCGCGTGTGCCGCAAACGACGCGTGTGTCGACCGGGCAGAAATGTAGCACTGGCCTTCCGAGCCGATCAAGCCAATAACAGTCGCGCGCGCGTGAAAATCCCGGATCATTTTCGTGTCGGCGTCACGTCTATCACGCTATGCGATGGATCGATGCGTGCGTCCTATACTGCATCGCAACGGAACGCACTCGAACGTCGACCGTGCAACGGCGGCGTATCGACGGAGGTTCGATATGCGCGATGACGCGACACCGCTCAATCACCTGCTCGCGATCGACATCGGCAACACCAGTGTTGCGATCGGCGTCTTCGATGAGGACGCACTCATAGCGACGTTTCGCATCGCAACGGATCAGGACAACTTCGCCGACGAGTACGCGATCCTGTTGCTGGGCCTGCTCCGCAGCAAGGACTTAGGTCCTGCGGATGTGGGAGCGGCGATCATCTCGTCGACGGTACCGCCGCTCATCCTCACCTTCCAGCAGGTCTGTCGCGATCACTTCGGGGTCGACCCGATCGTTGTCGGTCCCGGTGTGAAGACCGGCGTGCGCGTCCTCTACGACAACCCGCGTGAGGTAGGTCCGGACCGCGTACTGCACGCGGTCGCCGCGCTCGACAAGTACGACCCGCCGATGATCATCGTGGACCTCGGCACCGCCTGCGTGTTCGACGCTGTGTCGAGGGATGGCGACTATCTTGGTGGCGCGATCGCACCCGGCATCGGGCTCGCGTCGCAGGCGCTGTTCAGTCGCGCGGCGATGCTGCACCGCGTCGCCATCGCGCACCCGGACGGTCCGATCGGTCGCAACACCGTCCACTCGATGCAGTCGGGCATCTTCTTCGGCTATGTCGAGTTGGTGCGTGGCATGGTGCGTCGCTTCAAGCAGGAGATTGGCGAAGAGGCCCTCGTGATTGGTACGGGCGGCTATGTGAACCTCCTCGCCGAGGAGGCCGGCTGCTTCGACGTGATCGAACCAGACCTCAACCTCGACGGCCTGCGCCTGGTCTACGAGGCCAACCGATGACCGCCCCACTGCTGCCGGGCCGTCCCGGCGACCCGCTTCGCGGCAAGCACGTGGTCCTCGGCGTGAGCGGGTCGATCGCCTGCTACAAGGCGCTCGAGATCGCGAGCCGCCTCGTGCAGGCCGGCGCGACGGTGGACGTCGCGCTGACGCCGTCGGCGACGCAGTTCGTGCAGCCGCTGGCGTTCCGCTCACTTACCGGTCGCGAGCCCTACATCGACATGTTCCGTCCGCATGGCACCGACGGTGAGGCGCACGTCGAGCTCGCCCGCCGCGCCG
>CAIXBH010000212.1 GCA_903917615.1 uncultured Chloroflexota bacterium | reverse complement strand
CCGTCGCCGCTTCGACGATGCCGGCCGAGAGCATGCGCTTGCGGAAGTTCCGGCGGTCGAGGGGCCGCCGCAGGATCGCCTCGTACGTCGCCTGGAGCTCGCGCAGGGTGAAGAGTTCCGGCAACAGGCCGTAGGCGATGTTCGTGTAGTCGAGCTTCGCGCCGACGCGGGCGACCGCCTGCTCGATCACGCGGTTGTTGTCGAAGGCGAGCGCCGGCAGGTCGTCCACCGGGTGCCACGCCGGCGGCCACTCGGTCTCCTCGCGCAGCACCACCTTCGACGCCTCGACGAGCGCGAAATACGCGACAGCCACCGAGGGCTGCGCGTGATCGAGGCCGGAGCGCGTGAACAACTGCTCGAGGTAGACGTCGGTCGCGCCGGTCTCCTCGACGAGCTTGCGCTGCGCGCGCTGGCCGAGTGACTCGCTGCCGTCCCAGCGCCCGCCGGGGAGCGCCCACTTGCCCTGCTCGGGCTCCGACGTGCGGTGGATGAGGAGCACCTGCAGCCGCCCGTCGATGATCGCGAGGATCACCACGATGGACGCGACGAGGGGCGAACGGGTGGCCGGGGTGGCCGGCGCGGGTGCGCTGGAGGGGCTGGTCATGCGTACAGGGTACCGGAGGCATGGGACAGCGGTGTTACGACGAAGGTACCGGTACGTCCGGGACTGTCGTTGGACAGATGAGCGCCCCCCCGAGAGGTGCGCTGCGAGAGGTGCACCCACTTCGCGAGGTCGGGCGAAGCAGTGATCACGGCTTGGGGGCGCGCCACCCGCTCTTCATGTACCCGTAACGGTCGTAGTTGCTCGGCGGGCCGGCGAGGTAGCCGATCGTGACGGGCACGCCGCCCGAACATGTCCAGTAGTAG
The DNA here is from genome assembly GCA_903917615.1 of uncultured Chloroflexota bacterium. Taxonomy (GTDB): domain Bacteria; phylum Chloroflexota; class Dehalococcoidia; order UBA2979; family UBA2979; genus SHYQ01. The sequence goes on along the minus strand of CAIXBH010000212.1, from coordinate 2,886 downwards.
AGCTGACCTCGAACGTAGGCCATCGCGAGGCCTCCGGAACGAGCGCATGCATCGATGAGCGTCTGGTCGGGAACCCGAGAAGGATCACGACGCGTTCCGCCGCAGGGCCCCCCGTCTGCCGCCGCAAACGTCGAGCAAACAAGCGGCCTTCCATCAAAGCACCGCCAGCGCCCCCAATTGTGCTCGGCGAAGGGATCCGTGGGGAACGGGAACGGGGCACCGACCCACGATGCGTCGGGGCGATCACTGATCCCGATGATCGGGGTATTCGGTGTTGCGGCGCAGAACGCGAACGGATCGATGAATGTCACAGCCGAGCCGAGTTGCCGATCCGGGGGATTGATAAATGTCGGATCCGGCTCCAGTGCCGGCATCGCGAGCTGTGTCGAAGGTGTGATCGCCGTCCAGTTCGCCTCGACGAATGTCGAGCGTGCATCGGAACTGAAGCAGGGATGGTCGAAGCTCTCGCAGACTTTCACCACCCCGTCGACGCAACGCCAGTCATAGCCCAGTTGCTGCACGCGGAACGGGTATTGCTCACCTCGGTAGTCCGCGGCTCCCTCCGGCGGCCGATTGTCCGCGCGAGTCACGCTGCCGTTACGCACATCCGCGCACCAGGCGAAGGGGTCCGTGATTCCGGAAGGTGTCGCTCGGACCGTAGGTGCCGTCGCCAGTGCTTGTGTCGCCGATGCTGCGGGCGCCGGCATCGGGATTGTCTTTGCGCCCGGCGGCTTCGCACTCTCGCAAGCCGCAAGGAGCAGGGTACCGAGGAACAATCCCATCAAGACCATGCGAGGCACGCGCTGCGCTCCCTCTTGCGAGGCCATGATCGCACCAAGGCCCGCGCGACGGGGCCGCCCTCGACTCGGGCGGCTGATCGTCACTATGGCGCTAGATGACGGTCAGTTCCGGCACGCCCGCGGCGCGGCCGCGAAGTGACCACGCCGTCACCTCCGCGATCTCGACGTCCACGAGGTCGCCGAGGTGCGTCGAGGGTGGCGAGGCGAAGTGCACGAGCTGGCCTGCGCGGGTGCGGCCCGTCGCTCGGCCGAGCTCATCGATCTGCTCAATGAGCACCTCGACCGTCTGGCCGAGGAGGCGCTGGTTGATGCGCTCCGAGGACTTCGCGTGCAGCGCCTCGATGACCTGCAGGCGCGCCTTCTTCACGTCCATCGGCACGTCGTCGGCGAGGCGACGCGCGGCGTAGGTGCCCGGGCGCGGCGAGTACGCAGCGACGTGGATGATGTCGAACTGCACGCGCTCCAAGAGTGCCACGGTCTCGGCGAACTCCGCCTCCGTCTCGCCGGGGCAGCCGACGATGACGTCGGTCACGATGGCGGCGTCCGGCATGACCGAGCGGATGCGCGCGACGCGTTCCTCGAACAGCTCGACGTTGTAGCCGCGGCGCATGCGCTCCAGCATCGTGTTCGAGCCGGACTGCACGGGGATGTTGAAGTGCTCGCACACCTTCGGCTGGTCGGCGACCGCGTCGATGATGCGGTCCGTCATGTCCTTCGGGTACGAGGTGAGGAACCGCACACGCGCGATGCCATCGATCGCGTTGATGCCGTCGAAGAGCGTCGCGAGGTCGGGGCGTCCCTCGGGCCCGCCGTAGCCGCCCGGCTCGAGGTCGTGCCCGTAGGCCTCGACCGTCTGGCCGAGGAGCGTGATCTCGCGCACGCCGTGCGCGGCGAGGAAGCGACACTCCGCGAGGATGTCGTCCACCGGGCGCGAGGCCTCGCGGCCGCGGCGCAGCGGGACGATGCAGTACGTGCAGAACTTGTCGCAGCCGTGGATCACGGGGACGAACGCGGTCGGCCCGTTCGGCACCGCCCAGGTGCGCGCCATGCCACCGTCGAGGAGCGACCCGAGCTCGCCCTCGGACACGTCGCGCGCGTTGCCGGCCAACTCGAGGATGCCGTCGAACTGCTGCGGCGGCGCCCATACGTCGACGTACGGGAAGCGCTTCTTCAGGTCGTCGATCTTCGGGCCGACGCTGCAGCCCATGACCGCGATGCTGAACTCCGCGCCGCCCTCGCGCCGCTTCTTCAGCGTGCCGAGCTTCGAGTACGCGCGGTCCTCGGCGTGCTGTCGCACAGCGCAGGTATTGATGACGACGAGGTCGGCATCCATGTCCTCGGGCACGGGCGTGTAGCCCATCTGCTCGAGGCCGGCGGCGAGCTTCTGCGAGTCGGCTACGTTCATCTGGCAGCCGACGGTCCAGATGTTGTAGGTCGCCATGCTCGTCCCGGGGTGCGCCCTTGCTGGGGGCGGAATCTGGCGGAGGGGGAGGGATTCGAACCCTCGGTCCCAGAGAACCCGAGACAAGCGCTTAGCAGGCGCCCGCACTAGACCACTATGCGACCCCTCCAGGCCGGATCTCGATGCTACGGGAGGGATGGTGGGGCGGCAAGGAACTTCCGTTGTGAGGAGGTCAGAAGCCCTCACCTCTCGTCCTCTCCCATGAATGGGCGAGGAAGGCAGAAGCCGATCCTTCTTGTTAGCAGCGGGTTGATGTCCGGTCCCTCTCCCATTCATGGGAGAGGTGAGGTGAGGGCTTCCGGACGCATTTCGAAGGGCATCGACAGTTGCCCCGGGATGGTGCCCAAACAGAAGGGGCGCCTTGCGGCGCCCCCTCGCGTACTCGCTGGTGCGAGGGCTACATCAGGCCCTTGCCCTTGAGCACCTCAAGCATCGTGTTGCCGATGTTCGAGGGGGAGTCGACGACGGTCGCGCCCGCCGCGCGGAGCGCGGCCTGCTTCGCCGAGGCGGTGCCGGCGGCGCCGGCGATGATCGCGCCGGCGTGGCCCATGCGGCGACCCGGAGGGGCCGTGCGGCCGGCGATGAAGCCGACGATCGGCTTCTTGCGGCCCTTCCTGGCTTCGT
>CAIXBH010000211.1 GCA_903917615.1 uncultured Chloroflexota bacterium | reverse complement strand
TTCAGCGCGGTCGCGAGGCCGTCGTTGCCGTGCCCGGCGTACTGGAGCCAGATCACGCCGACGACGCACAGTCCGAATCCGGCCGCGACGCCGATGAAGGCGCGCCGGTGGACCACGTAGCGCGTGAGGTAGGCGAGGATCCCGCCCCCGACCGCGAAGTTCCCCGCGATCGCGCCGAGGATCGGTGTCCCCTCGACGTGCAGCAGCTGCCACCCCTGGAAGACGACGTACGAGAGCACCGCGGGAATCAGCGCCGCGACCGCCATACCGATCAGGTCAGCCCGCTTGAATCGCATGTCTCGCCTCGTCGCCCGCTCCGTCTGCCGGATCTCTCGGCCCGCATCATCGCGCCTCGACGGGTACGCGACAACCGGGTGCAGCGCTCGATCTAGATGTTCGAGCGGGACTGGCCGCCGTCCACATTGAGGGTGGCGCCGACGATCCACGAGGCTCGAGGGGAGCACAGGAACGCGACGACCTCGCCGATCTCCTCGGCGCGGCCGAAGCGGCCGGCGGCGATGTTCTGCGCGATGAACTGCGCCATCTCCTCGGGCTGCTCAACGAGGCGACGGCCCCACGAGCCGCCCTCGAACGCGATCGAGCCGGGAGCGACGCTGTTCACGCGGATGCCCTGCTTGATCCAGTCGAGGGCGTACGCCTTCGTCATGCCGATCTGCGCCGCCTTGTTCGCGTTGTACTGCGCCGCGCCGCCGCTCTCCCGCCCGAAGATCGAGGAGATGTTCACCACGGCGCCCTCGCCCGACGCGGCGAGGTGCGGCTTCGCCAGTTCCATCAGCCGCAGCGCCGACACCACGTTCAGCTCGTACGACACTCGGAAGCGCTCGACGACGTCGTCCGCCGCGTAGCCGCCGCCCGCGTTGTTCACAAGGATGTCGAGGCCGCCGTGCGCCGCCACCGCCTCCTCCACGATGCGCGCGCAGTCCTCGGCGTTCGTCACGTCCGCGCTCACGGTGTGCACCGTCGCGCCCGAGGCGCGGATCGCGTCTGCCGTTTCGGCGAGCGTCTCGCCGCCGCGCGCGGCCAGCGTCACCTTCGCGCCCTCGGCCGCCAGCGCTGTCGCGATCGCCTTGCCGAGGCCGCGACTGGCCCCTGTCACCACCGCCGACTTGCCCGCGAGTCCCAGGTCCATGTGTGTCGCTCCTCGTGCGTGCGTTCGTAGCCTCATCCTGCCGCTCCGGGCCTGCGCCGTCGAGGTGGTCAGAGCCCTCACCTCCGCGTGTCGGCGAGGAGACGCAGAGGCCCTCACCCCAACCCTCTCCCACAGGTGGGCGAGGGGGCCGGAGCAACATTCAGAACCCTCGCCCATTTATGGGGGAGGGCAGGGTGAGGACTTCTTCGTTGACGCCTCCGATCGGCCACCCCTACGCTCGGCGCACCGGAGGACTGCTGTGCCCTCGCCCCTCGCCACGCTGCACCTCGATGGCGCGATCGCCACGATCACGCTCGCCCCGCCGGGCGGGCTGCTGGATCGCGCCACGTCCGAGGCGCTTGCGGACGCCGCACGCGGCATCGCCGAGGCGCAGGGCGTGCGTGTCGTGATCGTCCTCGCGCGCGCGGGCGCCTCTGCCTCTGTCGCGCAGGGAGGATGAGGCGGCGCGCATCACGGCTGGCCTGCTGCGCGCGCTTGACGCGCTGCACGACATCGGCGT
>CAIXBH010000210.1 GCA_903917615.1 uncultured Chloroflexota bacterium | reverse complement strand
CGGATCCACTCGCGGATGCGCTCGACCACGAAGTCAGCTTCGTCGCGTTCATTGAAGGCGGCGTATATCCGGATTGCTTCGCCGCGCTCGCCCTCGGTCCAGAGCGTCTTGCCCATCCGGTCGCGGTTGTGTGCGATCAGCGCGTTCGCCGCGCTCAGGATGGTGCCGGTCGAGCGATAGTTCTGCTCGAGCCGGAACACCTTCGTGCCCGGAAAATCTCGCTGGAAGCGCTGGATGTTCTCCACCCGAGCGCCACGCCAGCCATAGATCGACTGATCATCGTCGCCGACCACGAAGGGGACGCTGTCGCGCCCCGCCAGCAGCTTGACCCAGCCGTACTGGATGGCGTTCGTGTCCTGGAACTCGTCCACGAGGATGTGCTGGAAGCGGCGCTGGTAGTGGGCAAGCAACTCGGCGTTGTCGCGCCACAGTTCGAAGGAGCGCAGCAGCAGTTCCGCAAAATCCACGACGCCCGAGCGTCGGCACGCATCTTCGTAGGCGGCGTAGACCTTGATCATCACCTGTCGGGTCTGGTCACCCTCGTCCGCCAGCGCCGCGGGGCGTCGACCCTCGTCCTTCTGAGCATTGATGAAGTACTGCAGCTCCTTCGGAACCCAGCGGGTGTCGTCGAGCTCGAGGGCCTTCACGACCTTCTTGACGAGGCGCAGCTGGTCGTCCGAGTCGAGGATCTGGAAGGTCTGGGGCAAGCCGGCCTCGCGCCAGTGCAGGCGCAGCAGCCGGTGGGCGAGTCCGTGGAAGGTGCCGACCCACAGTGCGCCGCCCGGCACGCCGAGCAGCTCCTCGATCCGCCCGCGCATCTCGCCGGCGGCCTTGTTGGTGAAGGTGACCGCCAGAATGGAGTGCGCCGAAACACCGTCGTGCGTGATCAGCCAGGCAACGCGGTGTACGAGGACGCGTGTCTTACCGCTGCCGGCGCCGGCGAGGATGAGGGTGGGGCCCGCAGGGGCGGCGACGGCATCACGCTGCGCGTCGTTCATTTTGGCGAGGAGGGCTTCGGTGTGCACGGGCGGCATTCTATAGGCTTGAGGCACCCCCGTCCCGAGCGCCGCGCGTCAGGGAGATCCCTGATCGATGAATCCCCGTGATCCGGGCATCATCGTCCGCCATGTCCCTCCCGATCCTCGTTCTGAACTGCGGCAGTTCCTCGCTCAAGGCCGCGGTGATTGGCGTGGACGGGCGTCACCTGACCGATCTGTCGGTACGGAATTTCGGGTCCGACGCGTGCTTGACCGTCGATGGCATCGCTGCGGCTGTCGTCGCGCCCGATGCGGCGGCCGCCGTTCGATGTGCACTCGAGGCGCTCGTCAGTCATGGGCTGAAGGTCACCTCGCTCGCGGCGATCGGGCATCGCGTGGTGCATGGGGGGGCGCGCTTCGTCGCTCCCGTGCTTGTGGACGCCGCCGTTGAGAGCGCGATCGACACCCTCGGCGTGCTCGCGCCACTGCACAACCCCGCCGCCCTGGCCGGCCTTCGCGCCGCCCGCGAGCACCTGCCGGGTCTGCCTCATGTCGCGGTCTTCGACACCGCGTTTCATGCGACCCTGCCGCGACGCGCCCGGGAGTATGCGCTGCCCGGGGCGCTGGTCGCCCGCTTGGGCCTGCGTCGCTATGGGTTTCACGGCACCAGCCATGCCCATGTCGCCGGCCGTGCCGCCGCGTGGCTCGGCGAGCCACTGGCGCGTCTGCGGCTGATCACCTGCCATCTGGGCGCCGGCGCGAGCGTGACGGCGGTCGAATACGGCCGCAGCGTCGAGACCAGCATGGGTTACACGCCGCTCGAGGGTCTGGTGATGGACTCGCGGGCCGGTGATCTGGATCCCGGCGTCATTCTTGAGCTGCTGCGATCGGGCGTTGGCGTCGATGAACTCGAGCGTCTGCTGCATCATGAGTCCGGGCTGGTCGGACTCGCCGGGTGCGCAGACATGCAGCAGGTCGAGGCGCGGGCTCGCGCAGGCGACGACGCGGCCCGGCTTGCCGTTCAGGTCTACGCCCACCGCGTACGCAAGTACATTGGCGCCTATGCGGCGGTGATGGGAGGCGTCGATGCGATCGTGTTTACCGCCGGCGTCGGTGAGCACAGCGCCCTGATTCGGCACCGGATCGCCGCGCGATTCGATTTTTTAGGCGCTGAGCTGGATCCCGACCGCAATCAGGATGCTCGGGTCAGCGCTGCCGCGCCCGTGGCCGAGATCTCAATTGCACGAGCGCGCTGTCGGATGCTGGTGGTCGCCTGCGACGAGGAGGCGGCCATCGCG
>CAIXBH010000209.1 GCA_903917615.1 uncultured Chloroflexota bacterium | reverse complement strand
TCGAGGGCCTCGTCACCTACATCACGAGCAGCCCGATCATCGCCGCGGTCTTCGAGGGCACGAACGCCGTCGCAGCCGCGCGCCAGACCATGGGCTCGACGCGCCCGACCGAGGCCGCACCCGGCACCATCCGTGGCGACCTCGGCGTGGAGATCGGCCGCAACCTCGTGCACGGCTCCGACAGCCCCGAGAGCGCCGCTCGCGAGATCGGCATCTTCTTCGACGGCCAGCCGGTCCTCGACTACACCCGCGACTCCGACAAGTGGGTCTACGAGGGCTAGCCCTCCCCCCGCAACACGACACGAAGAAGCCCCCATCCGATGGACGGGGGCTTCTTCGTGTCTGTGACTGGCCGGCGCGGCCGAGGCGCTACCGCCGGAGGTAGCGCTCGAGCGCGTCGCGTGCGAGGTCAGACACCGTCCGGCCCTCCGCCGCCGCGCGGCGCAACGCAGCCTCCCGCAACTGCGAGGACACCCGGAACGAGACCAGCGGCGAAATCTTGCCAACCGCGGTGAGCGAGGGACGGCCCGCCACCGGCCGCCGCGCAGTCGGAGCGTCCTCGACGCTGATGGCGGCGTCAGCCGCCGGGACGGAGCGAGGATCCTCGACGGCCTGCTCGAGCAGCCGCTTCCGCTTCTTGGTCTTGGCCATCCTCGCTCCGTTCTGTACGACAGAATCATGTTCTGTCGTACAGAATAGAGATTCTGTCACGCAGAATCTAGCCGTTCGATGACCGCTCGGCTGGCCGTGGCACGCGGGGCACGAACGCGTACGCGATCGCGAGTCCCATGACGGGGCCCGAACACATCGCGAGCAACCATCGGCGCGAGGCGTTGCGACGCCTGACCAGGCGCCACGTCAGATACCAGGGAACGAGGAAGAAGAGGACCGCGACCGCGGCGAGCACGAGGACCGCGAGCAGGCTCACTACTGGATGCGCACGACTTCTTGCGCGCGGCTCCAGAGGCCCTCGAGGTTGTAGTAGACGCGGCTCTCCTGCGAGAACAGGTGCACGAAGACGCCGTTGCCGGCGTCCGCCATCACCCAGCCGCTCTCCGGGTCGCCCTCGGGCTGCAGCTTGCCGCCGCGCTCGCGCATCGTGCCCGCGAGGGCATCGAGGATGGCGCGCGCCTGGCGGATGTTGTCGACGGTCGCGATGACGAAGTAGTCCGCGAAGGCGTTCAGCTGCGTCAGGTCGAGGAGCACCACGTCGGCGGCCTGTCGGTCGACCAGGACGTCGACGAGCTCGTGGGCCAGCGCGGACGGTTCAACGGCGGTGATTGGGGCTTCCAGCAGGGCCTCCTCAGGCAGTCCATCCAGTATAGCGGGCAGCGCACGTGCCCCCGCGGCCGCCCTCGTGGCCTGCCGGGGGCAGCGTTTACACTGGATGCCGGTGTCGAGGGGGCGGCGATGGCTGAGCGCGTGCTGGTGGCGATGTCGGGCGGGGTGGACTCCGCCGTGGCCGCCGCGCTCCTGCATCGACAGGGGTACGACGTCATCGGCGTCACCATGCGCCTCTACACCGAGGCGGACGAGACCGCGCTCCGCTCCGGCCGCACCTGCTGCGGCATCGAGGACGTCGGGGATGCGCGCGCCGCGGCGCAGCGGATCGGCATCCCGCACTACACGATCAACCTCGAGCGCGAGTTCAACCGCGACGTCATCTCCACGTTCGTGGATGCCTACGCGAACGGCCGCACGCCGAACCCGTGCCTCGCGTGCAACGAGAAGGTGAAGTTCTCGACGCTCCTCGAGCGCGGGCTCGCGATGGGCGTCGACCGGCTCGCCACGGGGCACTACGCGCGCGTCGCGCAGGACGGCGACACCTATCGCCTGCATCGCGCGGTCGACGACGACAAGGACCAGTCGTACGTCCTCTATCCGCTGCAGCAGGACGCGCTGCGCCGCACCCTGTTCCCGCTGGGCGACCTGACGAAGCCCGAGGTGCGCGCAATCGCGCGCGATCTCGGCCTCACGTCCGTCGCCGACAAGCCGGACAGCGTGGACATCTGCTTCATCCCGAGCCGCGATTACCGCGGCTTCGTGGCCTCGCACGGCGTCACCTCGACGCCCGGCGTGATTGAGGACGCCGAGGGGCGCACCATCGGCAAGCACGAGGGCATCGCGAACTACACCGTCGGCCAGCGCAAGGGCTTCCAGCTGACGCAGACCCCTCCTGCACGTCAGTTCGTGACGTCGATCGATCCGCAACGAAATGTGATCGTCGTCGGCGACGAGCGCGAGCTCGCCGTGCGCACGGTCGAGGCGGGCCTCGCGCGCTGGGTAGCGGACGCGCCCGAGCCGGACGAGGTCCTCGAGGCGCGCGTCCGCTACCACGCCGAGCCGGCGGAGGCGCGCGTAACGCACCTCGACGGCGACCGCTTCACCGTCGAGTTCGCGCGACCGGTGCGGGCCGCTGCGCCCGGCCAGGCTGTGGTCCTCTACCGCGGCAGCGAGGTCGTCGGCGGCGGCACCATCACCAGCGCCTCGAACTAGGCGCTGCGTCGTTCGGCCGCGGTGCGCGAGCATGGGCCGGGTTCGCCCGGTGTACGCCTCACGGCGGGGTCGCTAGGATGAATGCATGACTCTCGCCGACATTCGCGACATCGTGGTCATCGTGTACGGCGTGATGGGCGTCCTGCTCATCTTCGCGCTCACCATCGCCGCCTTCGGCCTCTGGTTCGCCGTCCGCGCCCTGTCGCGCGCCCTCCAGAGCCTCCTCGACGACCCGGTGCGCCCGACGCTCGAGGATGTGCGCCAGACGGTCCAGAACGTCCGCGGTAGCACCGAGTTCATGGTCGACACGGCGGTCCACCCGCTGATCCGCGTCGTCTCGCTGGGTCGCGGCATCCGGCGCGGCGTGGCCTCGGTCACCGGCATCCGCAACGGCCGGAAGTAGGCTCCGCTCCAATGCGCGCCTCCACGCTCTTCATGCTGACCGCTGCCTCCGCCGCCGGCTACGCCGCGGCGCACCACCTCATGGGCATGGAGGATGCGGCCCTCGAGGGTCTACCGGAGCCCGTACGCGGCCCGGCCGGGGAGCTGCGCGGGCGCCTGCAGCGTCTGCGGGACCGCGTCGAGGCCGGCTGGCGCGAGGGCACGGCCGAGCGGGAGTCCGCCGAGCACGACCTGATGCAGGAGTACCACCGCCGCTCCGGGCACCGGTAGCGCCCCGGGGCGCGATCGCCGGCAACTTCTCGAACTTCAGGGCTTCTCTCGACTGTCCCCTGCCCCGCTGCGCCGGTAGACTGCACCACGGAGAGGTGGCCGAGCGGTTGAAGGCGCTCGTCTCGAAAACGAGTAAACGCAAGTTTCGCGGGTTCGAATCCCGCCCTCTCCGCCACCATCGCCGCCGCGGCGGCTCGCAGGATGCGTGGCAGTCCGTCCGCCCGGCCCGATGATGACCTCGAGATCCTCGAGGCAGCAGCGCGGCCGCGCCGCCACCTCGCGGAGAGGTGCTGGAGTGGTTGAACAGGCTCGCCTGGAAAGCGTGTAACGGGCGTAAGCCCGTTCGTGGGTTCGAATCCCACCCTCTCCGCCACAAGCAGATGCCGCCACTGCGACGGCCTCGCCGATCGGGATCGGGCGTCACGCGTCCGGTCGAGGATCGCGCCGATGCCGCACCGAGATCTCCTGCGGGATGCGCTGGGCTGGGGCGTCGCGCTCTGGCTCTTCGGCTACGTCCTCGGCGTGCTGCTCTTCTTCCTTGTCCCCACCTCGATGATCGGCTGGGTGCTCTCGCCCGTCGCGGTCCTCGTGACGCTGTGGGTGCTGATGACGCGCGTGCGGGCGCAGACACTGCGGGCGTACGCAACGGTCGCCGTCGTGTGGACCGCGATCGCGGTGGTCCTCGACTACCTGTTCATCGTGCGGATGCTGCAGCCGGCCGACGGCTACTACAAGTTCGACGTGTACCTGTACTACGCACTCACGCTCGTGCTGCCGATCGCCGTCGGCTGGCGTCGCGCCGCCCCCCCCTGAGGGCGAGACACGGACGCGCGTCGCCACACCGCAGCCACTGAAGCGAGATCGCGGCAGCCTCGAGGGGGCGGAACGTCCGCTTAGACGCGCTCGGCGCGGACCACCACGCGGTCGGCGTACTCCGCGGTACTCGCGTCGAACGCGCCGCCACAGGTGTAGAGCGTCACGGAGTCTTTGCCGTTCGACTTCCACACGGACGCCCAGTCGGCGTTCGGCCCCAGCTGCTGGCGCGAGACGACCTCGTAGCGCAGCGTCTGGCCCTTGTAGAGCACCTCGACGATGTCGCCCTGCGAGAGCAGGTGGAGCTGCGAGAACACGCCCTGCCCGCGATAGCGGACGTTGGCGTACGGGACGTTCGCGGCGTAGTCCACGTGCCCGGAGAAGATCGCGTTGCCGCCCCCGGGCGCGCCGCCGAGGCCGGCCCACTGCCCCATGTCGTACCACACGACATCCGCCGGCCCTGCGGGGGCGGCCATGACCCCATCGCGCCCGACGGCGCGGCTGCCGACCATCGCGTCCACGCCAATGGTGGGAATGCGCAACTCGGCGTAGTTCGTCCCGGGGGGATATCCGAACTTCGCGATCAGATCCTTCACCGTCGTGACGACGGCGCCTGGAATCGGCGTCTCGCTCGAGGTAGGCGTCGCGGTCGCCGCGGCGGGCACTCCGGCATTCGACGTCGCGGTCGCGCTCGCGACCGCCTGCACGGTCACCTCCGGCGTGCCGCCGCGCGTCAGCCCGAAGGCGATGCCGACCAGCACGAGCAGCACGACGCCACCGGCGACCGCGGCGAGCCGGGGGTTCACCCCTCGAGCGGACAACATCTGTTCAATGCGCGAGCGCAACGTCACCGAAGCCCCCTGCCGAGGAAGTCATGAGCGCCGCGGTGGGACGGCGGAACAACGATATCGCCGCGCGCGGCCGTTCGCCAACGGACGGTCATCGCGGGATGCGCTGAGCGAGGCGGAGAGGCGCGCTAGGACGCGGCGGACGGCCGAGCGAGGTCGAGCGGCGTCACGACGCCGTCGTAGATGACCACACGCGACGCCGGCGGTGTGCCGTCGTCGACCAGCCCGTAGAGGAGGATGAGGTTCACGAAGTCACCGTTCGCGGGGCAGCCCACGCGGGACTCGGCGGTGGTGACGCGGATGGCGTAGGTGCCGACCCTGCCGTCCGACTGGACCGAGGCGGTCCCGCAGACGACGCCGGCGTCTGAGACGGCGCGCACGCGGAGGGGCAGTTCGCCACCACCATCCGAGAGGACGCGCCCGGAGAAGACAGCAGCCCCCCCGTCGGCGTGTGCCAACGGGGAGGCTGCCAGTGAGCCAAGCCAGAGGGCGGACGCGAGGATTGCCACAGCGCCGATCCGAAGACCCATCGCCTGCAACATCGCTCGCGCCACCTTCACAGCCGTCCTAGCTCTTGCGGGTCGCCGTGCGGGCGCCGGCCACGAGGGTCAGCGCGAACACACCGAGGACCAGGACCAGCGCCATCGAGGTGCCGGTCGAGCCGAGCAGGCCGGCGTTGCCGGTCTTCGCCGGGGCCGGAGCCGCCGGAGCCGGGGCCGGAGCCGCGGCAGCAGCCGCCACCGTCAGGGCAAGGCCCGGAGGAGGCGTGAACTGGCCGGACTGCCAGATGATCGTCTGCGTCGCGGCCTTGCCGTCGATCGCGAAGTTGACCGTGTCGCCAGCCTTCGTGGCCGCGGGGCCGCCCGGCTGGATGTCGATCTGCCAGTTGCCGCCGGCGTCAACCGTGGCGGTGCCGACGTTGATGCCGCCTTCAACAGCGGTGACCACCTGGCCGGCCTTGAGGCCGGAACCGAAGGCCTTGAACGGGAGGGCCGCCTGCGCGGACGCCGTCGAGGCCACGAAGCTCATCAGCATGAGCGCCGCGACGGCGGCAACGCCGACCATCGCGAACTTTCGAATGAGGGTCATGGAGACTCCTTGTGAGCGGAACGTGGAAGGCCTTCCGGGCCGGAGCTCACGCCCCGACCCGGAAGGTCACTGCCGAGCCCGAAGGCTCAGCGCTGCGAACTACTTCCGACGAGCGTGAGCGCCGTCGCCGTGGTGAACGCGTTGTTCGGGAACGCGGCCAGGAAGCCGGCGTTCACGAAGGCAGGCGCGCCCACGACGTACAGGTTGAACACACCCTTGCTGTCCTGCGCCCATGCACCGGTCGCACCGGCGGCCGTGAACACTGCGTCAGTCAGCGTGCCGGTGAAGACCGCGTTCGCAAGCTTGCTGGCCGAGAAGACCGGCGCAGCAGCGAACGCACCCGTGCCCGCGACCGGGGTGGTCGGGGTCGTCGGGGTGGTGCCACCCGCGGACGAGTTGCCACCCGGGACCGTGACCGAGGTCGCGATCGACTGGGCGCCACCCGAAGCGAGGAACGCCGGCTGGAAGCCAGCGGCCTGGGCCGCTGCGCAACCCGGGACGGCCGCGCCGCTCTCGTTCCAGTCAGTGGAAACGATGACCGTGCCCGTGGCAGCGATCAGGGCCACAACCGACGACGCCTGGCCGTTGGTCGTGGTCGTGCAGGCGGTCGAAACCGCACCAGCGTTCGCCGAGATCGTGAACCGCACCGGGGTGCCGTCCGCGACCGCGTTCCCGCCAGCGTCAACAATCGTCGCGGCGATCGAGTTGACCGTGGCAACCGCGGTCACCTTGGCCGGGCGACCCGCCATGGAGACGGTACCCGTTGCGTTCGCCATCGACGTCGAGATGTTGGAGACCGTGATGGTCGCCTTGCCCGGCGCGTCAAGCTGGTTGCCGCAGTACGAGAGCGCACCGACACCAGGGGTCTGCGTGCCGGCGACCACGAGCGGACCGGTCGCCGTCGTCACCGTGATCGACTTCGAGGTCGCGTTCGCGCAGGTCAGCGCGCCGAAGCCCGCGACCAGCGCACCGCGGTCAACCGAGACCAGCAGGACCTGGTTGTTCACGCCCAGGCCGTTGCCGTCCTGCGCCTGGACCGAGAAGTTCGTGCCGATGGTCGGCGACTGGTAGTTCGGCGACGTGTTCGTCACCGTCGCGGCGACCGCCAGGGTCGTCGGCGGGGTCACGATCACCTTCGCCGCCGTCGTGCCCGTCGGGGCCGTCAGCGAGATCGAAAGGGTGCCGACCGCGCTGTACGGGTTCGGGGCCGAGGACACCGCCGTGTCAGTCGCGACCACACCACCACCACCACGGTAGTTCGTGGAGGCCACACCACCCGTGCTCGTGAAGGCGATGATCGTCTTCGCCGTGCCGGTGCTCACCACACCGAGCGACACCGAGAACGACACCGGGACAGCCGCGATCGGGAAGTTCGCCGCGTCACGCACCGTGGCGCACAGCGCAGTACCGATCGAGCCATCCGCCGGCACCGACGCCGGGGTCAGCGGGCTCGGCGGGTTCACGGCCACAACCGGGTTCGCCGGGTTGATCGCGCAGGCGCCCGTCGAGGTCGTCATGCCCAGGTTCACCGAGAACGGCGTGGCAAAGTTCGTGCCAGCCGTCACCGTGCCGAGGACCGCGTTCGCGGCCAGGGCCGGGTTGACCGCCGCGTTGGCGATCGCCGTGCTCGAGGCGGCAAGCGTGATGTTGCCGGTCACCGACGCAGCGGAGATCGGGCGGACCGAGATGGCGTTCCCACCGGCGCCGAAAATGATGGTGGCCACACCGGCCGCACCGGCCGACTGCGCCGCGACCGTGAGGGTCAGCTGGCTGAGGTCAGCGCTGATCACCGGAGTAACCGCGAACGGAGCAGAACCACCGTTGACGGTGACCGCAGCCGCGAGGGTGCCGGCGGCGACGCCGAACTGCCAGCCCGTCGGGGCCTGCAGCACGACCGTGTTGCCGACTACGAACTGAGCCACCGCCGTCTCAGTGATCACGATGTTTGCAGCACCAGCCGTTGCCAGCTGGAAGTTGTTCGTGCCGTTGGTCGAGTTCGCCCGAAGGTCGAACGTGCCGGCGCCGGGCGTGATCGTGGTCGCCGCCTGCGCCGTGCGCGGCGTGCTCGAGACGAGCATCACCAGCGCCAGCGCCAGCGACGCGGCCACGGCAGCGCCGTAGAACGCGTACTTCTTCATCAGAGTCAAAGTGAAGTCCTCCTGGACTTGGTTCTCATGAGAGAGACGGGGCCGGATGGTGCCGGTGCAAGGAGAGGTCTTCTAGGACTCCGATACACGACTGGGCCCTGGCCTGAAGCCGGAGACTTGATGCTGCCGCTCGAGCGGGACGTCACCAGGTGACCTGCCGACGCTCTGCGCGGGTGCCCATTCGGAACGCAAACAAAATCCCCGCCGGACATTCCGACGGGCTCCGATGCAGCATAGATGCGCGCCGCGTCTGAACGCACGCCTACTCCTGCACATAAGCGACAACGTTCTGTCCGCGAGAAGAGTTAACCGCCCCGCGGAGATTCTTCAGAGGGATCCACAGAGCCGCTCGATCGCTTCAACGGATCATCGCCGTGCCAACGAACTTCCGGGGTGTGGTTAACCCCGGGGGGGTGTCCGGGCGTTAGCCCCCCTGCAGGCGGGGAGAACACGGGATCGCGGAGTGCCTCGGCAAGTGGTTGCCGACCGGCAGGCCTCGGAAACGAGACCGCATGAGCGCCCTCGAATGGCGGACCCAGGACTACACTGGGAACACGCGCGAAGGACGGCCCTCATGCCCGACGCGACCCCACGCTTCCCACCGCCGCATGACCTGCCTCTCGACGTCGAGCGTCGCGCGGTTGAACGCGCCGCGGACGGCGACCAGCAGGCCATTGGCGAGTTGTACGACGCGTATGTGGGGCCGTTGTATCGGTTCTGCGTCTCGCGGGTCGGCAACGAGACGGACGCCGAAGACCTGACGGAAGAGATCTTCCTGAAGGTGATGCGAGCCCTCGGCGGGTTCGAGTGGCGCCCGTTCACGGGTGGGGTGGACGGACTGGAGGAGCGGAGCCCGTTTCGGGCGTGGCTCTTCCGGATCGCCCGCAACCACGTGGTCTCGCACTACCGTCGCGCCACGTTGCGCGGCACGAGTGGCGAGGTGCCGGAGTGGCTCCCGGACGAGCAGCCGGGGCCGCAGGAGCTGGCGGAGCGGGCGCTGACCATTGCCGAGGTGTTCTCGGCGGTCGAGGCGCTGCCGACAGCGCAGCGTGAAGTGATCCAACTGCGCTTCGGCGCCGGGCTCTCCATCGCGGAGACCGCCGAGGCGCTGGAGAAGCAGCAAACGAACGTGAAGGTGCTCCAGCACAAGGGCATCAAACGGCTGAGGGAGATCCTGGAGGCGCGGGCTTCCATGAACGTCCAACCGCAGTCGTTGTGAGCGGGATGAGATAGGACAGCAGTGGACCGGGACGACTTCCTGAGCACAGGGGACCCCTCCGAGCAGCCGCGCGATGACGCGGAGCTGCTGGACGCCCTGCGCCTCGCGGAGGCACTGGACCGCGTGGAGTACGGACAGCCGTCCGGCCTCGACGCAATCGAGGATCCCGAACTCACCGGCCTCCTGCGCACGGCGACGCTGCTGCGCGGTGAGCTCTCGGGCGCCGGCAACGGCCACGCCTACCGCTCCTTCCACTCGCGCTCCCGCGCGGCAGTGCTCCATGCTCTCGAGGCGCCGGTGCCCGCCAACGTCGTGCCGTTCTATCGACGCGCGGCCGTGATGCGCCCGTTCGCCGCCGTCGCGACCGCCGCGGCCATCGTGGTGGCAGCGCTGGGCGGCGCGGCGTGGTCGACCCGCGGCAACGAGGGCGGCAGCGTCGCGCAGAACCTCACCCCGCGTTCGACGACCGAGGAGCTCGACCGCCTCACGGTCACCCTCGCCGACATCCAGACGCACGCGGACGCGGGCCAGCCCGTGCCGGCCCCGCTGCTGCGCGCGCTGTCCGAGGGCACCGCGCGGGTCGCGAACATCATCGAGCAGCAGCCGGACCAGGTGTCGAAGGCCGCCGTGCGCACCTACATCCAGGCCGCGCAGGCCGGGCAGACCGTGCTGAGCACCGCGACCATCGACCAGGACGCCCAGGGCGCGCTCGCCGCGGCGCAGCGCGCCGCCCGCGACGGCGTCGTCGTCG
>CAIXBH010000208.1 GCA_903917615.1 uncultured Chloroflexota bacterium | reverse complement strand
GCCGCAGCGGTCATCGCGGCGATCGGCGCGCTGGCGCGCCTCAAGGCGAAGGTCAACGTGATGGCGATCGCGCCGTGCACCGAGAACCTGCCGAGCGGTTCTGCGACGAAGCCGGGCGACGTGGTCTACGCCATGGACGGCACCTCGATCGAGGTGCTGAACACCGACGCCGAGGGCCGCCTCGTGCTGGCGGATGCAATCGCCTACGCGAAGCAGCAGGGCGCCACGACACTCATCGACGTCGCGACACTCACCGGCGCGATGAACATCGCGCTGGGCGCCTACCGCAACGGCGTCTTCACGAACAACGACCGCGTCATGACCGAGGTCGAACGTGCCGCCGCCACCTCGAACGAGAAGGTCTGGCGGATGCCGCTCGACCAGGAATACATGGACCAGATCAAGTCGGACGTCGCCGACATCAAGAACACGGGCGGCGCCCCGGCTGGCTCGATCACCGCGGCGCAGTTCCTGCACCACTTCGCAGGCGACACGCCCTGGGTCCACTTCGACATCGCCGGCACGATGTTCAAGTCCGCGGACAACGGGCCGTGGGTAAAGGGCATGTCCGGCAACCCCGTGCGCACGCTCGTGCACTTCGCGCTGGGCCGGGCTCGCGGGGATTAACAGAGGGCCTGACGAGCGGGCCATCGTTCCAGCTCAGCAAGCACGCCGCCGAGCGACTTGTCCGCCGCCACTTCACCGAAGCCGACATTCGCTATTGCCTGACTTACGTGGAGATGGCCTCCCGGACAGCGGGGGCAATCCCTGCTACGTCTGTCACCTGCCTGACGGGCTTTTGGTCATCACGGTGATGAACTCATGGTTCGAATCTCGATCGACGAAGAGGCTGACGCCGCATCAAGAGCCTTGCCGCCTAGCCGGCTCTCGGCCCTAGGTGAACTCCCACAGCACGATGAAGCCCCACGAGGCGAACAGGCCGAGGTTCCGCATCCAGCGGAGCACCTGGTTCTCGTTCCCACTGCGGCTGAACTGAATGCCGTGCCCGACGTAGCCGACGCTGCCGACGATGAACGACACGAGCAGGCCGTAGTTCGCGATCTGGTGGAGCGACACCCGTCGGCCCCGGCTACTTCGTGGGGAGCAGCGGCAGCACGCGGTCGAGGATCGCGTGGCCCACGGCGTACTTGGACATCAGCGGCAGATCTTCGCGCCCGCCCGCGTCGTCGAGGATCGTGACGCGGTTGTCGTCCGAGCCGAAGCCGGCGTCCGTCGCGGTGACGTCGTTCGCGACGATGAAGCGCGCGCCCTTGCTCTTCATCTTGGCCGCAGCGTTCTCGATGAGGTTCTGCGTCTCGGCAGCGAAGGCGATCTTGAGCAGCGCGCCACGCTTCGTCTGCACTGGCGTGCTGCCGATGATGTCCGGGTTCTCGACGAGGTCGATCGTCGTGCCCGCCGTACCGGCGCTCTTCTTCAGCTTCTGGTCAGCAGCGGCGGCCGGGCGGTAGTCCGCGACCGCGGCAGCCATCACCAACACGTCGGCGTCCGCGCACGCCTCGTGCACGGCTTGCTGCATCTCGACGGCCGAGGAGACGGACACGACTCGGACCCCGGCGGGCGCGGCGAACCCGACCGTCGACACGATCACGACGTCCGCGCCGCGGTCGCGTGCCGCCTCGGCGATGGCGTAGCCCATCTTCCCACTGGAGTGATTGCTGATGTAACGCACGGGGTCGATCGCCTCGCGCGTGCCGCCGGCGCTCACCACGACGCGACGCCCGACGAGGTCGCCGGCGTCGCGGCCCAGCCGCGCGCGCAGCGCATCGACGATCTGCTCGGGCTCCACGAGCCGGCCAAGGCCCATGCGTCCGGACGCGAGGCGACCAGACGCGGGGCCGATGAACTCGACGCCACGCGACTGGAGCGTCGCGACGTTCGCCTCAGTCGACGGGTGCGCCCACATCTGCGCGTCCATCGCGGGCGCGACCAGCAGCGGTGCCGTGGTCGCGATCGCGGTGAGGATGACGAAGTCCTCCGCGAGCCCCGTCGCGAGCCGGGACAGCGTCGATGCGGTCGCAGGGGCGATGAGCATCACGTCGGCGCGGCGGGCGAGCTCG
>CAIXBH010000207.1 GCA_903917615.1 uncultured Chloroflexota bacterium | reverse complement strand
CGCCGAAGCTGCGCTGCTCACGAGGCTGCGCCTCGTTCACGCGAAGCGCGCGGCCGCCCATGTCCTTGCCGTCGAGGGCCGAGATCGCCTTCTTGGCGTCCTCGTCCTCCATCTCCACGAAGCCGAAGCCGCGCGGGCGGCCGGTCTCGCGGTCCTTGGGCAGCGAGCAGGAAACCACCTCGCCGTACTGCCCGAACAACTCAGCGACCTCCCCCTCCGTCGCGGAGAACGGGAGATTCCCAACATAGATCCTCTGCGTCAACGTCCGAACTCTCCTACTGACGCCTACGGCGCCAGGTCACTGGCGGCCCCGCTGGGCGGGCCATCAATCGCTTGCTCAGATACCGCTAGACGTGCAGGTTTCGGAACGCCATCGAGGAAGCTGAGTTCGCCGTCAGTCTAGCAATATCACGGGACGCTTTGGGAGCCGCACGCCGGCGTTCGGGCCGCCCGTTCACGCGAAATATGCGTGCACGGATCGACCTGGCACATCCAGCAGCCTCGGTATCGTCGGCGCTCTCGCAGCACGCGCGGGACGACATTCGGTACGCACGACACGTGCGACTTCCCGCGCTGTATGCGGCGATGTTGCTTCGCGTTCGGGTCGTGCGTCGGTGGTCCGCGCCCGCAGCCCGTCGCGCCGCCTGCGGGCAATGCGTATCTTGACAGCCGCAGAACGCACGTTCTAGCGTCGAGGCTGGCGCGCGGACATACTCCGAGCCCTGATCGCGAGGTATGGCGTGCCGGATCACGGCCCACGGCTCCCGCGGCGCATCGCGCACTTCGACCTCGACACGTTCTTCGTCGCCGTCGAGCGTGTGCGTGACCATTCCCTGCGCGGCAAGCCGGTGCTCGTCGGACACCCCGGTGGGCGTGGCGTCGTCGCCGCTGCCTCGTACGAGTCGCGCGCGTTCGGTTGCCACTCCGCGCAGCCGATGTCGCAGGCGCTCCGGCTGTGCCCGCAGGCGATTGTCGTGCCGCCGCACTTCGAGGCGTATCGCGCCGTGTCGAAGCAGTTCCACGAGATGCTGCGTGCGACCTCGCCCATCGTCGAATCGGTCGGCATCGACGAGGCGTACGTGGACCTGACCGGTATCGGGGACGCCGAGCACGGCGCGACCGAGGCCGCGGCTACGCTGCGCGCTCGCGTGCGCGCGGAGCTCGATGTCGCCGTGTCGGTGTGCATCGCGGGGTCGCGCACGACGGCGAAGGTCGGCTCCGACCGCGCGAAGCCGGACGGGCTGATCGAGGTGCCCGTCGGCGAGGACGCCGAGTTCCTCGCGCCGCTCGCGATCCGTGAGCTGCCGATGGTCGGGCCGAAGGCCGGCGAGGTGCTCCAGCGCATGGGCGTCCGGACGATCGGGCAGCTCGCCGCCGTTGATGTGCGCTGGCTCGAGCAGCTCTTCGGCAAGTCGGGCGCCTCGCTTTCCGGGCGTGCGCGCGGCCTCGACCCCACGCCGGTGAACGGCCACGGCCGCGTCGCGCGATCGATCTCGCGCGAGGTGACGTTCGGCGAGGACGTGACCGACGTCGCCGAGCTGCACCGCGTGCTCGCCCGCCACGCCGAGCGCGTGGGCACCGACCTGCGTGAGAGCGGGCGCCGCGCGCGCACCGTGACGCTCAAGCTGCGCTGGGGCGACTTCACCACGCTGCCGCGCGCGCACACGCTCGATCGCCCGGTGCAGTCCACCGCCGCGATCCTCGAGGCCGGT